>NZ_CP040244.1:7344646-7646296 GCF_005517195.1 Streptomyces vilmorinianum | reverse complement strand
AAAGATTCAGGAGTCCAGCCACGGTAGTCGCGGCGGCTGACCTGGTTCAAGTTGTTGTCCACAGCCTGTGCACAATGGTGCCCCGCGACCGGTCGGTTTGACCGGATGGCGTAGCCGCGCGTACCGTAACCAGGTCGAGTTGTCGATGGCTGCTGCCGCCTGCCTCCGATGGGCAAAGATCACGGTCTGTGATCGTGAAGCGGTGCACTCGGGCGTATTGCGAGCTACTCGTGGGCGCACGGTGACAGCCAGGCGATGTCCCGCCACCAACGAATCATTTCTGGAGCCCCCGAGTGAGCAAGCGCACCTTCCAGCCGAACAACCGTCGTCGCGCCAAGACCCACGGCTTCCGCCTGCGGATGCGTACGCGTGCCGGTCGCGCCATCCTGGCGAACCGCCGTTCCAAGGGTCGCGCGAGCCTGTCCGCCTGATCCGCCTAAACAGGTCATGACGTGCTGCCTACCGAAAATCGGCTGAGGCGGCGCGAGGACTTCGCAACCGCGGTACGCCGAGGGCGCCGGGCCGGTCGCCCGCTCCTCGTCGTCCACCTACGCAGCGGTGCAACGGACCCGCACGCGCCTGGGGAGAGCGCTCCCCCGACGCGTGCGGGTTTCGTCGTGAGCAAGGCCGTGGGCGGTGCCGTCGTACGCAACCAGGTGAAGCGACGCCTGCGCCATCTCGTCCGCGAACGACTGTCCGAGCTGCCCCCCGGTAGCCTGGTGGTCGTACGGGCATTGCCCGGAGCCGGCGACGCCGATCACGCACAGCTGGCCCGAGACCTGGACACCGCTCTTCAGCGGCTCCTGGGAGGGGGCACGCGATGAAGTACCCGCTGCTGGCTCTCATCAAGCTGTACCAGTGGACGATCAGCCCGCTTCTCGGGCCCGTCTGCCGGTACTACCCGTCGTGTTCCCACTACGGATTCACGGCCATCGACCGGCATGGCGCGATCAAGGGCACAGCCCTGACCGCCTGGCGCATCCTGCGGTGCAATCCGTGGTCGCCCGGCGGCGTGGACCACGTGCCTCCGCGCAAGCGTCCTCGCTGGCACGAACTGCTGCGGAACGCGCTGCGTGGCGACAAGGGCGGGTCCACCGCCGAGACGAGCCCGGCCGCAGAGACCTCGCCCAATGCTCAAGGAGCCTGATTAGTGGACACGATTGCCAATTTTTTCAGCTTCATCACCACACCTGTCTCATGGGTGATCGTCCAGTTCCACAAGCTGTACGGGGCGATCTTCGGCCCTGACACGGGCTGGGCCTGGGGCCTGTCGATCGTGTCCCTCGTGGTGCTGATCCGGATCTGTCTGATCCCGCTGTTCGTCAAGCAGATCAAGTCGACCCGGAACATGCAGGCGCTCCAGCCGAAGATGAAGGCGATCCAGGAGCGCTACAAGAGCGACAAGCAGCGTCAGTCCGAAGAGATGATGAAGCTGTACAAGGAGACGGGCACCAACCCGCTCTCCTCGTGCCTTCCCATCCTGGCGCAGTCGCCGTTCTTCTTCGCCCTGTACGCGGTGCTGTCCCACATCGCCGACGGCAAGGAGATTGGTGTCATCAACCAGTCTCTGCTGGAGAGCGCCCGTGAGGCGCACATCTTCGGCGCCCCGCTGGCCGCCACCTTCACCGACAGCGCCGCGGAGGTCGCCGCCCTCGACGCCTCGCTGACCTCGGTCCGCATCGTCACCGCGGTCATGATCATCCTGATGTCGGCCTCGCAGTTCTACACGCAGCGCCAGCTGATGATGAAGAACGTCGACCTCTCGGTGAAGACCCCGTACATGCAGCAGCAGAAGATGCTCATGTACATCTTCCCGGTGATCTTCGCCGTCATGGGCATCAACTTCCCCGTCGGTGTGCTCGTCTACTGGCTGACCACGAACGTGTGGACCATGGGCCAGCAGATGTACGTGATCAACCAGAACCCGACCCCGGGCAGCAAGGCCCAGGACGCCTACCTCCAGCGCCTGCTCAAGAGCGTCACCGCGCATGGTGAGGTCCGTGGCCGTCGCCGGAAGAACACCGTCAAGGCGATCGTCGCCAAGGGCAGCGACCGCAACGACAACGAGCGCCGCTTCTTCGGTGGCCTGGCCAAGGCCGGCTTCGCCGCCCAGGCCGACGGCACCGTGATCAAGAGCGACACCGTCACCGCCGAGGCGGAGGGCGGTACCGCGGTCAAGCGCCAGCAGCCCAAGCGCCAGACCAAGGCGAAGCGTCAGGCCGCAGCAGCCCAGCACTCCACGGCGAAGGGCACCGAGGACACAGCCGGTTCCGGTGACTCCACCGAGGAGCCCACCACCTCGCTGGAGAAGAAGCCGCAGGACGCGGCCAAGGACGCGGCGGAGGGCGACAAGCCCGCCCGCCCGAGCCGGGCCAACTCCGGGGGCTCCCGTCAGGCAAAGTCCGGTCAGCGCAAGGGCCAGCAGCGCCCCAAGCACCCGTCGTCCAAGAAGTAGAAGGAGTCCATCCGTGACGGAAGGCACCACCACCGCCGCCGCCGAGGGTGGCGACACCCTGACCCGCCTGGAGCAGGAGGGTGAGATCGCGGCCGACTACCTCGAGGGTCTGCTCGACATCGCCGACCTCGACGGCGACATCGACATGGACGTCGAGGCGGACCGCGCCGCGGTCTCGATCGTCAGCGACTCGAGCAGCCGCGACCTGCAGAAGCTTGTGGGCCGCGACGGCGAGGTGCTGGAGGCTCTTCAGGAGCTGACGCGCCTGGCCGTGCACCGGGAGACCGGTGACCGCAGCCGGCTGATGCTCGACATCGCCGGGTTCCGCGCCAAGAAGCGTGCCGAGCTCGCCGAGATCGGTGCCAAGGCCGCGTCCGAGGTGAAGTCGACCGGTGAGCCGGTCAAGCTGGACCCGATGACGCCGTTCGAGCGCAAGGTCGTGCACGACGCGGTCGCCGCCGCCGGTCTGCGCAGCGAGTCCGAGGGCGAGGAGCCGCAGCGCTTCGTCGTCGTTCTCCCTGCCTGACCCCTCTCGCAGTGTCGGCCCCGTCTGCTCGCAGGCGGGGCCGATCTTGTCAGCCTGATAGTCAGCCACCACAGTGCGCTCGCACCTATGTGTGCGGTGCGGAAGGACGGTTCCCGTGACGGAGGCAGCGGAGCTCCCCCCTGCGCCTGAGCAGGCGCGGACGGTATTCGGCGAGTTCTTCCCGGAGGCCGTCCGGTACGCGGAGCTCCTCGCGGACGCGGGCGTCAAGCGCGGGCTGATCGGCCCGCGCGAGGTTCCCCGGTTGTGGGAGCGCCACCTGCTGAACTGCGCGGTGCTCTCCGAGGTGGTGCCCGAGGGCGTCACCGTGTGCGATGTCGGCTCGGGCGCCGGCCTGCCCGGTATCCCGCTCGCCCTGGTACGCCCGGACCTGAAGATCACGCTCCTGGAGCCGCTGCTCCGCCGTACCAACTTCCTGCAGGAGGTCGTGGAGCTGCTGGGCCTGGACCATGTGACCGTGGTCCGCGGCCGCGCCGAGGAGATGCTCGGCAAGCTTCCGCCCGTGCACGTGGTCACCGCGCGTGCCGTGGCGCCGCTGGACCGGCTGGCCGGCTGGGGCGTTCCGCTGCTGCGTCCGTACGGAGAGATGCTGGCGCTCAAGGGCGACACCGCCGAGGAGGAGATCGACGGCGCCCGTGCCGCGCTCGCCAAGCTCGGTGTGGTGGAGACCACAGTGCTTCAGGTTGGCGAGGGGATTGTGGACCCCTTGTCGACCGTCGTACGGGTGGAGGTCGGCGAGAGCCCGGGCGGTGTGAGGTTCGCCGCCAAGCGGGCCAAGGCCGCCCGTCCCAGCAGGACTCGCCGCCGTCGCTGATCCGTACAAGCTGCCATACGTACGTATTTCGGAGTGTCGAGCGGTCCTGGGTCGGCGGCGCGTGCATCGTGTTTCACGTGAAACGTCGCTCACTGCTGCAGGGGATCATCAGCCGCGGCCGCGCGGCTGCCACGCCCCGGGACCGCAAACCCCTCGCGAAACCCCTCGCAAGGGGTACGGGATTGTCCACAGAGGTGGATTCACCCACAGAACCACGGGCCTCGCTGGTTCACGACCCCGAAAGCATGGCAGGCTCTGTTCATCGCGAGCCTGAAGCCGAGGAGAGTGAATCCTTGCGGTCCAACGCCAACATCGCGGGACCGATGACCGATCCGGTCCCCGGTCCCCGAACCGAATCGGTGGGGGAGGATGTTTCACGTGAAACACCGCCCCCGATGGACGACACCCCCATTGGTCGTGCTGCCCAACTGGCAGTAGAGGCGCTGGGCCGTGCCGGCGAGGGTCTTCCCCGGCCTCCCCAGACACGCGTGATGGTGGTGGCCAACCAGAAGGGCGGAGTGGGCAAAACGACCACGACGGTCAACCTTGCCGCCTCCCTGGCGCTGCACGGTGCGCGGGTCCTGGTCATCGACCTCGACCCGCAGGGCAACGCTTCGACGGCCCTGGGTATCGACCACCACGCCGAAGTCCCCTCGATCTATGACGTTCTGGTGGAGAGCAAGCCGCTCTCCGACGTGGTGCAGCCCGTCCAGGATGTCGAAGGTCTCTTCTGTGCCCCCGCCACCATCGATCTCGCCGGTGCGGAGATCGAGCTGGTGTCGCTGGTGGCACGGGAGAGTCGACTGCAGCGAGCGATCCAGGCGTATGAGCAGCCGCTGGACTACATCCTGATCGACTGCCCGCCCTCGCTCGGCCTGCTGACGGTCAACGCCCTGGTGGCGGGGGCCGAGGTGCTGATCCCGATTCAGTGCGAGTACTACGCGCTGGAGGGCCTGGGTCAGCTCCTGCGGAACGTCGACCTGGTGCGTGGGCACCTCAACCCCACGCTGCATGTCTCGACGATCCTGCTCACCATGTACGACGGCCGGACGAGGCTTGCCTCGCAGGTCGCCGACGAGGTCCGCAGCCACTTCGGCGAGGAGGTGCTGCGGACCAGCATCCCGAGGTCCGTGCGTATCTCGGAGGCGCCGAGCTACGGACAGACCGTCCTCACCTACGACCCGGGCTCCAGTGGCTCGCTGTCGTATCTCGAGGCAGCCCGTGAGATCGCGCTCCGGGGCGTCGGGGTTCACTACGATCCCCAGCACACCCAGGTGGGCCACCAGCACAGCCAGCACAGCATGTCGGAGGGGATCCAGTGAGCGAGCGACGTAGAGGGTTGGGGCGTGGGCTCCAGGCACTGATCCCCGCTGCTCCCCAGGAGCGGCAGGCGCCGGCTGTCGGCGTGGGGGCGGGCTCCGCCTCCCCCGGAGCCGCTCCGGCTCTGCCCTCGGACCGAGGGGTACCTGCCGCGAAGCTGGCGACCCTGCCGCAGAGTCCGCAGTCCCCGGACGCGGTGATGCCGATGGGGTCGGTGCTCGAGGCCGCGCCGGTCGTGGAGCCGGAGTCCCCCGCCGTGGCTCACTTCGCCGAGCTGCCGCTGGACTTCATCACGCCCAACCCGCGCCAGCCGCGTGAGGTCTTCGACGAGGACGCTCTGGCGGAGCTGGTCACCTCCATCAAGGAGGTCGGTCTGCTCCAGCCCGTGGTCGTGCGGCAGCTGGGCGCCGAGCGCTACGAACTCATCATGGGTGAGCGGCGCTGGAGGGCGTGCCGTGAGGCCGGCCTGGAGCGAATCCCCGCGATCGTTCGAGCCACCGAGGACGACAAGCTTCTCCTCGACGCCCTCCTGGAGAACCTTCACCGGGCGCAGCTGAACCCGCTGGAAGAGGCGGCCGCCTACGACCAGCTGCTCAAGGACTTCAACTGCACCCATGACCAGCTGGCGGACCGCATCGGGCGTTCGCGCCCGCAGGTCTCCAACACGCTGCGTCTGCTGCGGCTGTCGCCTCCGGTGCAGCGACGGGTCGCGGCCGGTGTGCTGTCGGCCGGCCATGCCCGCGCTCTGCTCTCCGTGGAGGACCCGGAGACGCAGGACAAGCTGGCGTACCGGATTGTGGCCGAGGGGCTCTCGGTGCGTGCGGTCGAGGAGATCGTGTCGCTGATGGGCTCCGAGCCCACCGCCACGACGAAGCCGAAGGGCCCGAGGGCGGGGGCGCGTGTCTCCCCGGCACTGACGGATCTGGCCTCGCGTCTCTCGGATCGCTTCGAGACCCGGGTGAAGGTCGATCTGGGACAGAAGAAGGGCAAGATCGTCGTCGAGTTCGCCTCGATAGAGGATCTCGACCGGATCCTGTCGACCCTGGCTCCCGGTGAGGGGCGCGTGATGGATCAGGCGAACTCCGAGCAGAGCGAGGACGGCGCCGAGGGCTGAGCTCTCTGCGTCTCCGCGTCCCCAAGGGCGGGCCGTGCTCCGGTGAAATCCGGGACACGGTCCGCCCTTTGCCTTGACGCGGTTTCGTCCTGATCGCCCCATCGATACGATTCTGAGAGGGCGTATCCGTGCTGCGATGGTTGTGGGAAGCGAGGATCAGCCGTGGGGCGTCGGCTCGTACCGCTCACGTTGGACAACCTTCCGGACCTCCCCAAGCGGTGTCGTTCCTGTGTCTTCTGGGAGCTCGACCCCGTCAGCGGCGAGGCCGCTGTCAAAGCGGGACGGCCGGAGCTGGAGAAGGAAGCCTGGATCTCCGCGGTGCTCCTGGAGTGGGGCTCCTGCGGGCGGGTCGTCTATGTCGACGAAGTCCCCGTCGGCTTCGTCCTGTACGCGCCTCCGGCGTATGTGCCGCGCTCGATGGCCTTCCCCACGAGTCCGGTCTCCGCGGACGCCGTGCAGTTGATGACCGCCTGGATCATGCCGGGTTACCAGGGGCAGGGACTCGGCCGGACGATGGTGCAGACGGTCGCCAAGGATCTGTTGCGGCGTGGGTTCAAGGCGATCGAGGCCTTCGGCGATGCGCGGTGGAAGGAGCCGGCCTGTGTGCTGCCGGCGGATCACCTTCTGGCGGTGGGCTTCAAGACCGTACGGCACCACCCGGCTCATCCGCGGTTGAGGCTGGAGCTCAGGACGACGCTCTCATGGAAGGAGGACGTCGAACTGGCGCTGGACCGGCTGTTGGGCGCCGTCCAGAAGGAACCGGCTCTGCGACCCCTCTAGCACTGCCGCTGCTCATGACGAACGGCCCGCCCCGAAGGGGGCGGGCCGTTCCGTGTTTCACGTGAAACAGAGGCGTCAGGCCTTGGCCTCGTCGGAGACGAAGTCCGCCAGGTCGCGGAGGATCGCGGCCTTCGGCTTGGCGCCGACGATGGTCTTCACGACCTCGCCGTTCTGGTAGACGTTCAGCGTCGGGATCGACATGACGCCGTACTTGGCAGCCGTGGCCGGGTTCTCGTCGATGTTGAGCTTCACAACCTCGATCTCGCCGTGCTCGGCGGCGATGGCCTCGAGCGACGGGGCGATCTGGCGGCACGGTCCGCACCAGGCGGCCCAGAAGTCCACCAGGACGGGCTTGTCGCTCTTGAGGACGTCGTCCTCGAAGGAAGCGTCGGTCACGTTCTTCAGGGCGCCGGCCACGGCGACCTCCTTAACTTCGCGGGGTGTGGGGTGGTGACAGCCGGGTGGGTCAGACCGCAGGGGTCGTCGCCGGCTCGGCGAGCTTCTCTCCGTCGGCAAGGGCGGCCAGGAAGCGCTCGGCGTCGAGCGCGGAGGAGCAGCCGGTGCCGGCGGCGGTGATCGCCTGGCGGTAGGTGTGGTCGACGACGTCACCGGCTCCGAAGACACCGGGGATGTTCGTCCGCGTGGACGGGGCGTCGACCTTGAGGTAGCCCTCCTCGTCCAGCTCCAGCTGGCCCTTGAAGAGCTCGGTGCGCGGGTCGTGGCCCACGGCGATGAAGAGACCGGTCACCGGCAGCTCGCTGGTCTCGCCCGTCTTGGTGTTGCGCAGGGTCAGACCGGAGAGCTTCTGCTCGCCGTGGATCTCGGCGACCTCGCTGTCCCAGGCGAACTTGATCTTCGGGTCGGCGAAGGCGCGCTCCTGCATCGCCTTGGAGGCACGCAGGGAGTCACGGCGGTGGACGATCGTGACGGACTTGGCGAAGCGCGAGAGGAAGGTGGCCTCCTCCATCGCGGTGTCGCCGCCGCCGACGACGGCGATGTCCTGGTCCTTGAAGAAGAACCCGTCGCAGGTGGCGCACCAGGAGACACCGCGGCCGGAAAGCTCGTCCTCCTTGGGCAGCCCGAGCTTGCGGTGCTGGGAGCCGGTGGTGACGATGACGGCCTTCGCGCGGTGCACGGTGCCGGCGGTGTCCGTGACGGTCTTGATCTCGCCGGTCAGGTCCACGGCGACGACGTCGTCGGGAACCAGCTCGGCGCCGAAGCGCTCGGCCTGGGCGCGCATGTTGTCCATCAGGTCGGGGCCCATGATGCCGTCACGGAAGCCGGGGAAGTTCTCCACGTCGGTCGTGTTCATCAGGGCGCCACCAGCGGTGACTGCACCCTCGAAGACCAGCGGCTTCAGCGACGCACGCGCCGTGTAGAGCGCAGCGGTGTAACCCGCGGGCCCGGAGCCGATGATGATCACGTTACGGACGTCGCTCACGGGTTTCTTCCTCGTCTCTGCAGACTGCCTACTGCCTACGGGGCGGTCGGATCGGTGACTCTCACCCCACCCAACGGATCCTACGGGGCGAGCATTCCCGAGTCCGCCGCGCGGCACGGCGTCGAGTTCAGGAGCGAGGGTAGGTCTGCGTCAGCAGGACCTCGGCCCTGCCCTTCCCGCCGGCGTCGGCGCAGGAGGCGTCCAGCACGTAGGCCTGCACCTGGGTGCCTTCGGCGGCGTGCGGCAGGACGAGGAGATAGGCAGGAGTCCCCTGGTAGTCGCCCCTCTGGAAGGCGATCACCGGGTCCGTGCGGCCCGTACCGGCCTTGACGCACTCGGGCAGGGCCTCGGTCGGGCCCCGCCTCGTGGCGTCGCCGCCCTCGACCGACATCGACTCCGGCTCGATGTCCTGGGGGGCCTTGAAGGTGCCTTCCGGATGCAGGAGCCCCTGGACCCGGTCTTCGACGGGCTCGCCGTTGAACCGGTTCGTGGCGAGGCTGTCGGCAGCGGACTGCTTGTCGCCCGGATCGCTCCCGCTGAGGGTCTGTACCCCTCCCTGGACGAAGAAGAGAGTCAACCCCAGGGCTGCGGCACCGAAGACCGCGCCGAGCGCTGCGACCCGGCGGCGCCGACCCTTGCCGGGACGACCCGGACCGGTGGCGGCGCGAGCGCGGCCGGCAGGCCGGTCGGTGGCCGCCGTGGCGTGCGTGGCGGAAGGGTGAGCTTCGGCGTGAGCGACCGCTGTTTCACGTGAAACATGACCGCCGGTGTCCGGCGTGGTGGCGTTCAGCAGCGCTTCGGCGGCCAGCGCGGCATCGATACGGCCGGCGATCTCGGCGGGCATGCGCGGTGGGCCGGGGAGCGTGCCGAGCAGTCCCCGGATCTCCTCCAGGGAGGTCCGGACATCCGCACAGAGAGAACAGCCGTCGACATGCCGGCGGACGGCCGCGGCGCGGGACGGTGAGAGCAGCCCCTCGGTGAGGTCGGAGATCTCCGAGACGTCCGGGTGCTGGGTTGTTTCGGCCCTGCCGGTCGTGGAAGTCACGCGCGCCCACCTCCGCCCTTCACAGCAGCCGGACCATTCGGTCCGGTATCCGATGGCCCCGACACCGGTGGGACGGATGTCCCCGGCGTCCGGTTCCTTCCCCGGTCGGGGCCTTCGTTACCCACCGTGTCGGCGCGCAGATGGCTGAGCATGGGCAGCAGTCGTGCCCGCCCGCGCGCGCAGCGGCTCTTCACCGTTCCAGTGGGGACATCGAGGATGCGGGCCGCCTCGGCGACGGGATACCCCTGCATGTCGACCAGGACGAGGGCGGCCCGCTGCTCCTCGGGGAGTTTGGCGAGTGCCGCCAGCAGCTCACGGTGGAGGTCCTGGCGCTCGGCGGGCGCCTCGGCCGACTCGGCGGGCTCGAGGAGCTGCTCGAAGCGCTCCGTGTCGTCCATGGGCGAGGTCCTGCGAGAGGCGGACTTGCGGGCCCGGTCGAGGCAGGCGTTCACCGTGATGCGGTGCAGCCAGGTGGTGACGGCCGACTGGCCGCGGAAGGTATGCGCGGCCCGGAAGGCCGAGACGAGGGCGTCCTGGACGGCGTCAGCGGCCTCCTCGCGGTCCCCCAGCGTCCGCAGCGCCACCGCCCACAGCCGATCGCGGTGTCGCCGCACCAGCTCACCGAAGGCGTCGGGATCGCCGGCGACATGGCGCGCCAGGAGTTCCTGGTCGCTGGTGCCGCTGCCTATGGCTTCGTCCAACGGTGAGCCCCCTCCCCGGATGTCGTCAGCTGGTGATCTTGATGTCCGAGATTTGGCCCCGGTAGCCGGCGCCGCTGTTCGGCAGATCGGTCAACCAGACGAGAACGTAGCGCGTCTTCAGCGGCTTGGCCGGGACGAGGCTCACCTGGCTTCCCGACGTCTCGGCCTGCTTGGTGTAGCCGTCGGGCTGATCCGGCTGGGACGAGGCGTCCTCGGGGGCCGTACGCAGCTCGACGGACGTGGTGCCCTGGAAGGTGACCTCGACCTTGGCGACCTGCTGGACCGTGCCGAGGTCGAGGATGATGCCGACACCGTCCTTCAGGTTGCCGAACTTCGAGTAGCGGTCGTAGCGGCTGGTCTGCCACGAGGTGCTCGGGTCGCCGTCGTAGGCGTTCTTTATCTGGTGGGGGTTCTCCCCGCCGTCGGTGCCCTGCGGGTCGAAGTCGCGGGCGTCGACGATCTTGACGGGCTTGCCGGACGCCGGGTCCTTCTCGTCGTCCTCGTTGTTCTGCGGCTGAGTCGTCTGCGGGGGCTCGGGCGCGTTCTTCTGGTCGAGGAGCCGGTCCGCGATCTGCCAGCTGCCCAGTCCGAGCGCGGCGATGAGCAGCGCCGATACGGCCCACTTCAGGGCCTTGCCCGTGCGGCTCTGGAGCGGCGCGGGGGGCGCGACCACCGGCTGGGCGGCCGCGATGCCCGGGCGGGGCTGAGGACGGCCGTACGTGCCCTGCTGGTAGGTCGTGCGCTGGTACTCGGGCGGAGCGGGGAACTCGGGCTCCGGTGGACGGATGCGGGGCATCGCCGCCACGGCCTTGGCGAGCTCGTCCGGGGTCGTGCAGGGCGGTTCCTGGCGTGAGGCGGTGGCCCCGTCGTTGGCCAGGGCGCGCATGGCGATCTCGGACAGACCGCGGTGCACTCCGGCCCGTACCTGGTCGGGGGCGAGCAGGCCCACGCCCTTGGGGAGCCCGGAGAGCCCGTAGGCATCGTTCTCGTACGGCCAGCGCTGGGTCAGCGCGGCGTAGAGCAGGGCGCCGATCGCCTCGGTGTCGGTGCGCTGGGGCCGCTCGGCGCTGATGCCGCGCAGCGCGGCGTTCACGGCCAGGCCGCGGATCCGGTACTGGCCGGTGGAGCTGCGCAGGACGGCGCTCGGGGTGAGGCGGAGGTGCGCAAGGCCTTCGCGGTGCGCGGCGGCCATGGCCTGGGAGACCTGGCTGACGAGCTGATAGGCGTCGTGCGGCTCCAGCGGACCTGCGGCGAGCAGGGTCGTCAGCTCGGTGGAGTCGGGAAGCCACTCGTGCACCACGTACACGAGGTCGTTCTCCTCGACGGCGTCGAGGACCTGGACGAAACGGGGGTCTCCGAGGAGCGCCGAGGAGCGCGCCGCGGCGAGGACCGAACGCGCCCGGGGGTGGTCGGCCGGCAGCAGATGGACGCCGACCGCACGACGCAGCTTCTCGTCGACGGCACGCCAACTGCTGAAACCGTCCAGACGAGTGACGCACTCCTCCAGGCGGTAGCGCCTGGCCAACTTGTGGCCGCTGTGCAGCTCAGGTGTCTCGATGGAAGGCTGTTCGCCGTTCTGCCGGTTACCGGCCTTGTCCTCTGCGACCTCGGCGGACGTGTCCGCCGTGTCCTGCGCTTCCGCCACCCCGTCGGTCGCGGCCTTGTCCGCCTTCGCGGTCAGCGGGTCGTCACCGCTGTTGTCGGCCACGTCGACGGCAGCCGTGCTACGTTCCGCCACCGTCGTTCCTGCCTCCCCATCCGTTGCGCCACATCCAACAGCCATGCCAATTGTGCCCACAGTCGGCCGCTATGCACGACACACGGCGGCCGACGATGGTTGTGCGTGACTGGCTTTCCTACCGTCCCAGGCGCCCACGGACCATACCGACCATGGAGTTCAGCTCTTCGATCCGCATGCGCTTGGCCGCCACGAAGAAGACGCCGAGCAGCGTGACTCCGCCGACGAGCAGGGCCACGAGCGAGCCGAGAGCGTCCTCGCCGAGGGCCTTCAGGATGCCGAAGCCGACCGCGCCGGCCACGATCGCGGCAGGCAGCGAGGCGAGGCAGAGGCGGGCGTAGGTCCGCATGACATGGGCGCCGTCCAGGTCGCCGCCCAGCCGGTTGCGCAGGCGGCGCCAGGCGACGCCGACGCCGACCGCGTAGGCCAGACCGTACGCGGCGGCCATGCCGACGACGGCCCACTGGGCCGGGAGCACGAAGTAACAGGCCGCCGAGGCAGCCGCGTTGACGGCGGCGACGATGACGGTGTTGTAGAAGGGCGTCCGGGTGTCCTCGTACGCGTAGAAGCCGCGCAGCACGACGTACTGGACGGAGTACGGGATCAGGCCGAGGCCGAAGGCCATGAGGATGAAGCCCATGCCCCGGGCGGCTTCGAGGCCGCTGGAGGCGTAGAGCAGGGTGCTCATCGGCACGCCGAGCGCGAGGAAGGCGAAGGCCACCGGGACGATCGCGACGGCGGAGTTCCGCAGGCCCTGCGAGATGTCGTCACGGACGGCGCCGGGGTCGTTGTCGTGGGCCGCGCGGGAGATGCGGGGCAGCAGCGCGGCCATGACCGAGACGGTGATGATGGCCTGCGGCATGCCCCAGATCAGCTGGGCGTTGGAGTACGCGAGGAAGCCGGCGCCGTCCTTGCCGGACTCCTCACCGGCCGCCGTGGCGAGCTGGGTCACGACCAGCACACCCGCCTGGTTGGCGAGGACGAACAGCACGGTCCACTTGGCCAGTTTGACGGTCTTGCCGAGGCCGTGGCCCTTCCAGTCGAAGCGGGGCCGGAACCGGAAGCCCGTCTCGCGGAGGTAGGGGATCATCGCGAGCGCCTGCACGACCAGGCCGAGCAGGGTGCCGATGCCGAGGAGGCGGATGCCGTCGTCCGGGATGGTCTGCACACCCATGTGGGAGTCGGCGGAGGTGCCGTAGACCCAGATGAACAGGCCGAACGTGACGATCATGACGATGTTGTTGAGGACCGGGGTCCACATCATCGCGCCGAACTTGCCCCGGGCGTTGAGGATCTGACCCATCACCACATGCACACCCATGAAGAAGATGGTGGGCAGGCAGTAGCGGGCGAAGGTCACGGCGACGCTGTTGGCGGCGGCATCGTCGGCGATGGTGTTCGACATCAGCCGGATGAGCAGCGGGGCCGCGAAGACGGCGATGGCCACGATCAGGCCGAGCGCCACCATGACCAGAGTCAGCAGCCGGTTGGCGTAGGCCTCGCCGCCGTCCTCGTCGTTCTTCATCGAGCGGACGAGCTGCGGCACGAAGACCGAGTTGAGACCGCCGCCGACCGTGAGGATGTAGATCATCGTCGGCAGGGTGTACGCGACGGTGAACGTGTCACCGAGCAGGGCGGCGCCGAGCGCGCCGGTGATCACCAGGCTGCGGACGAAGCCGGTGAGACGGGAGACGAGGGTGCCGGCCGCCATCACGGCGCTCGACTTCAGAAGCCCGGAGGCGCGGCCGGACTTCTTCGGGGCGGGGGCGGGCATCGGATTCGGCTCCGGGGCGGGCGGGGGCACCTGGCCGGGGGTCTGCTGGTCCCGGTAGAGGTGCGCGAAGGCGTCCGGCTCGGGCTCCTCGTCGCCGGCCCGGGTCACCAGGTCGTCCACGCCGGTGAACTGGACGGTGCGGGCGTCGTCGCCGTACGGCAGACGACGCGAGGGGCCGTCCGGCTCGGGGGCCGGGGTCTGTGCCCAGACCCGCGGGTCCGGGGCGTGCGGGGGCGTGGCCGGCTGCTGGTACAGCGGCTGCGGCTCCTGGTAGGTGCCCGGAGGGGGCGGGGGGTGCGCGGCGCGGTCGTAGAGAGCCTCGGTCACCGGGTCCTGTGCCGAGAGATCCTGCGCCCGGTAGGGATCGTGGGTGTAGGCGTCCTGGACGTAGGGGTCCTGGGCGTACTGGTTCTGGGCGTAGGGGTCCTGGGCGGGCTGCTGCGGCGGGGGAACCGGCCCCTGGCCGGGTCCCGGGGTCGCCGCGGGCGTTCCGCCGGACGGCTCGGTGCCGCCCGCGCCCTGGCCGCGGTCACCGTCGTACGGCGCGTTCATTGGTTACCCCACCTCATCGTCCCCGGCCGACCGGCCACGACATCGCTCAACGGTCCACTTTCTCACCCGGGCCCGACGGGTCGCCGCTTTCGGGACCGGTGTCCGGTGTCGGGTCACTCGGCTGCTCGGGAACGTCGCCCTCCACGGCCTCCACCTCGGTCTCCGCGGCTTCCGCCCCGGTCTCTGCCGGGACTTCTTCCTGGGCCTCGTCCTGGGTTTCCGCCTCGGCGTTCCTGGCGGCCGCGCGCTTGCGCTGGGTGTACATGCGCGCTCCGGCGAGAACGAGGAGCAGCACGCCTCCGGCGATGACGAGCATCACGGTCGCGGTGATCTCGGAGACCTTCACCGTGAAGGTCATCGGCTCTCCGTACGGCGTGCCGTCCTCGGTGAACAGCTGGGCCGTCATCGGCACCGGGCCGTTGGCGTTGGCCGAGGCGGTGAACTTCACGGACTGGCTGTGCCCGCCGTTGATCTTCACCGGGAGCTCGGCGACGGCGTCGCCGCCGTTGAGCTTCAGACGGGGCTTGTTGCCGGAGGTCAGCCTCAGCACCAGGTGGTCCACGCCTTGCAGCAGCTTGTTCTGCACGGTCACCGGGATGGTGGCGCTGCGGCCCGACAGCGTGAGATCCGACTTCTTGATCAGCTGAACCTCTTTGGTGAGGCTCTTGAGGTACTCGTGGACCGTGATCCGGTACAGCGAAGCCGCGGGGGCCTGACCACGCCAGGACGTGGACATCTCGCGGCTGATCGCGTTGCCGAACGGGGTCACCACGCGGTCCGGCTGGGTCAGGATGACCTTGAAGTCGTCCAGGTCCTCGCGGGTGTTCTTCATGTCGCGGAAGGCCTCGACCGGCAGCTCCTGCTTGCGCAGCGACTGCGGATACCGGGAGCCGCCGGGCACCGTGGTCGTCGCGTCCGGGTCCGGCTTCACGGCGGCGGCCGCGATCAGATCGAGGGGCTGGGTCCAGCGCTGGGCCGAAAGTCCGCGCAGCGCGTTCGCCATGGTCTGCGCCTGGGCGGTCGTCGGGAGCCGCTGCGGAGCGACCACGACGCTGCGCTGCTGGTCGGGCTGCTCCAGGGTCACCGCGAGCGACTGGGCCAGGAACTCCTGGACGGCGAGGGTGGAGTTCCCGGTGGAGAGCATGTCGCCCTCGAACGCCGTCGAGAGGTAGGCGTCACTGACGACCGCGGTGGTGCCGCCGCCGATGGGGCGTGCGGCGGTCGGGGTGTACGGGAGGTCGTCCCGGAAGCTGTCGCTGCGGGCGATCACCTTGCGGGCGCCTGCCGAGGTGGCGACATCCATGATCGAGGGGTCGACGGCCCCGTCGACGGGCCAGGAGAAGTCGGTGGACGGCTTCACATGGAGGATGGTCTCCACGGTCGTCCCGGCCAGCTCGGTCGCCGGCCGGAGGTGGCTCAGCGAGCCGGGGACGTCCTTGCCCCGGTGAGCGAGCGAGGCGATGTCCGGGTCGGCGAACGGCAGGGCGACGATCTTGCGGCCCACCACGGCCTTCTCCAGCGCGTCCAGCCAACGCTCGGCGACCGCCTGGTTGGTCCCCGGCACCGTGCCCGTGCCGTTCTTGACCTGGTAGCTCCTCGTCATGGCATCGACGGTGGCCAGCAGGTCCGGGTCGATCACCCAGGTGACAGGGAGTTCCTTGCCCAGCGTGACCATGTGGTCCAGCCGCCCGCCGGGGGCGAGCTCGGCGGCCAGCTCGTCGTTCTCGAAGACCGGGGTCTGCTGATCGTCCGTGCCGGTCTCCGCCGAGACATGAGCCGAGGAGATCAGCGGCCAGAGGTAGGTCAGCTGGGTCTTCTTCTCCGCCGCCTCGGGCTGGTAGGGCAGGAAGGTCCGCTCGATCCCGAGCACCTGCTCCCCGGACTGGGACTGCGTCTGTCCCGAGAGCGAGACGCCCAGCTGGTAGACACCCTCGTCCTCGAGCCCGAGCTTGGAGACCGGTACGGAGAGCTTGAACTCCTGGCTGAGTCCGGCTGCCAGCCGGGGGATCTTGACCGTGTAGCCGCCGCCCAGGGGGGCGGGATCGCTGCCCGGCCGGAAGCCGGTACGACCCGAGACGTCCTCGATCTCGCTCCGGCTCGTCATCCGGGGACCGACCCTGACGTCGACCGTGGCGTCGGTCACGGTCTGCTTGCTCTGGTTGGTCACGGTCCCGGAGACGGTGACCGTGTCGCCTTCCACCGGAGCGCTCGGCGAGAGCGTGTCGAGAGACACATCGACGGTCCGGGAGCCGGTGGCGCTCTCGGCGGCGGTGACCGAGGGGGTCGCCGCGCCCTGCAGCAGTCCGGCCAGCAGGGGCGCCCCCGCCAGGAGGGACGCCGTGCGGCGCAGCCACAGACGGGCAGGTGAGGGAAGGGTCCCCTGGATGTCTGCCGCCTCGGCCACGCGTTCGCCCATCCTCGTCGTATCAGTGGTGCCGGTGGTTCCCCGTTGCTGTGTCCACGCATGGTAACGAGGCACGCCACGGCCAAGTGCCGGGGACTGCTCCAGCTGATGGGACGAGCCCGTCCGGCCGGGAGAAAACGAGGACGCCGCCGCGGGCCGGGGCACGTACCCTTTTCTGTTGTGCCGAACGCCAACGAAGACACCCCGACTGAACTGAGCCAGGTGCAACGCCGCGCGGTCAGCGAACTGCTGCGTGTGTCCCCTGTCGCCGACGACCTCGCCGTCCGATTCCAGGAGGCGGGGTTCAGCCTCGCCCTGGTCGGCGGCTCGGTACGGGACGCGTTGCTCGGCCGGCTCGGCAACGACCTCGACTTCACGACCGATGCCCGCCCCGAGGACGTACTGAAGATCGTCCGTCCGTGGGCCGACTCGGTCTGGGAGGTCGGGATCGCCTTCGGCACCGTCGGCTGCCAGAAGAGCGGCTACCAGATCGAGGTGACGACCTACCGGTCCGAGGCGTACGACCGCACCTCGCGCAAGCCGGAGGTCTCCTACGGCGACTCCATCGAGGAGGACCTCGTCCGGCGTGACTTCACGGTCAACGCCATGGCCGTGGCTCTCCCGGAGAAGGAGTTCATCGACCCGCACGGCGGCCTCGACGACCTTGCCGCACGTGTCCTGCGCACGCCTGGAACGCCGGAGGAGTCCTTCTCCGACGACCCGCTGCGCATGATGCGCGCCGCCCGCTTCGCCGCCCAGCTCGACTTCGAGGTGGCCCCCGAGGTCGTCACGGCGATGACGGAGATGGCCGGCCGCCTGGAGATCGTCTCCGCCGAGCGCGTCCGTGAGGAGCTCAACAAGCTCCTGATCTCCACCCACCCCCGCAAGGGCCTCGGTCTGCTGGTCGACACCGGCCTTGCCGACCATGTGCTGCCCGAACTGCCGGCCCTGCGACTCGAGAGCGACGAGCACCACCGGCACAAGGACGTCTACGAGCACTCCCTGACCGTCCTGGACCAGGCGATCGACCTGGAGGAGGACGGGCCGGACCTCGTGCTGCGCCTCGCCGCCCTGCTCCACGACATCGGTAAGCCGCGCACCCGCCGCTTCGAGAAGGACGGCCGGGTCTCGTTCCATCATCACGAGGTGGTCGGCGCGAAGATGACCAAGAAGCGCATGACCGCGCTGAAGTACTCCAACGAGATGATCAAGGACGTCTCGCGGCTCGTGGAGCTGCACCTCCGCTTCCACGGTTACGGGACGGGCGAGTGGACCGACTCGGCGGTGCGCCGCTACGTCCGTGACGCCGGCCCGCTGCTCTCGCGCCTGCACAAGCTGACCCGCTCGGACTGCACGACGCGGAACAAGCGCAAGGCCGGTGCCCTCTCGCGCGCCTACGACGGACTGGAGGAGCGGATCGCTCAGCTCCAGGAGCAGGAGGAGCTGGACGCGATCCGGCCCGACCTGGACGGCAACCAGATCCAGGAGATCCTCGGCATCCGGCCCGGCCCGGGCGTCGGGCAGGCGTACAAGTTCCTGCTGGAGCTGCGCCTGGAGAACGGGCCGATGGAGCACGAGGCGGCCGTCGCGGCGCTCAAGGAGTGGTGGACGGCTCAGAACTGAGCCGGATCGGTCGATGTTTCACGTGAAACATCGACCGAGCGGCGCGTGGGAGGGGTGATGTTTCACGTGAAACATCACCCCTCCTGCCGTCCGCGCGCCAGCATCAGCGCGATCGAGGCGTAGAGCGCGGCGACCAGCACGAGCAGCGGGACGGACCGGCCGTCCGGCGGCAGCATCAGCGCCGCGATCCCGGCGGCGCCGACGAAGGCGACGTTGAAGAGCACGTCGTAGAGCGAGAAGACCCGTCCACGGAAGGCATCGTCCACGGTCTTCTGCACCACCGTGTCCGTCGCGATCTTGGATCCCTGGGTGGTGAGCCCCAGCAGGAACGCCGCGATCAGCAGAGGGGTCTGCGCGAAGGGCAGGCCCAGAGCGGGCTCCAGAACGGCTGCCGAACCCGCGCACACGGTCATCCAGCCGAAGGGGCCGAAGCGTCCGATCGCCCAGGGGGAGACGACGGCCGCCGCGAAGAACCCGGCCCCGGAGAAGGCGACGGCCAGACCCAGCAGTGCCAGGCCTTCCGACTCCGTGGAGCTCCAGGCGTAGCGGCAGAGCATCAGGACGGTCACCGTCAGCGCGCCGTAGCAGAAACGCATCAGGGTCACCGCGGCCAGAGCGCGGGCCGCGGGCCGCCGCTCGGCCAGATGGCGCAGTCCTTCCCTGAGCCCACGGGCCGTCGAGGTCAGGGCGGCGCCGAGTCGGGGCTGGACCAGTTCGGGATCGGGGCCGAGGAGGTCCCTGGGCATCCGCAGCGAGGCGAGGGCGGAGCAGAGGTAGAGGAGAGCGCCGAGGAGCACGACGGCGGCATCGGAGTCCTCGGAGAGCAGGCGTACCCCGAAGGCCAGACCGCCGCCCGCGGTCGCGGCCACCGTGCCGGCGGTCGGCGAGAGCGAGTTGGCCACGACCAGCCGGTCGGCGTCGACGACGCGTGGCAGTGAGGCCGAGAGACCCGCGAGGACGAAGCGGTTGACGGCGGTCACCGACAGGGCGGAGCCGTAGAAGAGCCAGTCGGGCACGGAGGCGAGCATCAGTACCGCCGTGACGGAGGCGAGGAGTGCCCGCAGCAGATTCCCGTAGAGGAAGACCTGGCGTCGTTGCCAGCGGTCCAGGAGCACTCCGGCGAAGGGGCCGATGACGGAGTACGGGAGCAGGAGCACGGCCATGGCGGACGCGATGGCGGCGGGGGAGGTCTGCTTCTCGGGGGAGAAGACGACGTACGTGGCCAGCGCCACCTGGTAGACCCCGTCGGCGCACTGCGAGAGCAGGCGGACGGCCAGCAGGCGGCGGAAGTTCCTCAGGCGCAGGAGTACGCGCAGATCACGTACGACGGGCATGGCAGCAAGACTCACATACGAAGAGGGCCCCCGGGCGAAAGACCGGGGACCCTCGATCGACGATGTCGATCAGCGTCTTAGCGCTCGACCTCGCCCTTGATGAACTTCTCGACGTTGGCGAAGGCCTCGTCGTCGAAGTACTGCACCGGCGGGGACTTCATGAAGTACGAGGACGCGGAGAGGATCGGGCCGCCGATGCCCCGGTCCTTGGCGATCTTCGCGGCGCGCAGGGCGTCGATGATGACACCGGCCGAGTTCGGGGAGTCCCACACCTCGAGCTTGTACTCCAGGTTCAGCGGAACGTCACCGAAGGCGCGGCCCTCGAGGCGGACGTATGCCCACTTGCGGTCGTCCAGCCAGGCCACGTAGTCCGACGGGCCGATGTGGACGTTCTTCTCGCCCAGCTCGCGGTCGGGGATCTGCGAGGTGACGGCCTGGGTCTTCGAGATCTTCTTGGACTCGAGGCGGTCGCGCTCGAGCATGTTCTTGAAGTCCATGTTGCCGCCGACGTTGAGCTGCATGGTGCGCTCAAGACGGACACCGCGGTCCTCGAACAGCTTCGCCATCACACGGTGCGTGATGGTGGCGCCGACCTGGGACTTGATGTCGTCACCGACGATCGGGACGCCGGCCTCGGTGAACTTGTCCGCCCACTCCTTGGTGCCGGCGATGAAGACCGGCAGAGCGTTGACGAACGCGACCTTGGCGTCGATGGCGCACTGCGCGTAGAACTTCGCAGCGTCCTCGGAGCCCACGGGCAGGTAGCAGACGAGCACGTCGACCTGCTTGTCCTTGAGGACCTGGACGACGTCGACGGGAGCCTCGGCGGACTCCTCGATCGTCATGCGGTAGTACTTGCCGAGCCCGTCGAGGGTGTGGCCGCGCTGCACCGTGACGCCCGTGTTCGGGACGTCGCAGATCTTGATGGTGTTGTTCTCGCTGGCGCCGATGGCGTCGGAGAGGTCGAGGCCGACCTTCTTGGCGTCGACGTCGAAGGCGGCGACGAACTCGACGTCACCGACGTGGTAGTCGCCGAACTGGACGTGCATCAGGCCGGGCACCTTGGTCGCCGGGTCGGCGTCCTTGTAGTACTCGACGCCCTGCACCAGCGAGGCGGCGCAGTTGCCCACGCCGACGATGGCTACGCGAACCGAACCCATTTCCGGTTGCTCCCTGTGTGATCGTGGAAGCCCTGCGAGGTGCAGGGTTTCACTTGGCGGTGTCGTCGGACGGATCCGGCCGGGTACTGCCCCCGTGCCGGGGCAGGCCGCCCGTTTCTCCAGAATCGTTGTCGTGTCGAGCGGCGCCCTCGGGGGCGTCGGGGCCGGATCGCTGATCCCGCCCCGCCCGCTCGCTCTCGATGAGCTCGTTCAGCCAGCGCACTTCGCGCTCCACGGACTCCATTCCGTGGCGCTGCAGCTCAAGCGTGTAGTCGTCGAGGCGCTCGCGCGTACGGGCCAGAGAGGCGCGCATCTTCTCCAGGCGCTCCTCCAGCCGACTGCGGCGTCCTTCCAGTACCCGCATCCGCACCTCTCGCTCGGTCTGACCGAAGAAGGCGAAGCGGGCGGCGAAGTGTTCGTCCTCCCAGGCGTCAGGGCCGGTGTGGGAGAGGAGCTCTTCGAAGTGCTCCTTACCTTCGGCCGTCAACCGGTAGACGATCTTGGCGCGGCGCCCTGCGAGTGAAGCGGCGAGAGCGTCCTCGGGGGCGCTGCCCGGCTCTTCGATCAACCAGCCGCTGGCGACCAGCGTCTTGAGGCAGGGATAGAGGGTCCCGTAGCTGAAGGCCCGGAAGATGCCGAGCGAGGTGTTGAGCCGCTTCCGCAGCTCGTACCCGTGCATCGGCGCCTCGCGGAGCAGTCCGAGGACGGCGAACTCGAGGATTCCCGAGCGCCTGCTCATCCGTCGCCTCCTCCACCCTCGGGACCCTTATGCCGTACTGATGTATCGACTCGATACATCCTGACGATAGAACGGCCACCCTGCTGCGACAAGTGGGGCTGCAGTGACCGGCGTCACATCGTCAATTCACAGCAATCGACTTGCCTGATTTGGGGTGAACTTCGGCCCTAGGTGGGTTTTGGCCGTGCGTACTCTTGCGGCATGCAGACCACCGGGAACCGAGCGACGCCGCAGGGCGTCAGTGATGCGGGTGACCGGCTGCGGTACGGAGGGGCCTCTGGTGAGGCCCGGACGTACGCATTTCGGGGGGACCGGAACTCAACTGCCGCTTCCAGGCGTACACGCCTGCCCGAGGAGTAGTCGTTCGATGAGCGAGCACCGTCGCAAATTGCCGCAGTCGCAGCCGCCGAGTGGCGGCCGCGCGGCGGCCCGGCGCGCCGCCCAGCAGCCTATGGGCCGCAGGTCGGCTGAGGCCCGGGATGTCAGTACCGGATTCCCTTCGTCAGGGTACGGAGAGGAGCGCCCCTACGGTGGGCGGGCCGAGGCCCGGCGCGCCGCGCAGCGTGGCGGCGGCCGTCGCCGTGCGCCCGACGGCGGAGGCGTGGGCGGCCACGGGGGTGGCCGGCGCGGTGGTGGGGGCGGCGGACAGGGCGGTGGCCCGGGCCGTGGCCGCGGTGGCGGCCGTCCGCCGGGCAGGAAGAGGCTGATCGACTACCCGCGGTACGACAAGTACGGCTGGCGTCGCTGGGTGCCCTCGTGGAAGCTCGTCACGGGGCTGTTCCTGGCGTTCGTCGGCAGTCTGATGGGTGCGGCGACGATCGCGTACTCCCAGGTGGTGATCCCCAAGGAGGATCAGGCCGCTACGGCGCAGAACAACGTCTACTACTGGTCCGACGGCACGCAGATGGCCGCGACCGGTGGCGAGGTCAACCGGCAGATCATCGGGATCGGCGAGATCCCCCTGCACATGCAGAACGCGGTGATCTCGGCCGAGAACAAGACGTTCCGGGAGGACTCCGGCATTGACCCGATGGGCATCGGCCGCGCCGTGTGGAACATGGCCAAGGGCGGTCAGACCCAGGGCGGCTCGACGATCACCCAGCAGTACGTGAAGAACAACCGGCTGAACGACCAGTCGCAGACCCTGACCCGAAAGGTCCAGGAGCTCTTCATCTCCATAAAGGTCGGCGCCGAGCTGGAGAAGCCCGAGATCATGGCGGGCTATCTGAACACCGCGTACTACGGTCGCGGCGCCTACGGCATCCAGGCCGCGGCGCGGACCTATTTCGAGAAGGACGCGAAGGAGCTCAACGTCAGCGAGTGCGCCTTCCTCGCCTCGCTGCTGAAGGGCGCCACCTACTTCGACCCGGCCGGCCTGCCCCAGATCGACCCGAAGGCGGACGCGAAGTCCAACACCGAGCGGGCCACGAAGCGGTGGGACTGGATTCTCGGCGAGATGGTCAAGGACGGCCACCTCACGGCCGAGGAGCGGGCGAAGTACCCGACCTTCCCCAAGGTGAAGCCGCCGAGGAAGAACGCGGCGTTGACCGGTCAGATCGGCTACCTGGTGAGGACGGCCGAAGCCAACTTCATCAACAACAGCGACGTCACCGCGGAGAAGCTGGCCCAGGGCGGCTACGAGATCCACACGACCTTCGACAAGAAGAAGGTCAAGGCTCTCGAGGAGTCCATCAAGAAGGTCTACGACGAGTACATCGACCCGAAGAAGCGGCCGAAGACGGACACCCACGTCCAGTTCGGCGGTGCCTCGGTCGATCCGAAGACCGGCAAGATCGTCGCCATCTACGGCGGCACCGACGCCACCAAGCACTTCACCAACAACGCCGACCAGACCGGTGCGCAGGTCGGATCGACCTTCAAGCCGTTCGTGCTGGCCGCGGCCATGGAGTACGGCGTACGGGACCCGTCCGAGGGCAAGGTGCAGGACGCCACCACCCGCACGATCGTCGACCCCGACAAGAGCCGCTACTCCGGCAAGAACAAGCTGAAGATCAAGAACTACGACCGCACGGTCTGGCACAACGAGAAGGGCGAGGAGTGGCTCCAGACCAATGACGACGACGCGAGCTACGGCCCCATGAGCCTGCGCGAGGCGATGATCCGATCGGCCAACTCGCCCTATGTGCAGCTCGGCATGGACATCGGGATCGACAAGGTCCGCGAGACGGCCGTCAAGGCCGGACTGCGCGAGAACTCGCTGGTGAAGTCGGACGTGCCGTCGTTCTCCCTCGGTATCTCCGACCCGAGCGCGATCCGGATGGCCGGCGCGTACGCGACCTTCGCGAACAACGGTGAGCGCAACGACCCGTACTCCGTGACCGAGGTCAAGGAGAAGGGCGTGAGCATCTACAAGCACGAGGCCAAGACCGAGCGCGCCTTCTCCACGGCCATCGCCAGCAACGTCACCGACGTCCTGCGGGACGTCGTCGAGAACCCGAAGGGCACCGGCCGTAAGGCCGCCATCCCGGGCCGTGACGTGGCCGGCAAGACCGGTACCACCGACGGCAACAACTCGGCCTGGTTCGTGGGCTACACCCCGAACCTCTCGACGGCGATCGACATGTACCGGTTCGACGACGACGAGACCAAGGAAGGTCGCAAGTTCGAGTCCATGTTCGGTACGGGTGACCAGCCCAAGATCCACGGTTCGTCCTTCCCCTCGCGGATCTGGAAGGACTACATGACCGACGCGCTCGAGGGCATGAAGGTCGAGTCCTTCCCGGAGCCGGAGGAGCTGGACGCCGAGGCGGTCTTCGGTGGCGGTGCCCCCAGCCCGACCCCGACCCCGACCGAGACCCCGTCCGAGACGCCGTCGGCCACTCCGTCGACCACGCCGTCCGCGACGCCCAGCAAGACGCCGGGCAAGCCGGACAAGACCTGTGACGTGTGGGACTGGCAGTGCAGCACCACCAGCGGCCAGGACGGTGGCGCCACGTCGGGCAACGACAGCGGTGGGACGACCGACGGCGGTGCGACAGGGACACCCACGTCACCGACGCCGACCGACACGTCGACCGACAGTGGAGGCAAACCCAACGGCGGAACCGGCTGGCTGAGCGGCGGCTGATCACGCTGATCCGTCCGCCGGGCCCCGCCCGGTGAGGCTCTGAGGGCCGCCGTATCCGACACGTACCTCCAGGTGCGTGGCCGGGTGCGGCGGCCCTCACCGTTTCCCGGGGACGTACGGCAGGATGTCCCCCATGCCGAGCCTCCACAAGACGAGTCCGCCGCAGGACGGGCCGCAGGACCCGCCGGTGGTGTGCCCCACCCACCGCGACGAGGTCGCCGCGGCGGGCAGCGCGCTGATCGGCGGGCCGGTCGGCCGCCGGGCCCTGCTCGGTGCCGGCCCCCTCACCCCTGTGCGGGTGATCGCACTGGTGGCCATCGGGATGTTTGCGCTGGGAATGGTGCAGAAGATCCCGTGTTACGACTGGGCCTGGTTCCGGGGCACCACCTCGCAGTACACCCACGCCTGCTACTCCGACATTCCGCACCTCTTCGTCGGGCGTGGTTTCTCCGAGGGCCTGGTGCCGTACTTCGACCGTCTGAGCGGCGACATAGAGTTCCTGGAGTACCCGGTCCTGACCGGTCTGTTCATGAAGGTCGCGGCCTGGCTCACGCCCGGTGGCGGCGACATCATGCACCGCGAGCAGACGTACTGGATGATCAACGCGGCCATGCTGATGGTCTGCGCCGCCGTCATGGCCGTCTGCGTCGCCCGTACCCACCGCCGCCGGCCCTGGGACGGACTGCTGGTCGCCCTGGCACCCGCGTTCGCGCTCACCGCCACCATCAACTGGGATCTGCTGGCCGTCGCGCTGACCGCCGCCGCCGTGCTGATGTGGTCGCGCGGCCGTCCGCTCGCCTTCGGCATCCTGATCGGTCTCGCGACCGCCGCCAAGTTCTATCCGATACTGCTTCTCGGCCCTCTCCTGCTGCTGTGCTGGCGGGCCTGGAAATGGCGGGAGTACGGGGCGGCGCTGCTCGGCGCGGCCGGTGCGTGGCTCGTGGTGAATCTGCCGGTGATGATCCTCGCGCCCGAGGGGTGGAAGCAGTTCTACGCCTTCAGCACCGAGCGGAATGTGGACTTCGGTTCTGTCTGGCTGTTGATCAGCCAGCGCACCGGTGAGGCGATCGCGCCCGGGACGGCCAACACGTACGCGATACTGCTGATGCTGCTGGCCTGCGCGGGCCTCGCCGTGCTGACGCTCACCGCGCCCCGCCGCCCCCGCTTCGCGCAGCTGGCCTTCCTGATCGTGGCCGCGTTCGTGCTGACCAACAAGGTGTACTCGCCGCAGTACGTCCTGTGGCTCATCCCCCTGGCCGCTCTGGCCCGGCCCCGCTGGCGCGACTTCCTGGTCTGGCAGGCGTGCGAGGTCATGTACTTCCTCGGCATCTGGATGTACCTGGCCTTCACCACCAGCGGCAACAAGCAGGGCCTGCCGACGGACGGCTACCACTTCGTAGTCGTCCTGCATCTGCTCGGAACGCTCTACCTGTGTGCCGTGATCGTGCGCGACATCCTGGCGCCCGAGCGGGACGTGGTGCGGCAGGACGGCTCGGACGACCCCTCCGGGGGCGTCCTGGACGGCGCGGAGGACGTCTTCGTACGGGGAAGGGCCGCGCATCCCGCCCGGCACGCGGCCACGGCCGTGGAGGGGCCGCAGGTGGAGTGGGGAGTCCCCCGGGAGTAGCGCGGGACTCCCGGCGGATCAGCGGCGGCTGAGCGGCGGATCAGCGGCGGCTGAGCGGCGGATCAGCGCTCGACGAGCCGGTCGTACTGCGTCGTGGTGTGCCGCAGATGGGCCACCAGCTCGTCGCCGACCTTCGGCTCCTGGGCGTCGGACGGGACGAACAGGATCGACACCTGCATGTGCGGCGGTTCGGCGAACCAGCGCTGCTTGCCGGCCCAGACGAACGGCGAAAGGTTCCGGTTGACGGTCGCCAGGCCGGCGCGGGCCACGCCCTTCGCGCGCGGCATCACCCCGTGCATCGCCTTGGGAGCCTCCAGGCCCACTCCGTGCGACGTACCGCCGGCGACGACCACCAGCCAGCCGTCGGAGGCGGCCTTCTGCTGGCGGTAGCCGAAGCGGTCGCCCTTGGCGACCCGGGTGACGTCCAGGACGGAGCCGCGGTACTCGGTGGCATCGTGGTCGCCCAGCCACAGCCGGGTGCCGATCCGGGCGCGGAAGCGGGTCTGCGGGAACTGCTGCCGGAGCCGGGCCTGCTCCTCGGCCCGCAGGTGGCTCACGAACATGGTGTGCAGCGGCAGCCGGGCGGCCCGCAGCCGGTCCATCCAGCCGATGACCTCCTCGACCGCGTCGGTGCCGTCCGTGCGGTCCAGGGGCAGGTGGAGGGCGAAGCCCTCCAGCCGTACGTCCTCGATGGCGGCGTGCAGCCGGCCCAGGTCCTCCTCCAGGACGCCGTGGCGCTTCATCGAGCTCATGCACTCGATGACGACACGGGCGCCCACGAGGGCGTGCACGCCGTCCACGGACGACACGGAGCGGATCACCCGGTCCGGCAGCGGCACCGGCTCCTCGCCACGCCGGAAGGGGGTGAGGACGAGCAGGTCGCCGCCGAACCAGTCCTTGATCTTCGCGGCCTCGTACGTGGTGCCCACGGCCAGCATGTCCGCGCCGAACCGGGACGCCTCGTCGGCCAGCCGCTCATGGCCGAACCCGTAACCGTTGCCCTTGCAGACCGGGATCAGGCCGGGGAACTGGTCGATCACGGACTTCTGGTGCGCCCGCCAGCGAGCGGTGTCGACATAGAGGGAGAGCGCCATGGCCGGCCCGGAACCTTTCTGATGGCTGCGGTGTATCAAAGGTATGTACGAGACCTACGAGATTACGTACGAGATTACGGGCGAGACTACGCAACCGTCAGCGACGCGACATGTAGATGTCGAGCGCCTTGTGCAGGAGCTTGTTGAGCGGGAAGTCCCACTCGCCGACGTACTCGACGGCCTCGCCGCCCGTGCCGACCTTGAACTGGATCAGTCCGAAGAGGTGGTCGGTCTCGTCGAGCGAGTCCGAGATGCCGCGCAGGTCGTAGACGGTCGCGCCCATGGCGTAGGCGTCACGCAGCATCCGCCACTGCATCGCGTTCGAGGGCCGGACCTCGCGGCCGATGTTGTCGGAGGCTCCGTAGGAGTACCAGACGTGTCCGCCGACGACGAGCATGGTGGCGGCGGAGAGGTTCACGCCGTTGTGGCGGGCGAAGTACAGCCGCATGCGGTTGGGGTCCTCGTTGTTGAGGACGGTCCACATGCGCTGGAAGTAGGAGAGCGGACGCGGACGGAAGTGGTCGCGGACGGCCGTGATCTCGTACAGGCGCTGCCACTCGGCCAGGTCCTCGTAGCCGCCCTGGACGACCTCGACACCGGCCTTCTCGGCCTTCTTGATGTTGCGGCGCCACAGCTGGTTGAAGCCCTTGAGGACATCGTCGAGCGAGCGGTTCGCGAGCGGTACCTGGAAGACATAGCGGGGCTGGACGTCACCGAAGCCGGCGCCGCCGTCCTCGCCCTGCTGCCAGCCCATCTTCCGCAGCCGGTCGGCGACTTCGAAGGCACGCGGCTCGATGTGCGTGGCCTCGACATCCTTCAGGCGCTTCACGTCCGGGTCCTGGATGCCGGACTTGATGGCGGCCGAGTCCCAGCGCCGGATGACGACCGGCGGGCCCATCTTCACGGAGAAGGCGCCCTGCTGCTTGAGATGCGCGAGCATCGGCTGCAGCCAGTCGTCCAGGTTCGGGGCGTACCAGTTGATGACCGGGCCCTCGGGCAGATACGCCAAGTAGCGCTTGATCTTCGGCAGCTGACGGTAGAGCACGAGGCCCGTGCCGACGAGCTCGCCGGACTTGTCGAACCAACCCAGGTTCTCCGAGCGCCACTCGGTCTTCACATCAGCCCACGCCGGGACCTGGCAGTGGCTCGCCGCGGGCTGGCTCTGGATGAATGCCAGATGCTGCTCACGGCTGATGGTCCTCAGGGTCAGGCTCATGTCGGGGCGCTCCTCGGCAGGTGTGTCCCCATCGGTACAGGGGCTCCGGCTCTCGCGCCGAAGCCTACTGCGACCGGGGAGCGCCCCGAGGGGCCGCGTGGCCCTTGGGCCGGCGGCCCACCCGGCATGCCTCAGGCGAGGCCCCCGTAGAACATGCCGAGGTAGAAGCCCACCGCCGAGGCGCCGAGCCCGATGATCAGGACGAAACGTTCCCTGGTGGTCACGGAGATGAACTGGCCGGACGCACCGGTCACGATGCCGATCAGCCCGGTCCAGGAAGCCAGCACATGCAGATCGTGGAACTGCGCTGTGATGAAGGAGAGGACGCCGAGGAAGAGCGTCACCGCCATCAGGGTGTCCTGGAGCGGGTGGGGCTTGCCATCGGTGGCGAGTAGGGAATGTCCGGGGTCGGGTTGCATTGCCTGGGCCATGGGGCACCTCCTGGCGTGCCTGCCGGAAGGCGGCGCATCGTAGCGCCGCCGACATCCGTTGTGTACAGATTGCGTCCCCTCACCACCGGATTTCAACCGGAAGCGGATGTGCGGGTACTCTGTACGGTCTGCACCGGTGTCTGCCCAGGTCCGTCCAGGACCACGACGGCCTCCTCACTCGCTGAGGGGGGTTGTCAGTGGCGGCGGATACCGTTGCTTACGCATCACGACCCTCCTGCCACGGAACGACCGTGGCCGCTGAGTCCAAAGGAGGTGGGTTCCACATGCGTCACTACGAGGTGATGGTCATCCTCGACCCCGATCTCGAGGAGCGCGCTGTCTCCCCGCTGATCGAGAACTTCCTCTCCGTCGTCCGTGAGGGCAACGGAAAGGTCGAGAAGGTCGACACCTGGGGCCGTCGTCGTCTCGCCTACGAGATCAAGAAGAAGCCCGAGGGCATCTACTCGGTCATCGACCTGCAGGCCGAGCCTGCGGTCGTCAAGGAGCTCGACCGCCAGATGAACCTGAACGAGTCGGTCCTCCGGACCAAGGTCCTCCGTCCCGAGACCCACTGAGCACCTAGCTCAGAGGTCATCGGGTTCGAGTAGCAGTAAGCAGCCAGAAGCAATCCCGCCGAGAGGTTCACCCAATGGCAGGCGAGACCGTCATCACGGTCGTCGGCAATCTTGTCGACGACCCCGAGCTGCGCTTCACCCCGTCCGGTGCGGCGGTCGCGAAGTTCCGTATCGCGTCCACCCCCCGCACCTTCGACCGTCAGACCAATGAGTGGAAGGACGGCGAGAGCCTGTTCCTGACCTGCTCGGTCTGGCGTCAGGCGGCGGAGAACGTCGCCGAGTCGCTCCAGCGAGGCATGCGCGTTGTCGTGCAGGGCCGTCTGAAGCAGCGGTCCTATGAGGACCGCGAGGGCGTCAAGCGCACGGTCTACGAGCTGGACGTCGAGGAAGTCGGCCCCAGCCTCAAGAACGCCACGGCCAAGGTCACCAAGACCACCGGTCGTGGTGGCCAGGGTGGCTACGGCGGCGGTGGCCAGCAGGGCGGCGGCAGCTGGGGCGGAAGCTCCGGTGGTGGCCAGCAGGGTGGTGGCGGTGCTCCCGCCGACGACCCGTGGGCGACCAGCGCGCCGGCCGGCGGTCAGCAGCCGCAGGGCGGCGGGGGCGGCTGGGGTGGAAACTCCAGCGGCGGCGGCTACTCGGACGAGCCGCCCTTCTAGGGCACTCCCCTCGAAGGCAGCTCGTACCCCCACTTCTTGATCACACAGGAGAAACACCATGGCGAAGCCGCCTGTGCGCAAGCCTAAGAAGAAGGTCTGCGCGTTCTGCAAGGACAAGACCGCGTACGTGGACTACAAGGACACGAACATGCTGCGGAAGTTCATTTCCGACCGCGGCAAGATCCGTGCCCGCCGCGTGACCGGCAACTGCACGCAGCACCAGCGTGACGTCGCCACGGCCGTCAAGAACAGCCGTGAGATGGCGCTGCTGCCCTACACGTCCACCGCGCGATAAGGGAAGGGTGACCGAATAATGAAGATCATCCTGACCCACGAGGTCTCTGGCCTCGGTGCCGCCGGCGATGTCGTCGACGTCAAGGACGGTTACGCTCGCAACTACCTGGTCCCGCGTGGTTTCGCGATCCGCTGGACCAAGGGTGGCGAGAAGGACGTGGCGCAGATCCGCCGCGCCCGCAAGATCCACGAGATCGCGACCATCGAGCAGGCCAACGAGATCAAGGCCCAGCTCGAGGGCGTGAAGGTGCGTCTGGCCGTTCGCTCCGGCGACGCCGGCCGCCTCTTCGGCTCCGTGACCCCGGCCGACATCGCCTCGGCGATCAAGTCCGCGGGTGGCCCCGACGTCGACAAGCGTCGCGTCGAGCTCGGTTCGCCGATCAAGACCCTGGGCTCGCACCAGGTGTCCGTGCGTCTGCACCCCGAGGTTGCCGCGAAGCTCGGCGTCGAGGTCGTCGCCGCGTAACGCTGCTCTCAGCAGTACGGAAGGGCCGCACCCCTCGGGGTGCGGCCCTTCCGCCGTTTCGCGTGAAACAGGGCGTTTCACGTGAAACATTCACCGTGTGGCTCCGGTGACGATCCACCGGCCCGAGCGCGAGCGCAGCCAGAGCGTCAGCATCCGGACGGTCATCATCAGCGTCATCGCCCACCAGAGCGCGGTGAGCCCGCCGCCGAGAACGGGGACCAGCAGGGCGACCGGGGCGAAGACGGCCAGGGTGAGCAGCATGGCCCAGGCGAGGTAGGGGCCGTCCCCCGCGCCCATCAGGACGCCGTCGAGGACGAAGACCACCCCGGAGATGGGCTGGGACACCGCGACGACCAGCAGGGCCGGGAGGAGGGTGTCCTGGACCGTCGTGTCGCTGGTGAAGAGCGGGATGAAGAGCGGGCGGGCGACAACGAGGAGCGCGCCCAGCACGACGCCGGAGACCGCACCCCACTGGATCATGCGACGGCAGACCTGCCGGGCCCCCTCGGCGTCGTCGGCGCCGAGATAGCGGCCGATGATGGCCTGTCCGGCGATGGCGATCGCGTCCAGGGCGAAGGCCATCAGGCTCCACAGGGACAGGATGATCTGGTGCGCGGCGACCTCGGCATCACCCATGCGGGCCGCGACCGCGGTGGCGATCATCAGGACAGCCCGCAGGGAGAGCGTACGGACCAGGAGCGGTGCGCCGGCCTGAGCGCTGGCGCGTATGCCGGCCGCGTCCGGGCGCAGGGAGGCGCCGTGGCGTCTGGCGCCACGGACGACCACGACGAGATACGCGACGGCCATGCCGCACTGGGCGATCACGGTGCCCCAGGCGGAGCCGGCGATGCCCATCCCGGCGCCGTACACCAGACCGACGTTGAGGAGCGCGTTGGCTCCGAAGCCTCCGATGGCCACGTAGAGCGGTGTGCGGGTGTCCTGCAGGCCGCGCAGGACGCCGGTGGCGGCCAGGACGACGAGCATGGCGGGGATGCCGAGGCTGGAGATGCGGAGGTACGTGATGGCGTACGGGGCGGCGGTGTCGGAGGCGCCGAAGATGTCCACCAGCCAGGGAGCGGTGGGCAGGGTGAGGGCGACGACGGCTCCGCCCAGGAGGAGCGCGAGCCAGATGCCGTCCATGCCCTGACGGATGGCGGCCTGGAGGTCGCCCGCTCCTACGCGGCGGGCGACGGCGGCCGTGGTGGCATAGGCGAGGAAGACGAAGACGCTGACGGCGGTGGACAGCAGCGCGGCCGCGATGGCGAGACCGGCGAGCTGTGGGGTCCCGAGATGGCCGACAATGGCGCTGTCGACCATGAGGAAGAGCGGCTCGGCGACGAGCGCGCCGAACGCCGGGAGAGCGAGCGAGATGATCTCTCGGTCGTGCTGCCGGCGCACGGCTCTGGGGGTCGGGGGAGCCTGGGTCATGGGTTCAAAACTAATCTTCCACAGGTAAGAGATGCAAGTGGGCTAGGGTCCTTACAAATCTGTGGTGTGGAGCTTCGGGTGTGGGCCGTTTGTTCTGATCTTGGTCCGGAGCGAGAAGTTTTTCTCCCCCACAGCCCGTGGATGGAAAAGTCCCAGGTCAGAGCAGTGCCCTGGGGTGCGTTATGAGTTTGTCCACATGGCTGTCCCCCGGTCCGTGCACAGGTTCTGCGGAGTTCTCCACAGCATCTCGCCCGTAACCCACAGGACCTGTGGATAACCAGATTGGCTGACGGTGCCCGCGGGCCTACCGTGGTCCGGCGCCCGACGCGCCAGAAGCGGAGTCAAAGCCTCTTGTTTGTCCGAGCCGTGGCGTAAGAAAGAGTGGCACGGAGAGGTCCGCGGAGCGGACGGGAGGAGGCGGCTCGATGAGCATTCCCGAGCCCTTGGACGACCCCTGGGCCGACAGCGGACCGAGTGACCGGCTGCCCGTCACCCGCCCCCGCGGCGAGGGCCGTGGGCGCGGACGAGGCCGTGAGGACCAGCACGACCGCGGCAGCGACGGCGGCCCCTGGGACGGTGGTCTCTCCGGCTTCGAGCGGGTACCCCCGCAGGACCTCGACGCCGAGCAGTCCGTCCTCGGCGGCATGCTGCTCTCCAAGGACGCCATCGCGGACGTCGTGGAGATCATCAAGGGTCACGACTTCTACAAGCCCGCGCACGAGACGGTCTACGCGGCCATCCTCGACCTGTACGCCAAGGGCGAGCCGGCCGACCCGATCACCGTCGGCGCCGAGCTCACCAAGCGCGGCGAGATCACGCGCGTCGGCGGCGCCTCGTATCTGCACACGCTCGTCCAGTCGGTTCCGACCGCGGCCAACGCCGCGTACTACGCGGAGATCGTCCATGAGCGCGCCGTGCTGCGCCGCCTCGTGGAGGCCGGCACCAAGATCACGCAGATGGGATACGCGGCCGACGGCGACGTCGACGAGATCGTGAACTCGGCCCAGGCCGAGATCTACGCGGTCACCGAGCAGCGCACCACCGAGGACTATCTGCCGCTCGGCGACATCATGGAGGGCGCGCTCGACGAGATCGAGGCGATCGGCTCGCGCAGCGGCGAGATGACCGGTGTGCCGACCGGCTTCACCGACCTCGACCAGCTCACCAACGGTCTGCACCCCGGCCAGATGATCATCATCGCGGCCCGTCCCGCCATGGGTAAGTCGACGCTCGCCCTGGACTTCGCCCGGGCCTGTTCCATCAAGCACAACCTGCCCAGCGTCATCTTCTCCCTCGAAATGGGCCGCAACGAGATCGCGATGCGCCTGCTCTCGGCGGAGGCCCGGGTCGCGCTGCACCACATGCGCTCGGGCACCATGACCGACGAGGACTGGACCCGGCTGGCCCGCCGGATGCCGGACGTCTCGCAGGCCCCGCTCTACATCGACGACTCCCCGAACCTGTCGATGATGGAGATCCGCGCCAAGTGCCGCCGCCTCAAACAGCGTGCCGGGCTCAAGCTCGTGGTCATCGACTATCTCCAGCTGATGCAGTCGGGCGGCTCCAAGCGGGCCGAGAGCCGGCAGCAGGAGGTCTCGGACATGTCGCGAAACCTGAAGCTCCTGGCCAAGGAGCTCGAGCTGCCGGTGATCGCGCTCTCGCAGCTGAACCGTGGCCCCGAGCAGCGCACCGACAAGAAGCCGATGGTCTCCGACCTGCGTGAATCCGGCTCGATCGAGCAGGACGCGGACATGGTGATCCTGCTGCACCGCGAGGACGCGTACGAGAAGGAGTCACCGCGCGCGGGCGAGGCCGACATCATCGTGGGCAAGCACCGAAACGGCCCGACGGCGACGATCACGGTGGCCTTCCAGGGCCACTACTCACGCTTCGTCGACATGGCGCAGACCTGATCGGCCGGAACAACGTCTCCCGCGGTGCCCGGAGTGTCCGCCCCGCGTGAAATATGGTCGACTCCGGCGGGGCCGGGGCGTTGGATCGACCCATGACCTCACCTTTCGACGCTCTGCTCCCCAGCACCGAGCGAGCCCTGCTGCACCGTGTCGCCGTCGCCCAGTCCGAGGGGCGGTCGCCCTCCTTCGTCGGCGCGGTGGCGCGCGAGGGGAAGAAGGTGTGGAGCGGATCGCGCAGTTGTGTCGACGGGCATGCCCCGGACGCCGACACGCAGTACCGGATCGGCTCCCTCACCAAGGTGTTCACCGCCGTTCTGGTGCTGCGGCTCCGTGACGAGGGGCTGCTGGATCTGAACGACCCCCTGGAGAAGCACCTTTCGGGGACGGGCGTCGGTGACGTGACCATCGCGCAGCTTCTCGGGCACAGCGGGGGTCTCGCGGCAGAGACCCCGGCGCCCTGGTGGGAGCGGACGCCTGGGACCGTGCGGCCGGGCCTGGCCGATGTACTGGGCGACGCCCCTCTGGTCCACCCGGTGGGGCGCCGTCACCACTACTCCAACCCCGGCTACACCCTGCTCGGTTCGCTGGTCGAGGCGCTCCGCGGGGTGTCCTGGGAGGAGGCGCTGCGCGGCGAGATCCTGGAGCCGCTGGGGCTGACCCGTACGAGCACGCAGCCGGTCGCTCCCCACGCGGGTGGCTGGGCGGTGCACCCCTGGGCCGATGTCATGCTGCCCGAACCGTCCCAGGACCTGGGGCTGATGGCCCCGGCCGGGCAGCTCTGGTCGACGGCCGACGACCTCTGCCGGTTCGCCGGGTTCCTCGCCCGGGGCGACGAGCGGGTTCTGAGCGCGGCGTCCGTCGAGGAGATGCGTACGCCGGCGGCACCGCCCGGCGCAGGGGACTGGGAGGGCGGCTACGGCCTCGGCCTCCAACTGCTGCGCAAGGACGGCCGGACGCTGATCGGCCACACGGGTTCGCTGCCGGGCTTCGTCGCCTGTCTCTGGGTGAGCGTCGAGGACGGGGTCGCGGCGGTCGCGCTCGCCAATGCGACCTCCGGTCCGCTGACATCGGTGGTGGCCGCGGATCTCGTACGCATCGTGGCGGAGGCCGAACCCAGGTTCCCCGAGCCGTGGCGGCCGCTGCCCGCGGACGAGGTCGACCAGGAGCTGCTGGAACTCACCGGTCCCTGGTACTGGGGAACGTACGCGTACGGGCTACGACTTGGGGCCGACCGGAGCGTGGTTCTCGAGCCGCTGCGCGGCGCCGGGCGGCGGGCGAGTTTCCGGGCGCTGCCCGGCGGTGGATGGATCGGACTGAACGGCTACTACGCGGGGGAGACGCTGCGGGTGGTGCGACGAGCCGACGGCTCGGTGAGCCATCTCGATCTGGCGTCCTTCGTCTTCACGCGCGAGCCGTACGAGCAGGGCGAGGCGGTGCCCGGTGGAGTGGACGAGGCGGGCTGGCGCGGTCTCTGAGCCGATGTTTCACGTGAAACGCCAGGCCGGGGGGCGTGTGTGCCCTCCGGGGGCCTGCCCGTGAAGGCCCTCAAGGCGCCCTCAAGGCGCCCTCAAGGCCTTCAGAGGCTCAGCTTGAAGCCCACATGGGATGCCTCGAACCCGAGTCGCTCGTAGAAGCGGTGGGCGTCCGTGCGGGTGGCGTCGGAGGTCAGCTGCACCAACTGGCAGTGCTGACGCCGGGATTCGTCGACGGCCCACTCGATGAGCCGCGTTCCCAGACCGCCGCCGCGCTCCTCCGCGTGGATACGGACGCCTTCGATGACCGACCGTGTGGAGCCACGGCGGGAGAGCCCGGGAATGATCGTGAGCTGAAGCGTGCCGGCGACCTTGCTCCCGCGCACGGCCACGACCAGATGCTGGTTCGGGTCCTGGGCGAGCCGCTCGAAGGCCGCGGTGTAGGGGGTGAGGTCGTCGGGGGACTCCCGCTGGGCGCCCAGCGGATCGTCGGCGAGCATGGCGACGATGTGGGGGAGATCCTCCGCGGTGGCAGGCCGTATCTCAAGATCGCTCATGAGGCGCAGCGTACGCCCCCGGATCCGTCCGGCTAGGCCGGAACGTGGAGTCCTTCGACGACGCGGACCAGGGGAGCCAGCTCCGGATTCTTCGCCGCCTCGTCGAGGGCCTCGCGCAGCGCCCCGTCGTTGGTGGGCCGGGCCTCTTCGAGCAGCTTCAGACCGGCTTCGGTGACATCGGTGTAGATGCCGCGCCGGTCGGTGGTGCAGAGGTAGCGCGTGAGCAGACCGCGGTCCTCCAGGCGGGTCACCAGCCGTGTGGTGGCGCTCTGGCTGAGTACGACGGCGTCGGCGACCTGCTTCATCTGGAGATGGCCGCCGGGACCGCTGTGCTGGCGGCTGAGCACATCGAGCAGCGAGAACTCGCGCACGCTCAGGCCGTGCGCGGCCTCCAGCGCGCGCTCGATGTGGGATTCGATCCTGCCGTGCAGCAGCGAGAGGGCGCACCAGCCCTGGGAGAGGGCGGTGAGAGCGGGGTCGGTCGCGGTCATGGTCTCTCCTCGGTCCGGAGCGGCTTCTCCCAGGGTAGGCGATGCCTGCAAAAGCCCGCGCGCGCAAATAACCCGGGTTCTATCCGGCCGCCACCGTCAGCGGGGCGAAGCGGCGGGTCCAGTCGCCCGGGAGCCCAGGCAGCGAGCGCACCATGACCGCGTTGAACGCGATGGAGTCGAGCCCGTTCGCCTTGAGCCAGGTCAGCAACGAGGTGTGGCGTACATCGATGTCCGTGCGCAGGGGGCGGTCCGTGGCGGCGGCCAGGGAGGCGACGAGGGACTGCGCTGTCGCCGTGTCGCGGGCGATCAGGGGGCCGATGACATGGGTGTCCATGTTCGGCCAGGCCGCGGCGAAGCCGGTGATCTCGCCGTCCTCCTCGGCGACGCGGAGCTCGTCCGCGAAGGCCGGGAGACGGGTGATCATCGGCGTGCGGTCCAGCCCGAAGATCTCGGTGTCCAGGCGCAGGATCGCCTGGAGGTCTTCCGCCGTTGCAGGGCGGGTCGGGATGCCGGGGGCCGGTTCCGTGGGGGTGAAGCGACCACTGACCATCTCCGCGCGGCCCGTCTCGACGAAGCCCAGCTGCTCGTAGAGCGGCTTCCCGTTCGGGGTCGCGTGCAGCGTGAGCGGGGTGTCCCCGGCCTCCGCGAGCACATGGCGCATCAGCCGGCGCCCCACGCCCCGGCGGGCGTACCGCTCGGCGACCAGCACCATGCCGATCGCGGCCAGCCCCGGCCCGTAGGAGGTGACCACACACGCGGCGATCAGCCCCTTGCCGGCCGGGTCGTCGATGCCGTACCCCATGCCCGCCGTGAGCAGCAGGTTCCACTTGTGCTCCTCACGCGGCCAGCCCCGGTCCTCGGAGAGATCGGCGCAGGCGGTGAGATCGCCCGAGGTGAGACCCCGGATGGGGAGCTGGTCGAGTGGGGCGAGCGGGGCGGGCGACGTCGGCATGGGGATCAGGCTGTCTGATGCACTGATCGTCCGTCCACCGCTTTAGGAGAACTGGCCGATGCCCGCAGCCGACGGCCTCTCCGGGTCAGTCCCCAGGGCTTGAGCACCGAGATCGCCGTCATGAAGAGATATGCCGTCGTCGACACCGTCGGTGCCGCCACGAGGCTGATGTCGGCGACCCCGGCTGTCGCCGCATGCTCGATCTCCGGGCGCAGCGCGAAGACGGTCGCGGCGGCGGTGGCCAGGGTGATCCAGAACTTGATCCAGACCCAGCGGTGCCGGGCGAGACCCCAGGGCGTGCCCAGGGACAGCACCAGGCCACTTACCAGGGTCGCCACGGCGACCGGAGCCAGCAGCCAGTCCGCGAACACCTTCATCGCGCGGTAGGAGGCTTCTGTGAGCGTGGGATCGCCCGTCGTGTAGGCCGTGAGGCCGAGCGTCAGCAGTCCCACGCTGAGCCCGAGCCACGCCACGGAGACGGCGACATGGACGACGAGGAGAGCCCGCCGAGCGGGACGCTTGAGATGTTTCACGTGAAACACCGTGCCGCCCCACCCCCACGCCCCGCGTCTGACCGTGGGAGTAACCCCACGTACTAGCCTCGGCGTACATGACGACGTTCCCGGGCAGAGGCCGACTTCATCTCTTCGATCTCGACGGCACCCTGATCCGGGGGTCGGCGGCAGCCGTGGAGATCTCCCGGCAGCTCGGGCTCACCGAGGAGATTGCCGCTCTGGAGCGGGGATTCCTGCTGCAGGGGATGACGCCGGACGAGTTCGCCGTCCAGGCCCGTGAGCTCTGGTCCGCTCTGACGAAGGAGCAGGTCACCGCCGCCTTCGAGGGGGCTCCTTGGCTGGCGGGGATTCGTGAGGTCTGGGCGGACATCCGTGCCGAGGGAGGGCGGTGTGCGGTCATCTCCCTCTCGCCGGACTTCTTCGTCGAGCGTCTTCTCGACTGGGGTGTCGATTCCGCGCACGGTTCCCGATGGCCGTCGGTTCCGTTCACCGAGCCCATCCACCGGCCGGGCATTCTCGATGCCGCCGCGAAGGTGAGCATCGCGCACCGACTCTGCGCGGAGTACGGGCTGGGGCTGGAGGACTGTGTCGCGTACGGCGACTCGATGTCCGATGCGAAGCTCTTCGCCGCCGTCCCCGTGACCGTGGCGGTGAACGCGGACCGTCATCTGGCCGGGCTCTCCCGCCATGCCTATACGGGGGACGATCTGCGCGAGGCGTACGACCTGGTCCGAAAGAGCGCAGCCTAGTCTCAACCCCGGGGCGAATGCCCGAGAATTCCTCTTTCTGCCCGAACCGGTGGTCGAGCCTGTCACGCTGCGGCGACAAGAGCCGCATGCGCGAGGCGAGGCACACGATGGAAGAGGCCGTGGAGGACGCCGCGGAGGAGCCGCCCCGGATATCTCGGGGGCCCTCCCCCGACGCGATCCTCGTCCGCCGCACCCTGGCCGAGATCGCCCCCGTCGCCGACAAGGTGACCTCCTACTTCTACGCGCTGCTCTTCGTCCGCCGCCCGGAACTGCGCTCGATGTTCCCCGCGGCCATGGACGCCCAGCGCGACCGTCTTCTCAAGGCGCTGCTGACGGCGGCCGAGCATCTGGACGACGCCCCCGTGCTGACCGAGTACCTCCGGAACCTGGGGCGCGGACACCGCAAGTACGGCACGCGGCCCGCCCACTATCCGGCCGTCGGCGAGGCTCTGATCGGGGCGCTGGTCCGGTACGCCACCGGGACCTGGGACGAGGAGACCGAGGCCGCCTGGGTGCGTACGTACACCACGATCTCGCAGATCATGATCGACGCGGCGGCCGAGGACGAGCTGCGGGCGCCCGCCTGCTGGCAGGCCGAGGTCGTCTCGCACGATCTGCGGACCCCGGACGTCGCGGTGATCACGCTCCGCCCCGACCAGCCCTACCCCTTCCTCGCCGGCCAGTACACGACGCTGGAGACCCCCTGGTGGCCGCGCGTCTGGCGGCACTACTCCTTCGCCTCCGCGCCCCGGCCCGACGGTCTGCTCTCGCTGCACGTCAAGGCGGTCCCGGCCGGCTGGGTCTCGGGCGCCCTCGTCCACCGCGCGCGGCCGGGTGACGTCCTGCGCCTCGGGCCGCCCGCAGGGTCGATGACGGTCGACCACTCCACCGACAACGGGCTGCTCTGTCTGGGCGGCGGCACGGGGATCGCCCCGATCAGGGCCCTGGTCGAGGACGTCGCCGAGCACGGGGACCGGCGCTCGGTGGAGGTGTTCTACGGGGCGCGCAGCGACCATGACCTCTACGACATCGACACGATGATGCGGCTGCAGAAGACGTTCCCCTGGCTGTCGGTACGGCCGGTCACCGAGGACCAGGGTCAGCTGCCGGACGCCGTGCGGCAGTACGGGCCGTGGAACGAGTACGAGGCCTATCTGTCGGGTCCGCCCGGCATGATCCGCCGGGGGGTCGACACCCTGCGGGGCATCGGCATCCCCGCCGAGCGGATCCGCCACGACGCCCTGGAGGGCGTCGTGGCCGTGGGCGGCCCGTAGGCGACGCGCCGTGCGGTCAGCCCAGGTCGGGTGCGTGCATCGCGCGGACGCCCTCGATATTGCCGTCCAGGTAGTGGCGCAGGGACAGCGGGACGAGGTGGACGGCGGCGATGCCGACCCGGGTGAACGGCACCCGGACGATCTCGTACTCGCCGACCGGTTCCTCGATCTCGGGTCCGTGACGCAGCGAAGGGTCCATCGACTCGAGCCGGCAGACGAAGAAGTGCTGGACCTTCACCCCCGAGACGCCGCCGTCGACGATGTGCTCGACGGTGTCGACGAAGCAGGGGACCACGTCGGTGATCTTGGCGCCGAGTTCCTCGTGCACCTCGCGGTGGAGGGCCTCGACGACGGTGGTGTCCGAGGGCTCGACCCCGCCGCCGGGCGTCACCCAGTAGGGATCCATCCCCGGCTTGGTGCGCTTGATGAGGATGAGGTCGTTTCCATCGAGCAGAATGGCGCGTGCGGTGCGCTTGACCACAGGACGTTCGGTCATGGGAAGAAAATGGCCCGCCAGGGGTGTCCTGAAACTCACCAGTCTCCGGAGGCCCGCAGGAGCCACTCGTGCGCCCGCGCGATGTGCGGCAGGGCGAGGGTGCCGGCCCGGACGACCAGGAAGTACGTGCGCAGCGGAGGCACCGGCGGATCGAGCAGGGCCACGAGACGGCCCCCCTCCAGGGCTTCCTCGCACAGATAGCGGGGCAGGACGGCGAGCCCGGCCCCGGAGGCCGCGGATTCCAGGACGGCCCGCAGATCAGGCGCTATGACGGTGGCGGCCGCGGCCGGCTTGGTCTCGAAGACCGCCGCCCAGTAGCGGGAGACGAACGGCAGCGACTCGTGCACCTCCACCACCGGCAGCTGCTCCAGGACCACGGCGCCCTTGCGCAGCAGCACCTCGGGTGCGAGCCGGGCGGCCCACCGCGGCGCGGCGACGAGCACGTGCTCCTCGTCGCAGAGCGGGGTGGAGGTGAGCAGCCCGCCGCGCGGGCGGGTCGTGGCGATGGCCAGATCGTGATGGCCCGCGGCGAGTCCGTCGAGGATCTCCTCGGTGGTGCCGGAGAACGAGGCCCGTACGGCCAGGCCCTGGGAGACCAGGGGGGTGAGGGCGGGCAGGGCGCGCGCCGAGGTGAACTCGGGAGGCCCGGCGAGATGGAGGGTGCGTACCCCGCTCTCCTCGTCCAGGCCGGCCTCGGCGATCTCGACGAGCGCGTCCAGATGCGGGGCCGCGCGGTGGGCGAGCTCGTCGCCGATGGTGGTGGGGGTGACCCCACGGGCCTGTCTGAGAAAGAGCGGGCGCCCGAGCTGGCGCTCCAGGGTGCGGATCTGGCTGGTGACCGCGGGCTGGGAGAGTCCGAGCAGGGCCGCGGCGCGGGTGAAGGAGCCGGCCCGGTGCACCGTGACGAAGGTGCGCAGCAGGGCGAGATCCATGTCCGCCCCCTCCCAGCCGTGCGGCCGTTCGACTCAGGCGGTCGGCTGACGGCGCCTCAGGACCGTCCAACTATAAATAAGTCGATAGGTCTCTGTCGCTACCGTGATTGGACACTGACGCAGAGTCAACTAGCCTTGTTCAGGCGGGTCTCCGCGCGTGGAACCGGGGGCGTTCCGAGCCATGAGGGGGGAGGTTCGGAGCGCCCCCGTTCCGTGTCAGCCGGCTGCGGGGCCGGCCTTGTCGAGAGCGCGCAGCACGTCCGCGATCAGGTCGTCCGGGTCTTCCGCGCCGACGGAGAAGCGGATGAACCCCTCCGGGACGGCGTCGCCGCCCCACCGCCCGCGCCGTTCGGCCGTGGAGCGCACGCCGCCGAAGCTGGTGGCGTCGTCGACGAGACGCAGTCCGTCGAGGAACCGCTCCGCCCAGGCCCGGTCGGGGAGGGCGAAGGAGACCACGGGGCCGAAGCGTCGCATCTGCGTCGCCGCCACCGCGTGCGAGGGGTCACCGGGCAGCCCGGGATACCGCAGTCCGGTCACCTCACCGCGCTTGTCCAGCGCCTCCGCGAGGGCGAGGGCCGAGGCGCACTGCCGGTCGATGCGGAGCTGGAGCGTGGCCAGGGAGCGGTGGGCGAGCCATGCCTCCATGGGCCCGGGGATCGCCCCGACGATCTTGCGCCAGCGTCGAACCTCCGCCGCCCGCTGCGGATCACGGCAGCTCACATGGCCGAGCAGGATGTCGCCGTGCCCGGTCATGCCCTTGGTGTCACTGGCGACGGAGAAGTCCGCGCCGAGCTCCAGGGGCCGCTGGCCGAGCGGGGTGGCCAGGGTGTTGTCGACGGCGACCAGCGCCCCGCCCTCGTGCGCCGCCCGCACCAGACGGCGGATGTCGCAGACGTCGAGGCCGGGGTTGGACGGCGTCTCGATCCACAGCAGCCGTGCTCCGTCCAGGACGGAGAGCTGGGCGTCGCCGCCCGTCGGCGCGGTACGGACCTCGATCCCGTACGCCCGCAGCTGCTCGTGGACCAGCGGCAGCGCCTGGTAGCCGTCGTCCGGCATGACGACCGCGTCGCCGGCCTTGAGCTGGGAGAAGAGGACGGCGGAGATGGCGGCCATGCCCGAGGCGAAGACGAGCGTCTCGACGCCCGGCTCGCCCGGTGCCTCCAGCTCGCCGATGGCGCGTTCCAGATGGGTCCAGGTGGGGTTCTCGTCCCGCCCGTAGGTGTAGGGGCCGGTGGGGTCGCCCGGCAGATGGAAGTGGGCGGCGAAGACCGGCCCCGGCAGGGTCGGTTCGTACTTCACCGGCTCGGGGAGCCCGGCCCGCACCGCCCGTGTCCCGTCACCGAAGCCTCCGGCCCTTGCGTCCGTGCTCATACCGCCCGTTCCTCCACGTTCTCGCGCACCGCGGCGAGCAGCCCCTCGCTCGCCGCCTCCACCATCTCCAGGCACTCCTCGAAGCCGTCCCTTCCGCCGTAGTACGGGTCGGGTACGTCGAGATCGCCGGCCGCCGCCGGGTCGTACGAGCGCAGCAGCCGCACCTTCGCGGCGTCCTGCGGGGTCGGGGCGAGCCGCCGCAGAGCCCGCTGATGGCCCTCGTCGAGGGCGATCACCAGATCGAGCGCCGGGAACCAGGAGGCGCGGAACTGACGCGCGGTGTGCGCGGAGGCGTAGCCGTGGTCCTCCAGGACGGCGACCGTGCGCGGGTCGGCGCCGTCGCCCTCGTGCCAGCCCCCGGTGCCTGCGCTGTCCATCTCCACCGCGCCCGCCAGGCCGGCCTCCTCCACGCGGGCGCGGAAGACGGACTCGGCCATCGGCGAGCGGCAGATGTTGCCGGTGCAGACGAAACAGATGCGGTACGTCATCGTCCGCGCTCAGTCCCCGTCGGGGAGCACGACGTTGAGCGCCCAGGACACGACGGAGATGATCAGGCCGCCGAGGACAGCGGTCCAGAAGCCCTCGACATGGAAGCTGAGGTCGAGCTGGTCGGCCAGCCAGGAGGTGAGCAGCAGCATCAGGGCGTTGATCACCAGGGTGATCAGGCCGAGGGTGAGGATGAACAGCGGAAGCGAGATCAGCTTGACGATCGGCTTCACCAAGAAGTTCACCAGCCCGAAGACCAGGGCGACGAGGATGAGCGTCCAGGCCTTCTTGGCTGTGCTGTCACCGGTCAGGGTGATGTCCTGGAGCAGCCAGATGGCCACTGCCAGGGCGCCCGCGTTGGCGAGCGTCTTGACTACGAAATTCTTCATGTGTCTGATCGTGGCAGACATGATCGGGCCAAGGGCAGGGGCTGACGCACGATGAAGGCATTCCGACTGGACGAACTGGAGGCGGAGCGTGCCGCCAACGACGGCGCGTACCTCCAGTTCCTGCGTGAGCGGAACATGTCCGTCGGCCTGTACGCGCTCGACGCGGGCTCGCTCGATCCGCAGCAGCCGCACGGCCAGGACGAGGTGTACTTCGTCGTCAGCGGCCGGGCCTCGATCACGGTCGGGATGGAGACGACGCAGGTGGCGCGCGGCAGCGTGGTCTACGTGCCGGCCGGAGTGGCCCACAAGTTCCACCACATCACGGAGGACCTGCGGGTCATGGTCGTCTTCTCCCCGCCGGAGAGCTGAGATCCCCGCCGCGGGACTGAGGGGTACCCGCACGATTCCCTAGGGGGCGGATCAGGGGAGAGCAAGGGCTGCGAGGCCCCCGAGAGCACAGGTGCCGCCCCTAGCATCGAAGGTGTCCGGCGCAGAGCGCGCGGAACGGACTCTTCGGGAGATGAGGTAGGCGCGATGGCGGTTCGAGAGATTCTCGCGGGGATGCCCTGGTGGGTGAAGTGGGTCGCCATACCCGTCATCGCCCTGTTCGTCTTCGGCGGCCTGATCACCAGCATCGCGATGTTCGTGATCGGTCTGCTCTTCAAGGTGCTGGTCTTCGTCGCCCTCGTGGGCGGACTGATCTACGTCGTACGGAAGTTCATGCCGTCGTCGAGCCGGCGCGAGGACTGGTAGCACAAGCTACCCGTCGGTATGAACCAGCTGCCGGGTGTTAGCCCGGCCGAGGGACGCGGTGGTTGAAAGCGGGTCCCGGCCCCGGGGCTGCCATTAAAGTGGCACATCTCTGCCGCCCCGGGGAAAACCGGCGTAGACCTCAGCGTTGACCTGCGGTTCTTCACCTGTTCCCGGGCGGGTCCGCCCGTGGACCCCACCGGTTCCCAGGCCGCGGCGGGCGCGCGGGGGCGGCCCCCGCGGGCGGGTGCACAGCATCCGTCGTCACGCCTGGGGGTGACCTTTGGCCACGGCTTCGCAGACCGCCGTCCCTACCCTGATCGGCTCGGTGCAGCGGGCACTGAGACTTCTGGAGGCCGTGGGCTCCCATGAGGACGGAGCTCCCGCCAAACAGCTCGCGCGCGAGGCGGGACTCCCGCTTCCCACCGCGTACCACCTGCTCCGCACCCTGACGCACGAGGGCTATCTGCGCCGCGAGAAGGGCGTGTTCGTCTTCGGTGACGCCGCGGGCCGGCTGGCCGGTGGCGGGGTTCTGCAGAATCGTCGCACCAAGATCGAAGACTCCCTCGCGCACTGGCGCGACGAGATCGGCGTCCCCGTCTACTTCGCGATCTACCGCGACGGCGAGATCGAGCTCGTCGCCGTCGCCGACACTCCCTCCGCCCCCGCCGTGGACGAGTGGGCCGACTTCCGCGAGACCGGCCACGCCCATGCGATCGGCCAGTGCCTGCTCAGTCAACTCGATCTGAAGAGCCGTCAAGACCATCTCGACCGCCACCCGGTGGAAGCCATCACCCCGTACACGGTGCGTAACCGGCGTGCGCTTTTGGATCGTTTGGGCGGTATGGGGCGAATGGAGCCCCTGGTGGAGCGCCAGGAATATGCGCTGGGCACGGTCTGTGCCGCGATCCCCATCACCGCGGGGTCCGCGGCGGCCGCGATGGCGATTTCCCTCCCCCTTCACCAGGAAGAACGGTTGCTGCCCGCAGTCGATCGGCTACGCAACGAGATCGGAAGGCTCTTCAGCTCCTTCGCGTTCTCTATCAGTATCTGAAAAATCACTCCTTGTGATCTGCTAGCGGGTGCAGCACGATTGCGTCAAGAGGGCCATGGGGGATCATTCCTGGCCGTTTTCGTCACAGCTTTCAGCAGCTGTCTTTACACAACTGCTTCATCTACTGCGGGGTACATGATGCGAGAGTCGGTTCAGGCCGAGGTCCTGATGAGCTTCCTCGTCTCGGAGGAGCTCTCCTTCAGGATTCCGGTGGAACTGCGTTACGAGACCCGGGATCCCTACGCGGTGCGGATGACGTTCCACCTTCCCGGAGACGCGCCTGTGACCTGGGCGTTCGGCCGGGAGTTGCTGCTCGACGGGATCAACCGACCGAGCGGGGACGGCGATGTGCACATCGCGCCGACCGACCCCGAGGGTCTTTCGGACGTCTCCATCCGGCTCCAGGTCGGCAGCGACCACGCCCTGTTCCGGGCCGGCGTTCCTCCGCTCGTCGCCTTCCTCGACCGTACGGACAAGCTGGTTCCGCTCGGTCAGGAACGGACACTGGGCGACTTCGAGGACAATCTGGAGGCGGCGCTCGGCCGGATTCTGGCAGAGGAGAACGCGGGCTGAGGCGCCCCGCGATTCACCCGGCGCCGCCCCGGTCACTTCGCCCGGCGGCGGCGCCCACCCCTGACTGAACGCTTCTCCAGGGCCCCCGGCCGGTCGGCGGAGACCACAAGAGCCGCGAGAGCGGTGGTGACCGGCACCGAGGCGACCAGACCGATCGATCCCACGAGCGTGCGGACGATCTCCTCCGCCACCAGTTCGCTGTTGGCCACCGTCCCCACACTGCTCTGCGCGATCGAGAAGAGCAGCAGCAGGGGCAGGGCCGCACCGGCGTACGCGAGCACCAGCGTGTTCACCACGGACGCGATGTGGTCGCGACCGATCCGGATCCCGGCCCGGTACAGCGCGCGCGGCCCCATCCGGGGATCGGCCGCGTGCAGCTCCCAGACGGCCGAGGTCTGCGTCACCGTCACATCGTCGAGGACACCGAGCGAACCGATGATGACCCCGGCGAGCAGCAGGCCGGACATGTCGATGTCCGGGTAGAGACCGTGGATCAGGCCGGTGTAGTCGTCCGTGTTCCCGGTGAGCGCGGCCCAGCCGATGAAGAACGAGCCGAGCAGCCCGATCAGCATCAGCGAGATCAGCGTCCCGAGCACCGCGACCGAGGTACGGGCGGACAGGCCGTGGCACATGTAGAGCCCGATCAGCATGATCGCGCTCGATCCCACGACCGCCACGAGCAGCGGATTCGAGCCCTCCAGGATCGCCGGCAGGATGAAGAAGGTCAGTACCAGGAAACTCACGGCGAGCGAGATCAGCGCCATCACCCCGCGCATGCGGCCGACGAGCACGACCGCGAGCGCGAAGATCCCGGCGAGCACCGCCAGCGGAACCTTGCGGTTCACATCGGTGACCGAGTACTGCAGATCGCGCGGGGCGTCGGGGGCGTACGCCACCACCACCCCCTGCCCCTCCTCCAGCTGCCGGGGCGCGTCCGGCTGCACGATCTCGGTGAAGGTACGACCCTTGTCCGCACCGCTGGTGACCTCGATCGTCGCCCTCTCGCACTGCCCCTGCTGGGCGTTGACCGCCTCGCGCCCCTCGGGGGTGGAGGTGTCCCCGGTCGGCGGGACCTGAGCGGCGTTCACGTCCTTGCAGTCCACCTGCTCGACGGAGACGACCGTCCCCTGCTCGGTCTGCCGGTCGAAACCGACACCGGTGCGCGCGTGTTCCGGCGTACCGCCGGGCCACAGGACCACGAGCCCGACCACCACGGCCGTGGCGAACGGGATCAGGACCGCGGCGATGACCCTGCGCAGATGCCGGGATACGGGCGCGGCGGGCCCATGGCTGTGGGCGTGGCCGTGCCCGTGGCCGGCGTCGCCATGGCCGCCGTGCCCGTCGGGTTCTGGGGTCTGCTGCGTGGAAGTCACCGACCGATCATCGCAAGAACGTGGGGGGCCCACTGTTCAGCACGCCCGGGATGACGCTAGCGTGGTGGCACCTTTGCACACGCGGGAGCTCGGAGCACCGGGCTGAGAGGGCGCTGACGATTCGCTGCGCCGACCGCCGAACCTGTTACCGGGTAATGCCGGCGTAGGGAGATCGGTCTCATGACCATTCAGGATGCACGCACGCCTGCCGTCGGCCAGGACGAGCGGAAGCCGGGCTGGCACAAGGGGTACGTCGAGGGCTCGCGCCCCGACCTCAGGGTGCCGGTTCGCCAGGTGCACCTCACCAACGGCAAGGACGTGACCCTGTACGACACGTCCGGTCCGTACACCGACCCCACCATCGACACCGACGTACGGCGCGGTCTCCCGCCGCTGCGCGAGAACTGGATCATCGGCCGGGGCGACACCGAGGAGTACGCGGGCCGCCCGGTCCGCCCCGAGGACGACGGCATCAAGCACACCTCGCCGCGCGGGGGGCTGAAGAACCTCGACGCCGTCTTCCCGGGCCGTCCGCGCCAGCCCCGCCGGGGCCGCGGCGGCCAGGCCGTGACGCAGCTCGCGTACGCCCGCCGTGGCGAGATCACCCCGGAGATGGAGTACGTCGCGATCCGCGAGAACGTCTCCCCCGAGGTCGTACGGGAGGAGATCGCCGCAGGTCGCGCCGTGCTTCCGGCGAACGTCAACCACCCCGAGATCGAGCCGATGATCATCGGCAAGCGGTTCCTGGTGAAGGTCAACGCCAACATCGGCAACTCCGCGGTCACCTCCTCGATCGAGGAGGAGGTGGAGAAGATGACCTGGGCGACCAAGTGGGGCGCCGACACGGTCATGGACCTGTCCACCGGCCGCAACATCCACACCACCCGCGAGTGGGTGCTGCGCAACTCCCCCGTGCCGATCGGCACCGTGCCGCTCTACCAGGCCCTGGAGAAGGTCGACGGCAAGGCCGAGGAGCTGACCTGGGAGATCTACAAGGACACGGTCATCGAGCAGGCCGAGCAGGGCGTCGACTACATGACGGTCCACGCCGGCGTGCTGCTGCCGTACGTGCCGCTCACCGCCCGCCGCAAGACCGGCATCGTCTCGCGCGGCGGCTCGATCATGGCTGCCTGGTGCCTGGCGCACCACAAGGAGAACTTCCTCTACACGAACTTCGAGGAGCTCTGCGAGATCCTGGCGGCGTACGACGTCACGTACTCGCTGGGCGACGGTCTGCGGCCCGGCTCGATCGCCGACGCCAACGACGAGGCGCAGTTCGCGGAGCTGCGCACGCTCGGCGAGCTGAACACGATCGCCAAGCGCCACAACGTGCAGACGATGATCGAGGGCCCGGGCCACGTCCCGATGCACAAGATCAAGGAGAACATCGACCTCCAGCAGGAGATCTGCGAGGAGGCGCCGTTCTACACGCTCGGCCCGCTGACCACGGACGTCGCACCGGCGTACGACCACATCACCTCGGGCATCGGCGCCGCGATGATCGCCTGGTGGGGCACGGCGATGCTCTGCTACGTCACGCCCAAGGAGCACCTGGGCCTGCCCAACCGCGACGACGTGAAGACCGGTGTCATCACGTACAAGATCGCGGCGCACGCGGCCGACCTGGCCAAGGGGCACCCGGGCGCGCAGGAGTGGGACGACGCGCTGTCGGACGCGCGCTTCGAGTTCCGCTGGGAGGACCAGTTCAACCTGGCGCTCGACCCGGACACGGCCCGTGAGTTCCACGACGAGACGCTGCCGGCGGAGCCGGCGAAGACCGCGCACTTCTGCTCGATGTGCGGGCCGAAGTTCTGCTCGATGAAGATCTCGCAGGACATCCGGCGTGAGCACGGCGGCGATCTCAAGTCGGACGAGATCGAGGCCGGAATGGCGGAGAAGTCCGCCGAGTTCGCGGCCGCGGGCAACCGGGTGTACCTGCCGCTGGCGGAGTAGCCGGGCAGGCGTCCGTCCGTACGGGGCGGGGACGGACCGCACGGTCGCGGGGGGCCGTGCGGCACGGGCCCGCCCCCGGGAGCCGGATCACTCCGGCTGGTGCTCCGGGGGACCGAAGTCCGGACTGGTGAAGTCGGGGCTGGTGAAGGTCGGGCGGGTGCCCGAGGCGCCGTCGTTCGGGCTGGAGAAGTCCGGGCCGCTGTAGCCGATCTTCGGTATGCGGTCGGTGCGGTCGGTGCGGTCCGTGCGCTGCGGTGGCAGGGGCGAGGCCGGGGCGGCCAGTGCGTCCCGCAGGAACGGCAGGATGCCCCGTTCCAGCAGGGCGCGGCGCCAGGCTTCGCGGGCGCGGGAGAGTTCGTCGTCGACCTCACCGCCGGATGGATCGCCCGCGGCCACCTCCGTGGAGCGGTTGCGCAGCGCCGTGACGAGCAGTCCGACGGCCGCGCAGAACAGTCCGGCGGCGGCGACGGCACCGAAGAACCAGCCCGCCGTCAGCAGGGTCCCGGCGAACGCCAGGGTGGGTGCGAGGGCCTTGAGAACGGCGCCGACCAGCAGGAAGATCACCGCGGCCGTGCCGGCGAGCACCGGGGCGAGGACCGTGACGACGGCGACGATGCCCGCGCCAGGGCCGCCGCTCGCCCCGTCGCCCTCCGCCGCCAGGACGGCGCTCATGACACTCGTACCGCTCGGTGAGCGGCCTTCTTCGCGGACTTTCACGAAGTGGTCGTACTCGGTCGCCGCCGCAGTGGTGATCAGCGCCGTCGCGTTCAGCGCCATCGTGCGCAGCTGTTCGGCCGTGAGCCGTGTCCCGATCTCGGCGAGATCCGGACGGTCGTGCGCGTTGCGCAGTGCGTCGTCGAGGATGCGCTCGTACTCGGCACGGTCCTCGGTCAGCAGGTGCGGAGCCACGTTCATGTGCATCCCCCGATGCTCCGTAGGGCCGGATCGGCCGTGGAGGACGGCCGGTTGGGCGGAAACGGAGGAGAGCCTGCTACGGATGATCCGATGGTATTGCGGTTACGGCACAGGGTGACAGGGGGTTTCCCGAAATCGACTGCCCCGGATGCGGAGGGTTATGCGTCAGACGGGCAAGGGGAGTTGGACGACCAGAAGCTTTCCGGCCATGGTCACGCCGCCGTCCATGGCGATCGCCAGACCGTCCGCGTACACATGCGGACCGTCGACGACCGGGCCCGATCCGCCCTCGCCGTCCTCGGTGCCGACCTGGCCCAGGAGGTACGGGATGGGGCTGTGACCGTGCACGATCCGGCGGCCGCCGTAGGTGCCGAGCAGCTCCTGGACGGCCTGGGGTCCCCCGTCGTCGCGGAAGGCGAAGCGCTTGGTGAACTTCCGGAACAGGTCCCAGACCTCGTCGGCGTCGTTCCGGTTGAGGACCTCGTGGACCGTGTCGTTGACGTCCTCGATGGTGCCGCCGTAGTCGAGGTAGGCGGTGGTGTCGGAGTGCATCAGGAGGTGCCCGTCCGCCTCCACCATGGCGTCGAGCCGGGACATCCACTGCAGATGGACGTCCTGGAGGCGGTCCATGTCGTGCTTCTGGCCGCCGTTGAGCAGCCAGGCGGCCTGGAAGGTGGCCGTACCGGCGCCGGAGTTGACGGGGGTGTCCCCGAAGCGCTTCGCGCCGATGAGCAGCAGTTCGTGATTGCCCATCAGGGCCTTGCAGTAGCCGCCGGCGGCCGCGGCCTCCGCGGACAGCCGCATGACGAGGTCGATGACGCCGATGCCGTCGGGACCGCGGTCGGTGAAGTCGCCGAGGAACCACAGGCGGGCGTTGCCCGCGGCCCAGGCGCCGTTCTCGTCGATGAGGCCCTGCTCGCGCAGGGCGGCGATGAGCTCGTCGAGGTAGCCGTGGACGTCGCCGACCACGTAGAGCGGTCCGGGGCCCTCGCCGGCCGGGGCGGGCGCGGGGGCCGGGTCGGGGTCGACCCGGACCTGGACCGTGTCCCCCCGGTTGATGACCGGGAGGTCGCGCTCGGTGGGGGTGTAGCCCTCGGGGAGGTCCTCGTCCGGCAAGGCGTTGCCGGGGTGGCCGAGGGCGTGACCCTGCACGGGTACCCGGGCGTACGGCGGTACGCGGAAGTCCCGCAATGTCGCCGTGCGCACCACGGGTTCCTGCCCGGCCCCCTGAGTCATCGACCCCTCCACCACCGTCGCGATGCCCTGCACATCGCGGACCGGCCTGGTCGGGGTGGTCCGCGGTGTCGTGCGCCCATCATAGGAATGAGGGTCCGCCTGTGTGACGCACCAGGGGTGGTGAATCCGGGTCCACTCCGGGTTCACCGGTTGTTTCGCCCGAATTGAGAAGGTCCAGGCCAGGGTCGTCACCGGGTCGAGCCGGGTTTGAGCCCGGCCCGGACCTGTCTTCGGCGCGTGTGGCTGGTCCTCCGTCGGCCCTTCGTCGGCCCTTCGTCGGTCCTTCGCTAGTCCTTCGAGGGTGACCGGGGCGGGCTGACCGTCGTGCGGGGCGAACGCCTCTGGGAGGACGTCCGGACGATGAGCTCGGTCGGTATCACCTGTTCGACCGGTCCGTCGGTGTCGATCCCCTCGATGGCGTCGATGAGGAGCTGGACGACGGCGGTGCCGATCCGGCGGGGCTTGAGCGAGAGGGTCGTGATGGGTGGTTCGGTGTTGGCGTAGACGGTCGACTCGCTGCAGCAGACCAGCAGCAGGTCGTCCGGTACGCGCAGCCCGTAGCGGCGGGCGGCCGCCAGCAGATCGGTCCCGTTGGGGTCGAAGAGTCCGTAGACGGCGTCGGGGCGGTCGGGGCGGGCGAGCAGCCGGTCGGCCGCGACGGCGCCCGCGCACGGGTCGTGCGCCGGGTAGGCCTCGTAGACGGGGTCCTGTCCGACCCGCTCGCACCAGTTGAGGTACGCGGTGGTGGACAGGCGGGTGTAGGTGTCGGTGGTGGTGCCGGTGAGCAGGCCGATGCGGCGGGCGCCGGCGTCGGCGAGGTGGTCGAGCAGGTCGAGTACGGCGGCTTCGTGGTCGTTGTCGACCCAGGCGGTCACCGGGAGGGTGCCGGCCGGGCGCCCGTCGGAGACGACGGGGAGGCCCTGGCGGACGAGCTCGGTGACGACCGGGTCGTGATCGGAGGGGTCGATGACGACGGTGCCGTCGAGGGCGACGTTCGACCAGACGTCATGTCGGGAGGTGGCGGGGAGGATGACCAGGGCATAGCCGCGGGCGAGCGCGGCCGAGGTGGCGGCTCTGGCCATCTCCGCGAAGTACGCGAATTCGGTGAAGGTGAAAGGTTCATCCCCGTAGGTCGTCACGGTCAGGCCGATGAGGCCCGACTTGCCGGTACGGAGCGTGCGGGCCGCCGCGGATGGGCGGTAGCCCAGCCGGTCTGCGACCTCGCGGACGTGGCGGCGGGTGGCGTCCGGGAGCCGGCCCTTGCCGTTGAGCGCGTCGGAGACAGTCGTGATGGAGACTCCGGCGGCGGCGGCCACGTCCCGGATGCCCGCTCGTCCCTGCCGACTTCCCCGGGTCTGTGCCCGGCTCACCTGGTGCTTCCCTGCTGCTGTCATGGCGAGCCGATAGTAGGGCGAGGGCGGGTGGTTGGGCCGGTCGCATATTCACTCGTTGACAGGCACGTTTCTGCATGATCGACAATGGGAAATTGTCTGAGAAGTCAAGGGAGTTAAGGCGTCCGGCGTGGGATCTCTGGTTGTCGACGTGGATGAGCCTGCCCAGGGGGCGATGTCTCGAAGAGGTCTCAACTCACCTCTACGGGGGATGCGCGCCACGGCGCTCGCCACCGGCGCGCACCACCCGCGTCCGCGCTCCCTCACGTTTCCACAGCTTGACCCACCTGTTGTCCACAGCCCATTCGCAGCGGGGGCGAATCCTCATAAGGTGAGGAGTATTGGCGGTACGGACGGTCGAGGAGGACCACAGTGAGCTCAGTGAGCGAGACCGGCGGGACGAGCGCGGGCAGCCCGAAGCTGCGCGCCGTGCTGGACGGCATCCCCACCTACAAGCCGGGCAAGCCGGCCGCCGCGGGCGGCCCGGTCGCCTTCAAGCTGTCCTCCAACGAGAACCCGTATCCGCCGCTGCCGGGCGTGATGGAGAGCGCGCTGGCCGCGGCCGCGAACTTCAACCGGTACCCGGACATGGCCTGCACCGGCCTGATGCAGGAGCTCGCCGACCGCTTCGACGTGCCCGTCACGCACCTGGCCACCGGCACGGGCTCGGTCGGCATCGCGCAGTCGCTGATCCAGTCGACCGCGGGCCCGGGCGACGAGGTCATCTACGCCTGGCGGTCCTTCGAGGCGTACCCGATCATCACGCAGATCAGCGGGGCGACCTCGGTGCGGGTGCCGCTGACCGAGGGCGAGGTGCACGACCTCGACGCGATGGCCGAGGCGATCACCGACCGGACCCGGCTGATCTTCGTCTGCAACCCGAACAACCCCACGGGCACCGCGGTGCGCAGGGCGGAGCTGGAGCGCTTCCTCGACCGGGTGCCCTCCGACGTCCTGGTGGTGATCGACGAGGCGTACCGCGAGTTCGTCCGCGACACCGACATCCCGGACGGCATCGAGCTGTACCGCAACCGGCCGAACGTCGCCGTGCTGCGGACCTTCTCCAAGGCGTACGGACTGGCCGGGCTGCGGGTCGGCTTCGCGGTCGCCCATGAGCCGGTGGCGGCGGCGCTGCGCAAGACGGCGGTGCCGTTCGGTGTGACGCAGCTGGCGCAGGACGCGGCGGTGGCCTCCCTGCAGGCCGAGGATGAACTGATGGGGCGGGTCGGCTCGTTGGTGGCCGAGCGCGAGCGGGTCCGCGCGGGGCTCGTGGCCCAGGGCTGGACCGTGCCGGACACCCAGGCGAACTTCGTCTGGCTGCGGCTCGGTGAGCGGACGCTCGACTTCGCGGCGGAGTGCGAGCGGCACGGTGTGGTGGTGCGGCCGTTCGCGGGTGAGGGCGTGCGCATCACGATCGGTGAGTGCGAGGCGAACGACCTGTTCCTGAAGGCGGCGGAGGGCTTCCGCAAGGACGCCTGACCGGCGTGGTGGAGTGCGCGGGGGGCGGGTCAGTCCTCGACGTGCTCGACGCGGACGGGGTCGCCGTCCCGGACGGTGGCCAGAACGCGGGGGTCGCCGTCCAGCGAGCCCAGGAGATTGCACGGGCTCGCGAGCCGGCATTCGGAGCCCCGGGAGATCGGGGTGGGGCCGTAGGGGAGGGCCAGCGCGTCGCCCTCGGTCCAGAAGGCGACCGTGCCCGGTTCCACCACCTGCCGCGCGTCGGCTTCGACCGCGGTGGAGACGGGTGTGTCGAAGTAGACCTCCTCGCCCCAGGTCCGGGCGGTGGAGGAGATCGGCAGAGCCCCCACGAGCGCCTTGCTCGTGGGGGTTTCGTCGAGGGTGGCCGTGGTGTGACCGGCCGGCCAGGAGATACGGATCCGAAGAGTCATACCCCGAATTCAACAATATGTTGAAGGTCTCGGGAAGGGGGGACCTTCGGCCTGCGCGATGAGGGACCTCTGGGGGGACCCCCCGGTCTTACGTACGGATTTCGTATGAGCAATAATGCTTGTGAATGTGAACGCGTTCACAAGCGTGTCCTTGTTCCTCCCGAAACGGGTGGGTTCGAGGGGTCACACTGCCGAGGTGACCATGGCGAAATGTAAGGAGATGAGACGTGGACCTAGCTCTGGCGCCTGAGACTCTGGCGCGATGGCAGTTCGGCATCACCACCGTCTACCACTTCCTCTTCGTCCCCCTGACGATCTCCCTCGCCGCTCTCACCGCCGGTCTCCAGACCGCCTGGGTGCGTACGGAGAAGGAGAAGTACCTCAAGGCGACGAAGTTCTGGGGCAAGCTCTTCCTGATCAACATCGCGATGGGTGTGGTCACCGGCATCGTGCAGGAGTTCCAGTTCGGCATGAACTGGTCCGACTACTCGCGCTTCGTCGGTGACATCTTCGGCGCGCCGCTCGCCTTCGAGGCGCTGATCGCGTTCTTCTTCGAGTCCACCTTCATCGGGCTGTGGATCTTCGGCTGGGACAAGCTCCCCAAGAAGATCCACCTGGCCTGCATCTGGATGGTGTCGATCGGCACCATCCTCTCCGCGTACTTCATCCTGGCGGCCAACTCCTGGATGCAGCACCCGGTCGGCTACAAGATCAACGCTGAGCGGGGCAGGGCCGAGCTCACCGACTTCTGGCTGGTGCTGACCCAGAACACCGCGCTCACCCAGTTCTTCCACACCATGACGGCCGCCTTCCTGGTCGGCGGCGCGTTCATGGTGGGTATCTCCGCCTTCCACCTGGCGCGCAAGAAGCATGTCCCGGTGATGCGGACCTCGCTGCGGCTCGGCCTGATCACGCTGATCATCGCCGGCCTCGGCACGGCCATCAGCGGCGACCTGCTCGGCAAGGTCATGTTCAAGCAGCAGCCGATGAAGATGGCCGCCGCCGAGGCGCTCTGGGACGGCGAGGCGCCCGCGCCCTTCTCGATCTTCGCCTACGGAGACGTCGAAAAGGGCCACAACAAGGTCGCCATAGAGATTCCGGGACTGCTGTCCTTCCTGGCGAACGACGACTTCAGCTCGTACGTCCCCGGCATCAACGACGTCAACAAGGCCGAGCAGGAGCAGTTCGGGCCCGGCGACTACCGGCCCAACATCCCCGTCGCCTACTGGGGCTTCCGCTGGATGATCGGCTTCGGCATGGCCTCGCTGGCCATCGGCGTCGTCGGCCTCTGGCTGACCCGCAAGAAGTTCTTGCTGTCGCCGGGGATGCGGACCGGTGAGGACGAGGTGCCGAACCTGGTCCTGTTCAAGAGCAAGGCGCTCAACCCCCGGCTGACCACCTGGTACTGGATCATCGCCCTCTGGACCATGGCCTTCCCGCTGATCGCCAACTCCTGGGGCTGGATCTTCACCGAGATGGGCCGCCAGCCCTGGGTCGTCTACGGCGTGCTGCGCACCAGGGACGCGGTCTCCCCCGGCGTCTCGCAGGGCGAGGTCCTCGCCTCGATGATCACCTTCACGCTCGTCTACGCCGCTCTCGCCGTGATCGAGGTCAAGCTCCTGGTGAAGTACATCAAGGCCGGACCGCCCGAGCTCACCGAGGCCGACCTCAACCCGCCCACCAAGATCGGCGGGGACGACCGTGACGCCGACCGCCCCATGGCCTTCTCGTACTGAGGCTCAGGAGATCGAGGCATGGAACTCCACAACGTCTGGTTCGTACTCATCGCCGTCCTCTGGATCGGCTACTTCTTCCTCGAGGGATTCGACTTCGGGGTCGGTGTCCTGACCAAGCTGCTGGCGCGTGACCGCACCGAGAAGCGGGTCCTGATCAACACCATCGGTCCCGTCTGGGACGGCAACGAGGTGTGGCTGCTGACCGCCGGCGGCGCGACCTTCGCGGCGTTCCCCGAGTGGTACGCGACGCTCTTCTCCGGCTTCTACCTGCCGCTGCTGATCATCCTGATCTGTCTGATCGTCCGCGGTGTCGCCTTCGAGTACCGGGCGAAGCGGCCCGAGGAGAACTGGCAGCGCAACTGGGAGCAGGCCATCTTCTGGACCTCCCTGATCCCCGCGGTGCTGTGGGGCGTGGCCTTCGGCAACATCGTGCGCGGCGTGAAGATCGACGCGGAGATGGAGTACGTCGGCACCTTCGGCGACCTGCTCAACCCGTACGCGATCCTCGGCGGCCTGGTCACTCTGGCGCTCTTCACCTTCCACGGGGCGGTCTTCGCCGCGCTCAAGACGGTCGGGGACATCCGGGCCCGGTCGCAGGCGCTCGCCCTGAAGCTGGGTCTGGTCACGGCCGTGCTCGCGCTCGGCTTCCTGCTCTGGACCCAGGCCGACAAGGGCGACGCCTGGAGCCTGGCAGCGATGCTCGTCGCCGTGGTCGCGCTGGTCGGTGCGATCGGGGCGATCAAGGTGGGGCGCGAGGGCTGGTCGTTCGCGCTGTCGGGCATCACGATCGCCGCGGCGGTGGCGATGCTCTTCCTGACGCTCTTCCCGAACGTCATGCCGTCCTCGCTCGACCCCGCGTGGAGCCTTACGGTGACGAACGCGTCGTCGAGCCCGTACACGCTGAAGATCATGACGTGGTGTGCGGCGATCGCGACTCCGTTGGTGCTGCTCTACCAGGGCTGGACCTACTGGGTGTTCCGCAAGCGGATCGGCACGCAGCACATCGCGGCTGACGCTGCTCACTAGTGGGGGATGTTTCACGTGAAACCGATCGATCCGCGTCTGCTCCGGTACGCCCGGGCCACCCGTCTCTTCCTGGCGGCAGTGGTGGTTCTCGGCCTGGCCGGGGCGGCGCTGGTCGTCGCCCAGGCGATGCTCGTCGCCGAGGTGGTGGTGGGGGCCTTCCAGAAGGGCCTCTCGGTTTCCGGCCTGACCACGCCGTTGCTGCTGCTCGCGGCGGTGGCGGCGGGGCGGGGTCTGGTCTCCTGGCTGACCGAGCTGGCCGCCCACCGGGCGAGCGCGGCGGTCAAGTCCGAACTGCGGGGGCGGCTCCTGGAGCAGGCCGCCGCCCTGGGCCCGGGGTGGCTCAGCGGGCAGCGGGCCGGCTCGCTGGTCGCTCTGGCGACGCGCGGAGTGGACGCGCTCGACGACTACTTCTCGCGCTATCTGCCGCAGCTCGGGCTCGCGGTGGTCGTGCCGGTCGCCGTCCTGGCGAGAATCCTCACCGAGGACTGGGTCTCGGCGGCGGTCATCGTCGTGACGCTGCCGCTCATCCCCGTCTTCATGATCCTCATCGGCTGGTACACCCAGGCCCGGATGGACCGTCAGTGGAAGCTGCTGTCCCGGCTCTCCGGGCACTTCCTCGACGTGGTGGCGGGGTTGCCGACGCTCAAGGTGTTCGGACGGGCCAAGGCCCAGGCCGAGTCGATCCGCGCGATCACGGCGGAGTACCGGCGGGCGACGATGAAGACGCTGCGCATCGCGTTTCTGTCCTCCTTCGCCCTGGAGCTGCTGTCGACGCTGTCGGTGGCCCTGGTCGCGGTCGGCATCGGGATGCGGCTCGTCCACGGCGACCTCGACCTGTACACGGGTCTGGTCATTCTGATTCTGGCGCCCGAGGCCTATCTGCCGATCCGGCAGGTCGGGGCGCAGTACCACGCGGCGGCGGAAGGGCTGGCCGCCGCGGAGGAGATCTTCGAGGTCCTGGAGGCGCCGGCGCGTGCGGGCGGTACGGGCGCCGTGCCGGCGTCGCCGCGCATCGAGCTGGAGAACGTGACCGTCCGTCATGCGGGGCGCGCCGAAGCCTCCTTGGACGCGGCCTCGCTGGTCGTGGAGCCGGGCGAGACGGTGGCCCTGGTGGGGCCGAGCGGGGTCGGCAAGTCGACGCTGCTCGATGTGGTGCTGGGGTTCACGGCTCCGGAGGCGGGCGGCCACGTCCGTGTCGGGGGCGTGGAACTCGGCGCGCTGGACGTGGAGGAGTGGCGGTCGCGGATCGCCTGGGTGCCGCAGCGTCCGTATCTGTTCGCGGGCACCGTCGCCGAGAACGTCCGCCTCGCCCGCCCGGACGCCTCCGACGAGGCGGTACGGCAGGCTCTGCGGGACGCGGGTGCGGACGCGTTCGTCGCGGGGCTGCCGGAGGGCATCGGGACGCTGCTGGGTGAGGACGGGGCCGGCCTCTCCGCGGGCCAGCGCCAACGCCTCGCCCTGGCCCGCGCGTTCCTGGCCGACCGGCCCCTGCTGCTCCTGGACGAGCCCACGGCCGCGCTGGACGGCGAGACGGAGGCGGCCGTGGTCGACGCGGTCCGCCGCCTCGCGGCCGGCCGCACGGTGCTGTTGGTCGTGCACCGTCCTGCGCTGCTCGCGGTCGCGGACCACGTGGTGACACTGGGCCCCTCCGGGACCGTCGAGCCCTCCGGGGCGCGGGTCGCCCCGGGTGGGAGCGTCCTGCTGCGCGTGGACGGCGCCGCCGTGGCGACGGCCGCTGACAGGCCCGCCCTGGGCGCACCCCTGGGCGTCCAGGGCGAGCCGTTCGGGGCGTCGTCGGACGGGGGCGGCCGGCCGAGGAGGCCGCTGCCCGCCTCGGCGCCCGCCACGCCTCCGGCGGGCGGGCGTGGCGCTGCGCCCGGTGGGACGGTCGCGCCCCACGGCATGGCCGGGCCCGCCGGGCCCGCCGTCTTCCGGCGTGTGCGTGCCATGGCCGGGGAGCTCAAGGGGCGGATGGGGCTCGCCCTGTTGCTCGGGAGTCTGGCGCTGGGCTCGGCCGTCGGGCTCATGGCGGTGTCCGGGTGGCTCATCTCGCGCGCGTCCGAGCAGCCCCCCGTGCTGTATCTGATGGTGGCGGTCACCGCCACGCGGGCGTTCGGGATCGGGCGGGCCGTCTTCCGGTACGCCGAGCGGATCGTGTCTCACGACGCCGTGCTGCGGATGCTCGCCGAACTGCGGGTCGCCGTCTACCGGCGCCTGGAGCGCATCGCCCCCGCCGGGCTGCGCCGCACCCGCCGCGGCGATCTGCTGTCCCGGCTCGTCCAGGACGTCGACGCGCTCCAGGACTACTGGCTGCGCTGGCTGCTGCCCGCCGGTGCCGCGTTCCTGGTGGGGGCCGGCTCCGTCGGGTTCACCGCCTGGCTGCTGCCCGAGGCCGGGGCCGTACTCGCCGCGGGTCTGCTGGCCGCGGGGGTGGCCGTGCCGCTGCTGAGCGGGGCCCTCGCCCGACGGGCCGAGCGGCAGCTCGCACCGGCCCGCGGCGCCCTCGCGGTCACGGTCGTCGACCTGCTGCGCGGCTGCGCCGAACTCACGGTGGCCGGCGCGCTGAAGGACCGTATCGGGCGGGCCGGGGCAGCCGACCGTACGCTCACGTCCATCTCCTCCCGGCAGGCCGCCGCCACCGCGCTCGGGGCCGGGCTCTCGGCGCTGGCCTGCGGCCTGACGGTCGCCGCCGCCGCGCTCGTCGGCGTCCAGGCCGTCCGCGACGGACGCCTCGACGGCGTGACGCTCGCCGTCGTCGTCCTCACCCCGCTCGCCGCCTTCGAGGCCGTCACCGGCCTTCCGCTCGCCGTCCAGTACCGCCAGCGCGTCAGGCGCAGCGCCGAGCGGGTGTACGAGGTGCTCGACGCCCCCGTTCCCGTACACGAGCCCGCGCATCCCGCCGTACCGCCCGCGAGCCCCTTCCCGCTGGAGGTCGCGGGTCTCTCCGCCCGCCACGCGGGGCAGGGGCGGGAGGCGTTGAGCGGCTTCGCGCTGACCCTGGAGGCCGGGCGCCGGGTCGCCGTCGTCGGCGCCTCCGGCTCGGGAAAGACCACGCTCGCCCAGGTGTTGCTGCGCTTCCTCGACGCCGGCGCCGGTTCGTACACGCTCGGCGGGGTGCCGGCGGCGGAGCTCGACGGCGACGACGTCCGCCGCTTCGTCGGGCTCTGTGCCCAGGACGCGCACACGTTCGACAGCACCATCCGCGAGAACCTGCGGCTGGCGCGGACCGGCGCGAGCGACGAGGAGCTGCGGGCCGCGCTCGGCCGGGCCCGGCTCCTGGACTGGGTGGACGGGCTGCCGGACGGCCTCGACACGCTGGTCGGCGAACACGGCTCGCAGCTCTCCGGCGGACAGCGCCAACGCCTCGCGCTCGCCCGGGCCCTCCTCGCGGACTTCCCCGTCCTCGTCCTGGACGAGCCGGCCGAGCACCTGGACCTGGCCACGGCCGACGCGCTCACCGACGACCTGCTGCGGGCCACCGAGGGCCGCACCACCGTCCTGATCACCCACCGGCTGCGCGGCCTCGACGCCGTCGACGAGGTGGTGGTCCTGGACGAGGGCCGGACCGTGCAGCGCGGACCGTACGAGGAGCTGGCGCGGACCGAGGGCCCCCTGCGCCGGATGCTGGAACAGGAGCGGGAGAGCGATCTCCTGCTCGCGCGTCCGGGGCGGACGGCGGGGCGATGACGTGCCGACGACGGGTCAGCCGACTTTTCTCGCCAAATAGGACTTACTAGGCTCAAGCTCATGACCGCCGCCGTGCCCGATGTCCCGGACCCCCTGGAGACCGCGACCCAGGCCACCCGCAGCCTCCAGGGCCTGTCCACGGAGCTCACCGCGCGCGTGCCGCAGCTCCTGGAGGCCATGCGCTCGGTCGGCACCGGGCTCGAGCTGCACTCCACCCTCGACCGCATCTGCGAGACCGCGGCCGAGCTCGCCGGCGCCCGCTACGCCGCGATCGGCGTCGTCGACGAGGAGGGCAAGGGGCTCTCCGACTTCGTCACCTTCGGCGTCGACGACGCGGTCGCGCGCCGGATCGGGCGGCGCCCCGACGGTCATGCCGGGCTGCTGGGCGCCCTGATCCGCGAACCGCAGACGATCCGGCTCGCGGATCTGTCCACCGACCCGCGCGCCGCCGGATTCCCGCCGGGGCACCCGCCGATGCGGACCTTCGTCGGCGTCCCCATCCGGGTCCAGGGGGAGATCTTCGGCAACCTCTATCTCGCCGAGAAGAAGGACGGCGAGGAGTTCAACGACTACGACGTCCACATGGTCCGGGTCCTCGCCACCGAGGCCGGGATCGCCATCGGCAACGCCCGCCTCTACGAGGCCGCTCGTCAGCGGGAGCGCTGGATCGACGGCTCGGTGGCGGTCACCACCGCCCTGCTCTCCGGCGGTGACGCGGACGACGCCCTCGCGGTGGTCGCCGAACAGGCCCGCAGGCTCGCCGACGCGGCCGCCGGGATCGTGCTGCTGCCCGCCTCGGAGGGCGGCCTGGAGATCGTCGCCGTCTCTTCCGGCAGGCCGGCCACGTCGCTGGGCATGGTGATCCCGCCCGAGAGCGCCGTGGTGCAGCGGCTGCTCGCGGGCGAGGCGGTGTTCGTGGACGACGCCTCCACCGATCCGCGCATGATCAGCCGTCTCGCGGCGCAGTACGGGCCCTGCATGCTGCTGCCGCTGCACAGCGGCGGGAAGGTGCTCGGCGCGCTCGCCGTGCCACGCGTGCGTGGCGGCCGGCCGTTCACCGAGGCCGAGCGGACCCTGGCCACCCAGTTCGCCTCCCAGGCGGCCCTCGCGCTGATGATGGCCGACGCGCAGCGCGACCGGGAGCGTCTGGCCGTCTACGAGGACCGCGACCGGATCGCCCGTGACCTGCACGACCTCGTCATCCAGCGGCTGTTCGCTACCGGGATGATGCTGGAGAGCGCCCAGCGCAAGTCGCTCGTGCCCGCGGTGCGCGAGGGGGTCGGCAAGGCTGTGGACGAACTGGACGTGACCATCCAGGAGATCCGTACCGCCATCTTCGCCCTCCAGCAGGGCCCCGCCGAGGCGCCGTCCGGACTGCGCACCCGGGTGCTGCGGGAGATCAACATGGCGGCGGTGCCGCTCGGCTTCAAGCCCGCGCACCGCTTCCTCGGCGCGATCGACTCGACCGTGGGCGAACTCACCGGCAAGAACCTCGTCGCGGCCCTGCGGGAGGCCCTGTCCAACGCCTTCCGGCACGCGCGGGCCACCCGGATCGAGATCGTCGTCGACGCGGGGGCCGAGCTCCCGGACGGCGCCGCCGGGGTCCGGCTCTCGGTCGCGGACGACGGCGTGGGCATCCCGGAGGGCGGCCGGCGCAGCGGGCTGCGCAACCTGGCGCGGCGCGCGGAGTCGCTGGGCGGGTCGAGCTGGTGCGGTCCGGGCATCGGGGAGGACGGCGGCGGTACGACGGTGGTGTGGCAGGCGCCGCTGTAGACCCGGGGGCCCCTGGGGCAGTCGTCGAGGGGGGCCGCGAGGAGTCAGTCGTCGAGCGTGCCCGCGAGGATCCGCTCGATGACGACGGCCACGCCGTCCTCGTTGTTGGCGACCGTACGGCCCGAGGCGGCGGCGATGACGTCCGCGTGTGCGTTGCCCATCGCGTACGAGCGGCCGGCCCAGGTCAGCATCTCGATGTCGTTGGGCATGTCCCCGAAGGCGACGACCTCCTCGGCGGAGATGCCGCGCTCGGCGCAGCACAGGGCCAGGGTGGACGCCTTGGAGACCCCGAGGCCGCTGATCTCGAGGAGGGCGGTGGGGCTGGACCGTGTGAACGAGGCCAGGTCGCCGGCGGCCGCGCGGGCCGTGGCCAGGAAGGCGTCGGGGTCGAGGTCCGGGTGCTGGGCGAGCAGCTTGAGCAGCGGGGCGGCGGCGCCGGGCGCCTCTTCGAAGAGCAGCTTCTCGGCGGTGGCGACGGTCGCGCCCGGGTCGAGGAAGAAGGGCGGGTACTGCGGCTCGTAGTGGATGCCGGTGGTGAACTCGACCGCGAAGGAGACGCCGGGGGCGGCCGCGCGCAGCGCCGTCACGACGTCGAGCGCGATCTCCCGCTCCAGCGGACGTACCTCCAGAAACGTTCCGCCCGCGTGCAGGTCCACGACGGCCGCGCCGTTGGCGCAGATCGCGAGGCCGTGACCGTGGACGTGGTCGCTGACGACGTCCATCCAGCGGGCCGGACGCCCGGTGACGAAGAAGACCTCGACGCCGGCCCGCTCGGCGGCGGCGAGCGCCGCGACCGTACGCTCCGAGACGGACTTGTCGTCGCGCAGCAGCGTGCCGTCGAGGTCGGTGGCGATCAATCGCGGGGCGGGGGCCGGGGCGGCGCGGCGGGGAGAGGGTGAGGTCACCGATCCATTCTTCCGTACTCCGTGCACGGGCGTGCGGGGGGCCGCACATCTGAGTCACCTTTCTCCGGAGCGGAGCCGCTGCGGGAGGGGGCGCGGCGGGGCGGTCGTAGGCTCGTGGGTATGACCTTGCGCCTGAGCACCGTGATCCTTCCCGTCCACCGCTGGCACGAGGGCGGCCGTGACCGCTGGCAGCGGGCCGAGGAGCTGGGCTTCCACGCCGCGTACACCTACGACCACCTGTCCTGGCGGACCTTCCGGGACGGCCCCTGGTTCGGCGCCCTGCCCACGCTCACGGCCGCCGCGACGGCGACGGAGCGTCTGCGCCTGGGCACGCTCGTCACCTCGCCGAACTTCCGTCACCCGGTGACGCTCGCCAAGGAGCTGATCTCCCTGGACGACATCTCGGGCGGCCGGATCACGCTCGGCATCGGGGCAGGCGGCAACGGCTTCGACGCCACCGCGCTCGGTCAGGAGCCGTGGACGCCGAAGGAGCGGGCCGACCGCTTCGGCGAGTTCCTGCCGCTGCTCGACCAGCTGCTCACCGAGGACGCGGTCACCCGGCAGGGCACGCACTACTCCGCCGACGAGGCCCGGAACATCCCCGGCTGCGTCCAGCGCCCCCGGCTGCCGTTCGCGGTCGCCGCGACCGGGCCGCGCGGCCTGAGGCTCGCCGCGCGGTACGGGCAGGCGTGGGTGACGACGGGGGACCCGAAGCTGTACGAGGAGGGCACCCCGGAGCAGTCGGTGGAGGCCCTGCGCGGCCAGGCCGAGAAGCTCGGCAAGGCGTGCGCGGAGACCGGCCGGGACGTGACCGAGCTGGACAGGATCCTGCTCACCGGCTTCACCCCCGACCGGAGCCGTCCCCTGGAATCCCTGGACGCCTTCGTCGACTTCGCCGGCCGCCACCAGGAGCTCGGCTTCACCGAGCTGGTGATCCACTGGCCGATCCCGGACTCGGACTTCGCCGCCGACCAGAAGGTGTTCGAGCGGATCGCCACCGAGGCACCGGCCCAGCTGAACGGGGCGCGGTAGACCGCGCGGCCTGAAGCCACAAACCGGTGTGCCGGTTTGTCAAAAGCCGACCAATCGTTGAGGTTCAGGTCGTGGCGGGCCGTGCCAGGCCCGTGTCAGGTCGTGGAGCGGGTGGAAACCTGACCTGAGTCAGGGGTGGTCCCAGGAGAAAGTGCCCAAACGGTCGACTGATTCTCCCGTACGAGACCGCGCAGTCGGTTTATTATGGTGGCTGCGGCGGAGCGCGCAGTGGAGCGCCGGGCTGTGGAGACGAAATCTGCTACTGGAGCCACCGGTGACCAAACAGGAACGGGCCACTCGCACTCGCCAGGCGCTGATCCGCTCAGCCGCCGAGGAGTTCGACCGGCACGGCTACGCCCAGGCCAAGCTGGCCATGATCAGTTCCGGCGCCGGGGTGAGTCAGGGCGCCCTGCACTTCCACTTCGTGAACAAGGCGGCCGTGGCCGAGTCCGTCGAGGCCGCGGCGAGCCGGACCCTGCGGCGGGCGGCCCGCATGGCGCACCGGAACGACGCCGGCCCGCTGCAGACGCTCACCGACATCTCGCACGCCGTGGCGCATCTGCTCCGCCGGGACATCGTGGTGCGGGCCGGCTTTCAGCTGAGCTGCGACCGCAGCAGGCCCACCGACCTGAATCTCCGTCAGGAGTGGCAGGGCTGCGTGCGGCAGCTGCTGGCCGCGGCCGACGACGAGGACGTACTGGCCGAGGGCGTCGACCAGCAGGCGATGACCCGCACGATCGTGGCCGCGACGATCGGGTTCGAGGCGCTGAGCAGGAACAACCGCGAATGGCTGTCCCGCTGTACGCTCACCGGCTTCTGGCAGGTCCTCCTGCCCTGGCTGGCCGTCCCCGAGGTGCTCGGCCGGCTGGATCCGGCCGGCCGGGAATCCGTGATCGAGGAGCTGCGGCTCCTCCCCGGACAGACCCGCGTGTCGCCGCTCACGGACACACGCTCGAACGCCCTCGCCTGAACCCCGGTCCCCACCCACCGGTACCGGTGGGCCGGGCCGCCTCAGAGGCCCGTCCCGCCGGAGACGTCGAGGTACTGCCCCGTGATCCAGCGCGCGTCGTCGGAGGCCAGGAAGGCCACCACGTCCGCGATGTCCGAGGGCTCCCCGATCCGGTTGAAGACCGAGTGGGCCGCCAGGGCCGCCCGCGCCTCGGGGGTCGCCCTGCGGCGGGCGTTCATGTCCGTCGCCACGAAACCGGGGGCGACGGAGTTCACGGTGATGCCCCGGCTCCCCAGCCCCTTGGCGAGAGCGAGCGTCATCGTGTCGAGCGCGCCCTTGGTCATGGCGTACGCGACGGATTCGGGGAAGGCGTGCCGCGTCACGGCCGACGAGATGTTGATGACGCGCCCCCCGTCCCGCAGCCGCTTCAGCCCCTCCTGGACGAGGAAGAGCGGTGCCTTGACGTTGATCGCGACCAGCCGGTCGAAGACGGCGGGTTCCACCGCGTCGATCGGCCCCGACCCGCTGGCCGCGGCGTTGTTGACGAGGATGTCGAGGCCGGGCTGCGCCCCCTGCGCCTCAAGACCCGCGTCGAACGCGGCGTAGAGCGCGGCGACATCGCCGTCGACGCCCAGCTCGGCCCGGACCGGGAAGGCCCGTCCGCCGCTCTCCCTGATCGCGGCGACCGTCTCCTTCGCGGCCGTCTCCTGGGTCCCGTAGTGGACGGCCACCAGGGCGCCGTCCCGGCCCAGCCGTTCGGCGATACCTCTGCCGATACCGCGGCTCGCCCCTGTCACGAGGGCGGTCTTGTCCGTGAGTGGAGCCATGGGGCGCCCTTTCAGGCTTTCAGGCCGAGGTCGGCGACTTGGTGGTACCACGAGGCGTGGCGGGGGAACTCCGTGGCGAACCCGGAGCCCGGATCGCACCCGACGTCCCGCCAGAACGCGTCGTCGGCGAACCAGTGGTCCAGCGCGAGCATGTCCAGGTGGTGCAGGGCGCGCGGCGACCCGGCGAGCAGCGCGCGTGCGGTCGCCACGTCCGCCTTCGCGTCGGTCGGCGGCAGGTCGAGACAGTCGGCCACCGTCGCCAGCAGCTCGGTGGAGGAGACCGGCGTCGGGTGGTTGACGTGGTGGACGCCGGCCGGGTCCTTCGGCGACAGGGCCGCCGCGAGCGTGGCGCGGGCCAGGCTCTCCACGTCGATCATCGAGTGCAGGCTCGTGCACGTCAGCTCGGCCGCGAGCCGGCGGACCAGCCCGACGAGGCCGGGGACGACCCACCGGTCACCCGTCCCGTAGACGAGGTGCGGCCGCAGTACGGTGCCTCCGGCGTCGAGGACGTGCCGCTCGGCGGCGGCGCGGGTGCGGCTGGTGACCGATACGGGGGCGATCGGCGGCTGCCCCGGCAACGCCTCCCGGAACGGGCCCCTACCGTAGACGGATGCGGTGCTGACGTAGACGACGCGGCGGACGCCGGCGCGGACCGCTTCCTCGACCAGGGCGCGGGTGCCGTGGTCGTTGACGGCCGTCGAGGTCTGCTCGTCCCCGCCGATGTGCGAGGCGCAGTGGATCACGACGTCGACTCCGTCGCAGATCCCGCGCAGCGAATCCGGTACGGCGAGATCTCCGAACACGGTCTCCACGTCGGGGGATCCTGACTCGACGGGCGCTGTGCGACGCGACATCAGACGGGACCGCGCGTGTGCGGAGGACCGTGCGGCGGCGGCCACCACATGGCTCCCGATGAAGCCGCTGGGGCCGGTAATCAGAACGCGTGGTGCCGTCGGACGTGGTGCCGTCGGGCGTGGTGCCGTGGAGCGTGGTGCCATGGGGCGGTGTTCTCTCTCGGGTCGGCCGGGCGGGCAGGGGCGGTCAGCGCGCGAGGCCGCTGCGGGGGCGGGGCACCGTCCCCGCCAGCTCCTCGGCCCGGTCGGGAGCCTGAGCGGGGGCGGTGAGGGTGCTCACGAAGACCGGTTCGCCGTCCTGGACGCCGGTGATGCGCACGGTCGTCCGCGAGGGGTCGTGCGAGGGAAGCACCTGGGCCTCGATCCAGCACGGGCTGTCGAGCTCGACGTAACGGCTGAAGGAGATCTCCAGGCTGGTGGGGAGGAACGTCCTGCGCGAGCCGACGGCGGTGGCGGCCTGGCGCGCCGCCTCCACCAGGAGCATCCCGGGCACGTGGTCGTTCGGGCGGCTGAAGAGCGTCGGATGCCCGGTGTTGAGCCGCAGCCGCCAGGCGTTCGGGCGGTCGGTGGGGGCCAGGACGACGTCGTCGGCGTTCACCCGGCCGACCGCCCGGGGCGGCAGCGCGGGCAGGAGCGGTACGGGCGCGCCGACCAGGGCCATCCGGTCGCCGCGCAGCCGGCGGTAGGCGGGGGCCGAGGTGCAGCTGATGCGGCCGCCCCCGGTCGCCAGGAGCTGTCCGGCGCGGGTGAGGACCATCGAGACGTACATACCGCTGAGGCCGCGGCCGCGCCGCTTGATGTCGGAGCAGATGACGTCGACGGTGATCTCCGCGTCCGTCCCGTCCAGGGCGAGGGCGGTGGGGGACGCGTCGTACCAGAGGTCCCACATCACGAACTGGTCGCCGACCGGTACGCCGAACTCCCGGTGGGCCAGGAGCATCGCGGTCTGCCGCATGGTCTCGGCGACCAGCAGCGGGTCCTGATGGCTGTCCGAGACCGGGGCGTAGAAGCGGTGGGTGAGCGGCCAGTGGGCCGAGACCGAGTAGCGAGTGTCCGTCAGGGGCGCCCAGCCGGTGGGGAATATGTCCGCCGGGTCGGTCCGGTGGACCGCATCGGACGTGACGTCTCCCCGCCATGCCCTGGCGGAGTCGTGCGAGTGGGGCAGCGGGTCGGGTACGGTCCCGAGGCCTCCGCTGCGCACTGTGGTTCCGAGCGACTGCATCTCATCCATGGGTCCCCCTGAATCGCGCGCCGGAGCGTGTACTGCCCGGATAGAATACCTACAGTCCGGTTTTCTTTTCGACACTCTCAGAGAAGTGCTGGCCACAGGGCGCAGCGGACAGGAGGCGTCCCATGGCGCAGCAGGAACGTGCGATCAGGACGCGACAGGCGATTCTGGAGGCGGCCGCGACCGTCTTCGCCGAGCGCGGCTACGACGGGACCACCATCGGTGAGGTCCTCCAGCGGGCCGAGGTCACCAAGGGCGCGCTGTACTTCCACTTCTCCTCGAAGGAGGACCTGGCTCTCGGTGTGCTCAGCGCCCAGCTGGACTTCGGGCCGCTGCCACCGCAGGCGACCAAGCTGCAGGAGCTGGTGGACCAGGGCATGGTCCTCGCGTACCGGCTGCGCCGCGAACCGCTGGTCCGCGCCAGCGTCGCCCTGGCCATCGACCAAGGGGCCACGGGCGTCGACCGCGCCATGCCCTTCCGCGCCTGGGTGGCCCAGGTGACCGAGATCCTCGAGGCGGCCAAGGCTCAGGGCGAGCTGTTGCCCCACGTGAACGTGGTCGACACGGCCGAGCTCTTCGCCGGCGCCTTCGCCGGGATCCAGACGATGTCCCAGATCCTCTGCGAGCGCGAGGACCTGGAGCGCCGGGTCGCCGTGCTGCTGAGGCATGTGGTGCCCAGCATCTCCGTCCCCGCGCTGCTGGCGACCCTGGACCTGAACCCCGACCGGGGGGAGCGCCTCTTCGCCCAGTACGAGATGAGCGAGCTGGCCGACCACGCCTGATCCTGCACGCGGGCTGTAACAAAACCGTCCGTGCGGATTAACGGCGCCCTGCAGCCGTATGGTCGGCGAGTCCGCCGGCGATCATCCCCGGCCGTCGGGGAAGCGGAGGTACTCCGGGGGGACGGCGTCGGTCAGCCAGACGCCGTTGGCGCTGAGGTGGAAGACATGGCCGGCCCGGTGCATCGCGCCGGCGTCCACGCTCAGGACCACGGGGCGGCCACGCCGCGCGCCGACCCGGGTCGCCGTCTCCCGGTCGGGGGAGAGATGGACGTGGTGGCGGGCCATGGGCCGCAGCCCCTCCGCCCGGATGGCGGCCAGGCTGGCCGCGACCGTACCGTGGTAGAGGTACGCGGGCGGTTCGGCCACCGGAAGGTCCAGGTCCACCTGGACGGTGTGTCCCTGGCTGGCGCGGATGCGCGTCCCCTCGATCGCGAAACGCTTCTTGTCGTTGACGGCGACGACATGGTCCAGCTCGGCGCGGCTGATCGGGAAACCGTGCTCGGCCGCCGCCCGCAGGAGCGTGTCGATCTCGGTCCAGCCGTTCGCGTCGAGGACCAGCCCGATCCGCTCGGGCTGGTGGCGCAGATGCTTCGACAGGTACTTCGACACCTTCACGGTGCGTCTGTCGTCCATGGGTCGGTTCATGGCGCCAGGATGCCGGAGGCCGGAGCGGCCGACCACGGAATTGAAGCGCGGATGTTTGATCCACAGCGAACGTGACTTATCCACAGGGGAATTGACGATTCTGTGGACAAGCGGCGTGTCATATCAGGGCACTTGACCGACTTGCGCTCCTTCATGGTGGTTTGAGGCAAGGGTATCCAATGTGCGGGTCTGCACCTCGCGTTCGGCGGCCGCCGCGATGAACGCCGCCACGTTCTCCGCGCCAACGAGCCGCTGGACAGCGCGGATCGTCCCGGAGGGCAGGGTCACCGGCCGCGGCTCGTCGTCCCGGACCGGCGGCGGCTCGGCCGACAGGTGGTGCTGCAGGTGGCGTGTGGCGAACAGGCGCATCGCACGGGCGAGTTCGGCGTCCACCGTCTGCTGGGCCAGTGGCCTCAGCCGCCGCACCATCGTCGCCGCGGCGGCCGCGTCGGCGTCCGTCGGCGGCCGGTGCTCCAGGTAGCGCGCGAAGACGTGCTCGGTCGTGAACTCCAGGAAACGGGAGGCGATGTGCTCGACCTGGACGCGAAGTTCCCGCAGGTGCCCGGAGATCGCCGAGAGCGGCACGCCCGCCTCGTACAACTCGGCCGCCACGGCCAGCTCCTGGGGGCTCGGGACCAGGAACTCGTCCGCCCGGCCGGGCACGGGCTCCAGAACGCCGAGCTCGATCGCCTCCCGGACCGCCTCCTCGTCCGGCGTGCCGCCGAACGTGGCGTCCAGCTCCTCGCGGGAGATCCGGTCGGCCTTCTCGTCCGTCCACGGACCGTCGACCTCGGCGACCAGACCGAGGACGCCACCCAGCCCGCGCCCCGCGTCCCAGGCCTCGAGCAGTTCCTTGATGGAGGCCAGCGTGTAGCCGCGGTCGAGCAGGTCCGCGATCTGCCGCAGCCGGGCCAGATGCGTGTCCCCGTACACATTGGACCTGCCCCGGCGCTCCGGCCGGGGCAGCAGACCGCGGTCCTGGTAGGCGCGGATCGTCCGGACCGTGGCACCGCTGTGGTGGGCCAGATCCTCGATCCGGTACTCCGCCGGGGACGGCTGCCCTGCGGCGTAAGGCTGCCCGCCCGCGGACGGCTGCCCGGCTCCGGACGGCTGCCCGCCCGCGGACGGCTGCCCGGCTCCGGACGGCTGCCCGCCCCCGGACGGCTGCCCGGCTCCGGACGACCGACCCGACTGTGCTGACTGCTCCGACAAACCCGCTCCCACCCGCTCGCTCCGGCTACCCGATCGCGGCGCGACCCACCGCGCCCGCCGCGGCCCTGGCCGCGGGAGAGGACGCGAGGTACTCCACGGCCCTGCGCAGGGAACCCTCCTGCGAGGGATGGTACGACCGCCGGAAGTAGCGGGGCACGGCCGCGCCCAGCTCGCGCCAGCTCGGCAGCAGTCCCTTGGCGACCGCCTTGTTGTGCGCGCGCAGCGAATAGCGCAGGCGGCCCGCCAGCTGGGGGTCGTGCCGGATCAGATACGAGGCGCCCCACGCCCACAGCCACAGCAGGACGGGTGCGGTGACCGCCATGCCCTCGATACGGCGCGCATAGCGGGCCGCACCCGTACCGCCGCAGTGCTGGTACATGTCGAAGGCGACCGCCCGGTGCTCGACCTCCTCGGCGCCGTGCCAGCGCAGCAGATCGAGCATCACCGGATCGCACCCGGCCCGGTCGAGCCCCTCGGCGTGCAGCACCCAGTTCCCGAGCACCGCGGTGAACTGCTCGATCGCCGCGATCAGGGAGAGCCGGAAACGCAGCCACTCCTGCGTCGGGACCGGCACCCCCCACGGCGGCGTCTCCCCGAGGAGCTTCTCGAAGAGGAAGTCCACATGCCGGGTGTACGCCGAGGTGTCCAGGTGCTGCGCGGCCAGGTGGTCGAGCACAGAGGCGTGCTGGACGCTGTGGGTGGCCTCCTGGCCCATGAAGCCCTTGACGTCTTCTCGCAGCCCCGGGTCACGGACCAGGGGCAGGGCCTCCTTGAACACCTTGACGAACCACCGCTCCCCGGCGGGCAGGAGCAGATGCAGCACGTTGATCACATGCGTGGCGGTCGGCTCGCCCGGTATCCAGTGCAGCGGGGTCGCGTCCCAGTCGAACGAGACCCGCCGCGGCGCGATCACATGGTGCTCCGTCCGTTTCTCGCCGATCGGCCTTGATGTCATGCCGGGGGCTCCCATCGGGCCAGCGCACGCAGGGTCTTGGGGCTGAAGCGGGACATGAGGTGGGCGCCGCGCGCCTCGGGGGTGACGGGGACGACGGCCTGGTTGCGGACCACCGCGCGCAGGATCGCGTCGGCGACCTTCTCCGGCGGGTAGTTGCGCAGCCCGTAGAGGCGGGAGGCCTCCTTCTGGCGACGCTTCTGCTCCTCCTCGCCGGCCCCGGCGAACCGGGCCGTCGCGGTGATGTTGGTGTTCACGATGCCGGGACAGATCGCCGAGACCCCGATGCCCTGCCCCGCCAGCTCCGCGCGCAGGCACTCGCTCAGCATCAGCACGGCGGCCTTGGACGTGGCGTACGCGGGCAGGGCCCGGGAGGGCTGGAAGGCCGCGGCGGAGGCGGTGTTGACGATGTGGCCGCCCTGGCCGCGCTCGGCCATCTGCCCGCCGAAGATCCGGCAGCCGTGGATGACGCCCCAGAGATTGACGTCGAGGACCTTCTTCCACTCCTCGCTCGTCGTCTCGAAGAACGAGCCGGACAGGCCGATGCCCGCGTTGTTGACCAGGACGTCGACGATTCCGTACTCGCTCGCCACCCGCACGGCGAGCTTCTCCATGGCCTGCTCGTCGCTGACGTCGACGGTCTCTCCCCAGGCCTCGGGGGCGCCGATCAGCCGTGCCATCTCCGCCGTGCGGGCCGCGCCCTCGCCGTCCCGGTCGACGGCGACGACCCGGGCACCTGCCTCGGCGAAGGCGAAGGCGGTGGCCCGCCCGATGCCGCTGGCCGCGCCGGTCACGAGGACCAGCCGGCCGCCGAACCGCTCGGCGTACACCGGGTCGGCCTTGCTCGTCGCGGCCGTCTTCGGGGCCCTGGTGGACGGATCCTCGTTCGCCCGGACGAACTCGGTGATCCAGGAGGCCAGCTGGTCCGGCCGGGTGCGCGGTATCCAGTGCTTGCCCGGCAGGGAGCGCCGCGTCAGGTCCGGTACCCAGTCGGCGAGGTCGTCGTAGAGCCGCTCGGACAGGAAGGCGTCACCGGTCGGGGTGATCAGCTGCACCGGGGCGTGCGCGTACGCGTCGGCACGTGGACGGCTCAGCCGCGGGCGGATGTTGTCCCGGTAGAGCCAGGCTCCGTGCGCGGCGTCATTGGGCAGCGACGGCGTCGGGTAGTCGCCCGCGGGCACCTTCTCGACCCGCTGGAGGAGCCCCGGCCACCGCTTGCCGAGCGGCCCGCGCCAGGCGAGCTCCGGCAGGACGGGGGTGTGCAGCATGTACACGTACCAGGACTTGGCGCCCTGACCGAGGAGCTGGCCGACCCTGCGGGGGGTGGGCCGCGTCATCCGCTGCTTGATCCAGTGCCCGAAGTGGTCGAGCGACGGACCGGACATCGAGGTGAAGGAGGCGATCCGGCCCTCCGTGCGGGCGACCGTCACGAACTCCCAGGACTGCACCGAACCCCAGTCGTGGCCGACCAGGTGGACCGGCCGGTCCGGGCTCACCGCGTCGGCGACCGCCAGGAAGTCGTCCGTCAGCTTCTCCAGCGTGAACCCGCCGCGCAGCGGCGTCGGAGCCGTCGACCGGCCGTGGCCCCGGACGTCGTACAGCACCACATGGAAGCGTTCGGCGAGCCGGTGCGCGACCTCCGACCAGACCTCCTTGGAGTCCGGATAGCCGTGCACGAGCAGAACGGTCGGCCGGCTCTCGTCGCCCAGCTCGGCGACACACAGCTCGATCCCACCTGTACGGACCCAGCGCTCCCGCGCCCCCTTCGGACTCACGTTCACGCCGCCCCTTCGCTCTCGTTCCAGCGCCGCACGTGCGGCAGATCGTCGTCCAGCCAGAACGCGCTCTGCTCCGGATCCTTCGAGTCGGTGACGACGAGGATCTCCTCGAACTTCGCGCCCGTACCCCGGAACCCGAGGTGCGGCTCGACCGCCCACAGCCCCGGCTGCGGCGGGTGGTCGGAGAACTTGTACGGCGACCAGAGCGGCGACCAGCCGTCACGGTGGCCATGGACCGCGTCGCTCGCCAGGCCCTTGAGCGCCTGGGTGCCGAAGCCGAAGAGCGTCGGCGACCAGCGGCGCTCCTTGACCCGGTCGATCTTGTGGGCGATCACGCCGAAGGGATACGCGCGGTGCCGGTTGGCGTACCCCTGGCGGACCATGAGCCGGTCCACGTTCTCGTAGATCTCCCGCAGCGAGCGGCGCTCGCGCACCTCGCTCAGAATCAGCTCGCGGTGCGCCTTCAGATCGGCGAGCAGCTTGTCGTGGAGGGGGTTGAGCCCCAGGCAGCCGGAGTAGCCGATGTCCGAGGTGTAGCCCTTGTACACGGGCGCCATGTCGAGGATGAAGGGCATCCCCGCCTCCAGGCGCCGGCCGGTGGGGAAGAACTGCAGCGGGATCTTGAAGTCGACGAAGGCCGTACGGTCGCCGAACCAGGCGAAGGGCCGGTGGAACCAGTCCCGCACGCCCCGCTCGTACAGCCAGTCCCGCTGCATCTTCGCGGCCTCACGCTCGGTCACCCCCGGCTTGAGCTGCGCCGCGACCGCTTCCGCGCACTCGTACGAGAGGCGCTGCACTTCCCTGAACCCCCGCAGTTCCGCGGTCAGTTCGCTTGTCACTGCTGAGGCCATGCCACCCGCCCGTCCGTGTGAGGATGCGACTGCGCTACGTGGTCGTAACTTGACACTGATGAATGTGACAATGCCCGGCGGCTGCGTCAAGGGGTGTGCACGAGCCCTGTGGAAAACGACTTTGGTCTCGGCTCCCCTACGGGTCCGTACGCCTGAGGTCGGATACGGATCGAGCCGATGGGCTGACGACGGCTGTGGTGTGCGCCACTACGGTCGGAGGCGTGACTGTGATCGCCACCGAAAGCCTCAGCAAGCGGTTCCCCCGGGTGACCGCTCTCGACCGGCTCTCCCTGGACATCGGGCCCGGTGTGACCGGACTGGTGGGTGCCAACGGAGCCGGCAAGTCCACGATGATCAAGATTCTGCTCGGGCTGTCCCCCGCCACCGAGGGCACCGCCGCCGTGCTCGGCCTGGACGTCGCCACCTCAGGCGCCCAGATCCGTGAGCGCGTCGGATACATGCCCGAGCACGACTGCCTCCCCCCGGACGTCTCGGCCACCGAGTTCGTCGTCCACATGGCACGGATGTCGGGCCTGCCCGCCACCGCCGCCCGCGAGCGGACCGCCGACACGCTGCGCCACGTCGGTCTGTACGAGGAGCGCTACCGCCCCATCGGCGGCTACTCGACCGGTATGAAGCAGCGGGTGAAACTCGCCCAGGCCCTGGTCCACGACCCGCAGCTGGTCCTCCTCGACGAGCCGACCAACGGCCTCGACCCGGTCGGCCGGGACGAGATGCTCGGCCTGATCCGCCGGGTCTGGACCGACTTCGGCATCTCGGTCCTGGTCACCTCCCACCTCCTCGGCGAGCTCGAGCGCACCTGCGACCACGTCGTCGTCATCGACGGCGGACGCCTGCTGCGCTCCAGCTCCACCAGCGACTTCACCCAGATCACCACGACCCTCGCGGTCGAGGTCACGGACTCCGACACCCACCCCGACGGCACGGCGTCGCTCCGCGCGGCCCTCGCCGCGGCGGGCGTCACCCTGCACGAGGGTGTCGAGGACGGCCTGCCCGGCGCGGGGCACATCCTCCTCGTGGAAGCCGCGGGCGAGGAGACGTACGACCTCGTCCGCGACACCGTCGCCGACCTCGGCCTGGGGCTCGTGCGGATGGAGCAGCGCCGCCACCACATCGCCGAGGTCTTCCGCCCCCAGCAGCAGCAGGAGGAGGTGCCGGCGCGATGAGCTCCCAGGCCCCCGAGACCACGCAGATCCACAACATCGGCTACCGCAACTACGACGGGCCGCGCCTCGGCCGCGCCTACGCGCGCCGCTCGCTGTTCTCGCAGTCGCTGCGCGGAGCGTACGGACTGGGCCGCAGCGCCAAGTCCAAGGTGCTGCCGATGCTCCTCTTCGCGGTGATGTGCGTGCCCGCGCTGATCATCGTCGCGGTCGCGGTCGTCACCAAGGCGCCCAAGCTGGCGATCGAGTACACGCAGTACGCGATCTACCTCCAGCTCGTCATCGCCATCTACGTGGCCGCCCAGGCCCCGCAGTCCGTCTCCCGTGACCTCCGGTTCAGGACGGTGCCGCTGTACTTCTCCCGCCCGATCGAGCGCATGGACTACGTCCTCGCCAAGTACGGCGCGATGGCCTCGGCGCTCTTCGTCCTCACCGCCGCCCCGCTGCTGATCCTCTACATCGGCTCGCTGCTCGCCAAGCTGGACTTCGCCGACCAGACCAAGCTCTTCGGCCAGGGACTCGTCTCCGTCGCCCTGCTGTCGCTGCTCTTCGGCGGGATCGGCCTGGTCATGGCGGCGCTCACGCCCCGCCGCGGCTTCGGCGTCGCCGCCGTGATCGCCGTCCTCGTGATCTCGTACGGCGCGGTCTCCACCCTGCAGGGCATCGCCTACGGCACGGACAACATCGGCGCCATCAAGTGGATGGGGCTGTTCTCGCCGATCACCCTCATCGACGGTGTGCAGACGGCGTTCCTCGGCGCGCCGTCCGCCTTCCCCGGCGGAACGGACGCCGCTCCGGGCGCCGGAACCGGCGTGGTCTACCTGCTGGTCGTCCTCGCACTCATCGCCGGTTCGTACGGCGTGCTGATGCGCCGCTACCGAAAGGTCGGGCTGTGACCTCCCTCAACATCGACCACGTCTCGCGCTGGTTCGGAAACGTCGTGGCCGTCAACGACGTCACCATGACGATCGGCCCGGGCGTCACCGGCCTCCTCGGCCCCAACGGCGCCGGAAAGTCCACCCTCATCAACATGATGGGCGGCTTCCTCGCCCCCTCCACCGGCACGGTCACCCTCGACGGCGAGACGATCTGGCGCAACGAGTCCGTCTACCGGCACATCGGCGTCGTGCCCGAGCGGGAGGCGATGTACGACTTCCTCACCGGACGCGAATTCGTCCTCGCCAACGCCGAGTTGCACGGCCTGGGCGCCAAGGAGGCCCAGCACGCGCTCGCCACGGTCGAGATGGAGTACGCGCAGGACCGGAAGATCGCCACGTACAGCAAGGGCATGCGGCAGCGCGTGAAGATGGCCTCGGCCCTCGTCCACGACCCGTCGGTGCTCCTGCTCGACGAGCCGTTCAACGGCATGGACCCGCGCCAGCGCATGCAGCTGATGGACCTGCTGCGCCGCATGGGCTCGGCCGGCCGCACGGTGCTCTTCTCCTCCCACATCCTGGAAGAGGTCGAGCAGCTCGCCTCGCACATCGAGGTGATCGTCGCCGGGCGCCACGCCGCCTCGGGCGACTTCCGCAAGATCCGCCGGCTGATGACGGACCGGCCCCACCGCTACCTCGTACGGTCCAGCGACGACCGGGCCCTGGCGGCCGCGCTCATCGCCGACCCGTCCACGGCCGGCATCGAGGTCGACCTCGCCGAGGGCGCCCTGCGCATCCAGGCGATCGACTTCGGACGCTTCACCGAGCTGCTTCCCCGGGTCGCCCGGGCGCAGGGGATCCGCCTGCTGACGGTCTCACCGTCCGACGAGTCCCTCGAATCGGTCTTCTCGTACCTCGTAGCGGCCTGAAAGGAGCCTGACCGATGTACAACCCCACAGTCGCCCGGCTCACCTACCGGGCCCTGCTCGGCCGCCGGCGGGCGCTGATCCTCTTCGCGCTGCCCGCGCTCCTGCTGATGATCGCCGCGGCGGTACGCGCCTTCAACGGCGCGGACGACCAGGTCGCCGCCGACGTCCTCGGCGGCTTCGCCCTCGCCACGATGGTGCCGCTGATCGGTGTCATCGCCGGAACGGGCGCGATCGGCCCGGAGATCGACGACGGCTCGATCGTCTACCTGCTGTCCAAGCCGGTGAAGCGGCCCGAGATCATCGTCACCAAGCTGACCGTGGCGATCGCCGTGACCATGGTCTTCTCGGCGGTGCCCACCTTCCTCGCGGGCCTGATCCTCAACGGCAACGGCCAGCAGGTCGCGGTCGCGTACACCGTCGCGGCGCTCGTCGCCTCCATCGCGTACAGCGCCCTGTTCCTGCTCCTGGGCACGGTCAGCCGCCACGCGGTGGTCATCGGGCTCGTCTACGCCCTGGTCTGGGAGGCCCTGTTCGGCTCCCTGATCTCCGGTGCGAAGACGCTCAGCGTGCAGCAGTGGGCGCTCGCGGTCGCCCAGAAGGTCAGCGGCGAAGGCCTGGTCACCTCGGACGTGGGCCTGCCGACGGCGGTGGCGCTGCTCGCCGGTGTCACGGTCGTCGCGACCTGGTACGCGGGCCAGAAGCTGCGGACGCTGAAGCTGGCGGGCGAGGAGTAACGCGAGCCGAGGTCCGAGGTCCGGGGGTCGGGTCCGGGCCGGGGCAGGACGCCCCCGCCCCCCGGCCCCGGCCCCCGGGCCCGCTTCCCGGACCCGGACTACTGTGGGCCCGTACGTGGACGCACACCCTCACCACCTTCGGGAGTCAGTCATGTCAGACCGCTTCGACGTCGTCGTACTCGGAGCTGGCCCCGGCGGCTACGTCGCCGCCATCCGCGCCGCCCAGCTGGGCAAGCGGGTCGCGGTCGTCGAAGAGAAGTACTGGGGCGGTGTCTGCCTGAACGTCGGCTGCATCCCCACCAAGGCGCTGCTGCGCAACGCCGAGCTCGCGCACATCTTCAACCACGAGGCCAAGACCTTCGGCATCAAGGTCGACGGCACGGTCTCCTTCGACTACGGCGAGGCGTTCCGCCGCAGCCGCACCGTCGCGGACGGCCGGGTCAAGGGCGTCCACTTCCTGATGAAGAAGAACGGCATCACGGAGTTCGACGGCCGCGGCACCTTCGTCGACGCGAACACCCTGCAGGTCGCCAAGTCCGACGGCACCTCGCAGACGATCACCTTCGACAACTGCATCATCGCCACCGGCGCCACCCCCCGACTGCTGCCCGGCACCGCCCGCAGCGAGCGCGTCGTGACGTTCGAGGAGCAGATCGTCGCCGAGGACGTGCCGCAGTCGATCATCATCGCCGGCGCCGGCGCGATCGGCATCGAGTTCGCGTACGTCCTGCACAACTACGGCGTGAAGGTCACCATCGTCGAGTTCCTCGACCGGATCGCGCCGCTGGAGGACGCGGACGTCTCCAAGGAGCTCGCCAAGCAGTACCGCAAGCTCGGCATCGACGTCCTCACCTCGACCCGCGTCGAGACCATCGACGAGTCCGGCCCGCAGGTCCGCGTCACCGTCACCGGCAAGGACGGCGCGAGCAAGGTCCTGGAGGCCGACAAGGTCCTGCAGGCCATCGGCTTCGCGCCGAACGTCTCCGGCTACGGCCTGGAGAACACCGGCGTGGCGCTCACCGAGCGCGGCGCGATCGAGGTCGACGGCCGCTGCCGCACCAACGTCCCGCACATCTACGCCATCGGCGACGTCACCGCGAAGCTGATGCTCGCCCACACCGCCGAGGCCATGGGCGTCGTCGCCGCCGAGACCATCGGGGACGCCGAGACCATGGAGCTCGACTACCCGATGATCCCGCGCGCCACCTACTGCCAGCCGCAGATCGCCAGCTTCGGCTGGACCGAGGCGCAGGCGCGGGAGAAGGGCTACGACGTCAAGGTCGCCAAGTTCCCGTTCACGGCGAACGGCAAGGCGCACGGCCTTGGCGACTCGACCGGCTTCGTGAAGATCATCAGCGACGCGCAGTACGGCGAGATCATCGGCGCGCACCTGATCGGCCCCGACGTCACCGAGCTGCTGCCCGAGCTGACGCTGGCCCAGCAGTGGGACCTCACGGTCCACGAGGTGGCGCGCAACGTCCACGCGCACCCGACGCTGGGCGAGGCCGTGAAGGAAGCCGTCCACGGCCTTGCCGGACACATGATCAATTTCTGAGGTCGCCCTCATTCCAGGGTGGCAGGCACTGAAAGGCGCCGAACCGAAACCCTCCCGGGTGACGAACCGTCCCGACCGATCAGGTCGTGGGTGCGTTCGTCACCCGGTTCGCATGTGTGGCTGCTCGTCACATCGGGGTCACCGGCATCCTGGGGGCGATCCAGGACCACGCGCGGGCTGCCGCACGGAAAACCGCTGGCCCCCGAACCCCCGCCGCGCGCACACTGGTTGAGCGGGAGACGCCCGCCGAGAGACCGGGGAGGAGCGCGACGATGACCGACACCAGTTCGAGCCGGAGTTCGAGTCCGTCGAGCTCCCTGCAGGGCGGCGCCCCCTAGCGCCGCCGGGGCGGCCGCTTCGAGCGCGCGGGTCTTCCGCGCGGGCCGCCCACCCGGAGGATTGGCCGAGCGGTAAGGCACTGGCTTGCTAAGCCATGGTCGGGGTCACCCCCGCGCGCGTTCGATCCGCGCATCCTCCGCACAAGGTACGGAACTACCCGAGCAGACGCTCCAGGACGACCGCGATGCCGTCCTCCTCGTTCGAGGCCGTCACCTCGTCCGCGACCGCCTTCAGATCGTCGTGCGCGTTCGCCATCGCCACACCCCGCGCCGCCCAGCCGAACATCGGGATGTCGTTCGGCATGTCACCGAAGGCGATCGTCTCCGCCGCCTTCACCCCGAGGCGCCGCGCCGCCAGCGACAGGCCCGTGGCCTTGGTCAGACCGAGCGGGAGGATCTCCACTATCCCCGGGCCCGCCATGACGACGTCCACCAGGCTGCCGACCGTCTGCCGGGCGGCCCGCGTCAGCTCGTCGTCGGACAGCGTGGGGTGCTGGATGTACAGCTTGTTCAGCGGGGCGGACCACAGCTCCGTCGGATCCCCGAAGAGGACCACCGGCAGCGGGCCCTCCTGGACCCGGTAGTCGGAGCTGACCAGCACCTCGCCGTCCAGACCGTCCCGGCTCGCGGCCAGGGCCAGCGGCCCGACCTCGGCCTCGATCTTCGACAGCGCCAGGCCGGCCAGCTGCCGGTCCAGCGTCACCGAGGTCAGCAGCCGGTGCTCGCCCGCGTGGTAGACCTGCGCGCCCTGACCGCACACCGCGAGCCCCTCGTAGCCGAGGTCGTCGAGGATGTGCCGGGTCCAGGGCACGGACCGGCCCGTGACCACGATGTGCGCGGCCCCCGCCGCCACCACGGCGGCGAGGGCGTCACGCGTACGCTCCGAGACCGACTCGTCGGCCCGCAGCAGCGTGCCGTCGAGGTCCGTCGCGACGAGCTTGTACGGGAACGGGCTCACTTGGAGATCGGCTCCAGGACCTCGCGGCCACCCAGGTACGGCCGCAGCACCTCCGGCACCCGAACCGAGCCGTCCGGCAGCTGGTGGTTCTCCAGGATCGCCACGATCGTGCGCGGTACGGCGCACAGCGTGCCGTTCAGCGTCGCCAGCGGCTGCACGACCTTCTTGCCGTTCCGCTCGTCGCGCATCCGCACGGACAGGCGGCGCGCCTGGAAGCCGTCGCAGTTCGACGCCGAGGTCAGCTCGCGGTACTTGCCCTGCGTCGGGATCCACGCCTCGCAGTCGAACTTGCGCGAGGCCGAGGCGCCGAGGTCGCCGGTGGCCACGTCGATGACCTGGAAGGGGAGCTCGAGGCTGGTCAGCCACTGCTTCTCCCACTCCAGGAGCCGCTTGTGCTCGGCCTCGGCGTCCTCCGGAGCGACGTACGAGAACATCTCGACCTTGTCGAACTGGTGGACCCGGAAGATGCCTCGGGTGTCCTTGCCGTACGTGCCGGCCTCGCGGCGGAAGCACGGCGAGAAGCCGGCGTAGCGCAGCGGGAGCTTGTCCGCGTCGATGATCTCGTCCATGTGGTACGCGGCGAGCGGCACCTCGGACGTACCGACGAGGTAGAAGTCGTCCTTCTCCAGGTGGTACACGTTCTCCGCGGCCTGGCCGAGGAAGCCGGTGCCCTCCATGGCGCGCGGGCGGACCAGCGCCGGCGTCAGCATCGGGATGAACCCGGCCTCGGTGGCCTGCGCGATCGCCGCGTTGACGAGGGCGAGCTCCAGCAGCGCGCCGACACCCGTCAGGTAGTAGAAGCGAGAACCGGAGACCTTGGCGCCCCGCTCGACGTCGATGGCGCCCAGCGCCTCGCCCAGCTCCAGGTGGTCCTTGGGCTCGAAGCCCTCGGCCGCGAAGTCGCGGATGGTGCCGTGCGTCTCGAGGACGACGAAGTCCTCCTCTCCGCCGACCGGGACGTCCGCGTGGACGATGTTGCCCAGCTGGAGCAGGAGAGCGCGAGCGGTCTCGTCGGCCTCGTTCTGCTCGGCCTCGGCGGCCTTGACGTCGGTCTTGAGCTGCTCGGCCCGCTGCAGGAGCTCGGCGCGCTCCTCGGGGGTGGCCTTGGGGATCAGCTTGCCGAGCGCCTTCTGCTCGGAACGAAGCTCGTCGAAGCGGACGCCCGACGACCTGCGCCGCTCATCGGCGGAGAGCAGGGCGTCGACGAGCGCGACGTCCTCTCCACGGGCGCGCTGGGAGGCGCGAACACGGTCGGGGTCCTCACGGAGCAGGCGAAGGTCAATCACCCCACCAGGCTACCGGTGCGGGCTCGCCGCGCCCCACTCGATAGAGGCGCGCATGTCGCTTTGCCCGAATTGCGAGAAATGGGAAGCGGTCTCCCCATTCGTCAATAAACCAGGCATCGACCCCCGAAAAGGGGCGGATCAACGCCGATGGCTTGACCGAACCGCCTCGTGGATCAAGGGACTTCTCCACAGGAATGCGCGGCCTCGGGATGTTATCCACAGGCTGTGCGGAAGTTCTGTGGATCGCGGAGGAGATCATTCCGAATCGAAGGTGCGGGCCTAGTAATTCCCCGATCAAACCTCCCCCACACACTCATTCGGGTGGGAATTCCTCGCTCTAAAGAGTTGATCAAGGGAATTGGGGTGACACCGGCCGCCGTGGTGCACTGTGGATGGATGTGGAGTGACTAGGGTGATTTGTCGACCATGTCGCCATGCCATATCGACTTGTCCCCAGGTCGAGAAGCGGGCCTGTGGATAACTTCTGTGGGTAACTGAAAAGTATGCAGGTAGGACTAGTGGTTCACACCTGTGGACGACCGCCCCCGACGCCGGGAGCGGCGGGGCACGATCAGGTCAGGCCCGACCGTCCTGGGCCCTCGCCAGCCAATCGGAGGCCGCCATGAACTCCGCGTCCGACGTCCCGCGCCGCAGCGCTCGTACGTCCTTCACCGCCACGCCCGCCCTCGGATACGAGCCGAGGAACCGCACCTTGGGGCAGATCCGCTTCAGACCCATCAGCGCCTCGCCCACCCGCCGGTCCGAGATATGGCCCTCGGCGTCCACGGCGAAGCAGTAGTTCCCGATGCCCGCGCCCGTCGGGCGGGACTGGATCAGCATCAGGTTGACCCCGCGCACCGCGAACTCCTGGAGCAGTTCGAGGAGGGCACCCGGGTGGTCGTCGCCCAGCCACAGCACGACCGAGGTCTTGTCCGCCCCGGTCGGAGCCGCGGGCCGGGCCGGCCGGCCCACCAGGACGAACCGGGTCTCGGCGTTCTCGGCGTCGTGGATCTCGGTGACCAGGGCCTCAAGTCCGTAGGTCGCCGCCGCGAACTCGCCGGCGAACGCCGCGTCGAAACGGCCTTCCTGCACCAGCCGGGCCCCGTCCGCGTTCGAGGCCGCCGATTCCCACAGGGCGTCGGGCAGGTGGGCCCGCAGCCAGTTCCGTACCTGCGGCTGGGCCACCGGGTGACCGGTGACCGTCTTGACCTCCGACAGCGCGGTGCCGGGCCGTACGAGCAGGGCGAAGGCGATCGGCAGGACCACCTCGCGGTAGATCATCAGCGGTTCGCCGGAGGCCAGCTCGTCCAGCGTCGCGGTGACCCCGCCCTCCACCGAGTTCTCGATCGGTACGAGAGCGGCGGCGGCCTCTCCGTTGCGTACGGCGTCCAGCGCGGCAGGGACGGAGACCATGGGGACGAGTTCCCGGGTCGCGGCCTCGGGCAGCGTACGCAGCGCGGCCTCCGTGAAGGTGCCTTCGGGACCGAGATACGTATACCGGGTGGCTGACATACGGTCACCCTAATAGGCGCCGGAGGCGTTGACCCGCCGCCCGCCCAGGGTCAGGACTCCAGCAGCCGCTGGCCCACGTACTCGCCTTCCGCCGCCCCGCCCGGCACGGCGAACAGGCCGCTCGCCTCGTGCCGGATGAAGGCGGACAGAGCGTCGCCCCGGTCGAGCTTGCGCTGCACGGGGACGAAGCCCCTGAGCGGGTCGGCCTGCCAGCAGACGAAGAGCAGTCCCGCGTCGGGCGTCCCGTCCGGCCCGATTCCGTCGTGGAAGGAGAACGGCCGCCGCAGCATCGCAGCTCCGCCGTTCTGTTCGGGGGCGGAGATCCGGGAATGGGCGTTGTCGGGGATGACCAGCTTGCCGTCCGGCCCGATCTTGTGGAGATCGAGTTCGGTCGTCTCGGTCCCGCCGGTCAGCGGGGCGCCGTCGGACTTCCGCCGGCCGATGACCTTCTCCTGCCTGTCGAGGGGGAGCTTCTCCCAGTCGTCGAGCAGCATGCGGATGCGGCGCACGACCGCGTACGAGCCTCCGGCCATCCATTCCTGGGTCCCGGTGGAGCCGGTGGAACCGGTGGCCGGGACGAAGATCCGCCGGTCGAAGTCGGGGTCGGAGGGCTTCGGGTTGCGCGTCCCGTCCACCTGGCCCATCAGGTTGCGGGACGTCATCGGCTTCGCCGTGGCGCCGGCCGAGCGGTTGAAGCCGTTCATCTGCCAGCGGACCTTCGCGGCCGAGCCGGCGTCCTTCTGCAGCGCGCGCAGGGCGTGGAAGGCGACGAGTGCGTCGTCCGCGCCGATCTGCACCCACAGGTCGCCCTCCGAGCGCTTGGGGTCGAGCGCGTCGGCGGAGAAGGCGGGCAGGGGGTCGAGCTGCATCGGGCGGCGGGCGGTGAGTCCCGTACGTCCGAAGAAGGAGTGGCCGAAGCCGAAGGTGACGGTGAGCGAGGAGGGGCCCGCGTCGAGCGCGATGCCGGTGTCCTCGCTCGTCGGCTCGCCCGCCATCAGCGCCTTGGCGGTGGCCGACCAGCGGCGCAGCAGCGCGGCGGCCTCCTTGCGGCCCGCGCCCGGGGCGAGGTCGAAGGCGACCAGATGGCCCCGCGACTGAGGCGGAGTGGTGATCCCCGCTTGATGTTTCCCGTGAAACATCGCCTCGGTCGAGCCGACGGTCGTCAGCGCCGTCGTGTCCGCGGCCGAGGCGCCGGAGCCGGACACGGCGCCGTACACCCCGGCGCCACCGGCCGCGCCGAGCGCGATACCGGCCGCGCCCGCGGCGCCCACGGTGCCGAGCATGCGCCGCCGGGAGATCTCCAGCCTGCTCTCAGAATTGTCGTCAGTCACGAGGTCAGCCGATCTTCACGTTCTTGTCGATGGTGGTCTGGTCGATGTCGGAGGTGCGGACCGTCACCTGGATCTGCCACTCGCCGGCCATCGGGATCTGTACGCCGTTGGCGATCCAGTGTCCGGTCTGGATCCGGTCGGGCACGACGGGCAGGGGGCCGACGTCCTTCTCCTTGAGGGTGAAGGCGACCTTGATCTCGGGTACGTCCAGCGGGCGACCGTTGGGCCGGTCCACATAGAGGTGCAGGGCGTTGGCGCCGGTACGGCCCGGGTTGAGGCTCAGTCGTACCGTTCCCTTGCCTTCGGCACCGCCGGTGTCGAAGGGGAGCCGGATGTCCACGGGCCGCTCGGGTACGGCGGTCGAGCCGGACTCGGAAGCCGAGCGGCCGGTCTCCTCCTCCGTGCGGCCGGGTTCGGTCGACGTCAGTACGGTCGTCACGGCGAGCAGCACGACGGCGACCATGGCCTCGGTCAGCACCGAGCGGCGCAGGCCGGTCCGGTCGGGGTCGGCGTCGCGGTCCCGCTTCTCACGGGCGGTGGCGACGGCGACCCGCTGCCGGGCGAGCTGAGCGGCCCGCTCCGGGTCGGCGTCCTCCGCCTCTCCGACGGGAGTTTCCGGCTCCGCCTCGACCGTCTCTGCCTGCACCGCCTGCACCGCCTGCGCCTCGGCCGCCTGCGCCTCGACCGCCTGGCCCTCGGCCGCCTGGCCCTCGGCCGTCTCCACCGTGGCCGGTTCCGCGAGGCGCTGGGTCCAGCGCCGCGAGACCCAGGCGATCCCGACGAGCACGGCCACGAGCCCGACCTTGACCAGGAGCAGCTGTCCGTACGCCGTGCCGGTCAGCGCCGACCAGGAGCCGACCTGCCGCCAGGACTGGTAGAGCCCGGTCGCTGCCAGGACGACCACCGAGCCGAAGGCGATTCTCGAGAAGCGCTCCACCGCTGCCCGCTCGATGCCGGGGACCCGGTACAGCGCGACGAGCAGGGCCGTCAGGCCGCCCAGCCAGGCCGCCACGGCGAGCAGGTGCAGGATGTCGACGGGCATGGCGATCTGCGGCTGCAGACCGGTGGAGGCGTGCTCGGCGAGCGCCCACGTGCCCGCGATCCCGGCGGCCACCACGGAGCCGCCGATCGCGAGTCCGAAGGTGAGGTCCTTGGTCTCCTTCTCGTCGGTCCGCTTCGTGTACGAGCCGAAGAGCACGCTCACGAAGAGCGCCGCCGCGCCGAGCAGCATGAGCCGGGAAATGAGCGCGGCGCCGGTCTTCGTCTCGAGGACGGACTTCAGTCCGCCCAGGTCGAAGGCGTCGGCGAGCTCTCCGGAGCCGGTGTAGGGGTTGCGCAGCAGCAGCATGACCAGGGTGGCGGCGGTCAGGGTGAGCCAGCCCCTGACGACGAGCCGCTGCAGCGGCCGGGCGCTCGCGCCGCCCGGCCAGCAGGCGAGGACGAAGGCGCCGCCGCCGACGAGGACGGTGAAGCCGGCGTACGAGAGGTAGCGGGCGATGCCGTACAGCGTGCCGACGAGCCCGCCGCCGACCTCCTGGTCGGGTAGGGCGAAGGATGTCTGGGAGGGCGCGCCGATGGAGAAGGTGAAGGCGCCCGCGATGGGGTGGCTGTCGGCGGAGACGGTCTGCCAGGCCACGGTGTAGGTGCCTTCCGGCAGCCCGCTGCGGAGCCCGACTCCGTACCGGACGATCGATCCGCTGCACAGGTCGCGGATCTCCGCGGTGTCCACGCGCTTGCCCGCCGGGTCGAGGACCCGGATCGAGTCGGCGCCCATGGCGACCTGCTCGGAGAAGGTGAGATTGACTTCCTTGGGGGCGGTGGCGACCACCGCCCCGTCCATCGGGTCGCTGCCGGTGAGCGCGGCGTGCGCGGACGCGGGGGCGGCGCCGGCGAGCAGGGCGCCCAGGAGGGCGGCCGTGACGAGCAGCAGCCGGGTCAGGGCGGATCCGAGGCGCGGGGCGGTGGCTGGCATGTGTGTGTCAGTCCCTCAGGGAGCTCAGTGCTGCTTCGGGTTGTGGGTGGCGGCCTCGACGGGAAGGTCGACCTTGATGGGGTCGGCCTTCTCGAAGTGCAGCTCGATGCTGACCTTCTCGCCCTGCTTCGGCTTCTGCTTGATGTCCATGAACATGATGTGGTTGCCGCCGCGTTCGAGCTTCAGCTCACCGTTGGCAGGGATGTCGAAGGACGTCACCTGCCGCATCTTCTGGTTCTTCGTCTCGTGGATCTGGACGTCGTCCGAGAGGGGGCTGGTGACGGAGGTGAGCTTGTCCGCGGTGGCGCTGTCGTTCTTGATGGTCAGGAAGCCGCCGGCCATGTCCATCACGGGCTGCGGCATGAACGCGCCGCTGACCTCGAGTTCGGGCTTGCCGCCGGTGTCGGCGGAGCTGTCGGACGAGCACCCGGTCAGGGCCAGCGCCGAGACGAGCGCGACGGCGGCGGACAGGATGGTGGTGCGGCGGTTCACGGGTTCTCCCCCTTGATGATCTTCGGCAGGTCCTTGGCGTAGTCGTCGACGGTCGTGTCCTCGCCGTACAGGACGTAGCCCTGGTCGGTCGTGGGCGAGAACGCGATCACCTGGGCTCCGTGCATGGAGACGACCGAGCCGCCCTTCTCCTTCTTCGGCGGGTCGATGCCGATGCCGATCTGGCGGGCGCCCGCCTGGATCGTGGAGAAGTCACCGGTGAGACCGATGAAGGAGGAGTCGCCGGCGGCCGGCAGCCACTTCGCGAGCTCGGCGGAGGTGTCCCGCTCGGGGTCGGTGGTGACGAAGACGACCTGGAGCTTGTCCTGGTCCGCCTTGGGGAGCTGCTTCTTGGCGACGGCGATGTTGCTCATCGTCAGCGGGCAGACGTCGGGGCAGTGCGTGTAGCCGAAGTAGATCAGCGTCGGCTTGCCCTTGGTCCGCGCCCGCAGGTCGAACTTCTGGCCCTTGGTGTCGGTGAGGACCAGGTCGGGCTTGGTGAACGGGCGGTCGAGGACGGTCGCCGCCTTGGTCCCGGCGTTCTCGGCGGAGACCTCGGCGATCGGTCCGTTCCCGGAGCTCGTCCCCTTGTCGTTGCCGCCGCCGAGGCCGACGACGACGGTGATCGCGACGGCGGCGGCGATGGCGACGGCGGCGGCGATGAGGGGGGCGAGGCGGCCAGGCCGGCGGCCCTGGTGGTCGTTCATCGGGTCGGTCGTGTTCTGGACTGACATGGAAGGTGTTTCTCTCTGCGCTGGAGGGAGGGTCAGGCCGAGCGGCGGCGGCCGGCGAGCACACCGAAGGCGATGCCCGCGGCGCCCACGAGGATGCCGACGATGCCGAGCACGCGCGCGGTGGTGTCGCTGGAGCCGGAATCGGAGTGGGAGCCGGCCGCCTCGGTGTGGGGCTTCTTGTCGTGACCGGCCTTGTCGCCCGTCTTCGCGTCGGTCTTCTCGTTCTTCTCGTCGGTCTTGGCGCCGCCGTGGTGGTCATCGCTCGCCGCGGAGAGCTTCAGGACGGGGGCGGGGTTCTGCGGTTCGGCCGCGCCCTCCTTGGGCTCCTCGATCCAGCGGACGACCTCGTTGTTGTCGTACGTCTGGATGGCCTTGAGGACGAGCCGGTCGGTGTCCTCGGGCAGCCGGCCGAGGGAGAGCGGGAACTGCTGGAACTGGCCGGGGCCGATCTTCGAGCCGTCGGCGGTCCAGGTGACCTTGGTGACGGCCTCGTTGATCGTCTTGCCGTGGATCTCCAGCGGCTTGGCGAGCCTGGCCTTGGTGACCTCGGACTTCCAGCCCGGTACCGGCTGGGCCATCACGGAGGCGAGCGGGTGGTCGGCCGGGAAGTTGATCTCGACCTTGACGGTGGAGGCGTTGTCGCGCTCGTTGGGGACCTTGACGTTGACGGTGGCGTAGCCGCCCTGGGCGGCCTCGCCCTGCGGCTGCACGCCGACGTGCGCGAAGGCGGTGCCGGAGAGCAGGGCGACGGAGGAGACGGCGATGCCGGCGGCGAGGGCGATACGGGAGACGTTCATGGCAGAAGACACTCCAGCTCGGAAGGAAGAGGTGGGCGTCCGGCACGCCGACGACCGGAACGATGCGAACCGGGTACGGGCGTACGCGAGTACGTGTGTACGTGCACGTGCACGTGTACGTGTACGTGTACGTGTACGTGTACGTGTACGTCTACGTAGTACGGGCGTGCGGACGGCCGCGGACCCGCTCCTTGTGAGCGGTCCGCGTCAGGCTGCGAGGACGCAGTCGGCGGCCGGTGGGCCGCGCCGGATCACCGTGTGCTGGAGTGCTTCCGCGACGGGTGGCGCGGAGGTGCCGTCCGCGGTACGGACGGTGCGGCGCGGCGCGGCGGCCGGGAGCCCGGGAAGGCCGGCGAGCAGTGCCCGTACGAGGGTGAGTGCGGCGCGCAGGGAGCGGACGAGGGCGGCCTCGGCGAGTTCGGTGGCGCCATGGGCCGAGATCCGTACGAGCCGGCCGAGGGCGAGGTCGCCGCGGCGCAGGAGCCAGCCGGTGGCGAGGGCGGCCAGGAGGTGGCCGAGCGCCATCGGCAGGTCGGGCAGGAGGTCCGCGCTCTGCACGGCTCCGGCCCCGGCTCCGCCGGAGAGGTGTGCGCCGTGGGCGGCCTGCGCGGTGGCGGCGGCGGTGACGTCTGCCGGGTCGAGCCCGGCGTTCGTGATGACGCGGGTCGCGTCGGCGGCGCTGAGCGAGGCGGGCGCGACGCCGCAGACCAGCTTGGCGGCCATGCGGATCAGCGCGTCGTGGGCCTCCGGGCCGGGGGAGCCGCTCGTGAGCGGGCGCTGCCCGAGCTCGAAGAGGGCGTGCAGCGCGAGCTGTCCGCCGGTCAGTGCCGCGACGATGAAGGGAAGCGTGCGCTCGCGTCCTGCGGCGAGCACGGTGATGCCGAAGACCGCGAGGAAGCCGGCCACCATCGTCCACAGGGCGATTCCCGCGCAGGCGGCGAGGGCGTGGCCGAGCCCGGACAGCACGACGCAGACCGCGGTGAACACCGCGGCCCTCAGCAGGCGTGGCGCGAGCGCGGGGGCAGACATGGCGGCCTCATCATCGCACCAGGCCCCTTCCGCCCGTGCGGCAGGTCCGGAAGATCACCTTTGGTGAGTGTTCGAGTCGGCATACACCGGCACACGGCGTAGACACATCCGCCGAATGAGCGCTCTTGTGTGGCTTGGGGGCTTACGGGCCCTTCCTCGGGGCAATAGGTATCGGTATGTCGAGCCGCAGCCAGGAGGCTGGAGCATGAGCATCTGGTGGTCTCTCCATCTGCGGCGCGAGGCTGCGAGCGTGCCGCTCGCGCGGCGGCTTCTGCTCGGCACGATGGAGACGGCGGGTGTCGATCCGGATGTCTCCTACGAGCTGTCGGTGGCGCTGACCGAGGCGTGTGCGAATGCCGTCGAGCACGGTGGCGACGGCGGTCGCGGTGTGCCGTCCGAGGCGTACCGGGTCACGGCCTATCTGGACGGCGAGACCTGTCGTATCGAGGTGGCGGACTCGGGTCCCGGTTTCCCGGGGACCCTGCTGCCGGCCGCCGCCCCTGATGCCGCCGCGGACGCGGAGAACGGCCGCGGACTGCGGCTGATCGAGGAGCTGGCGGACCATGTGCACTTCGGCCGTACGGGCCGGGGCGGTGCACTCGTCAGCTTCGACAAGATCGTGAAGTGGCGGACGGACGCTCCCCTCGCGCTGACGTGACATGACGTGAACGTACGAGCAGGGCCCCCGCCGACGTGATCGGCGGGGGCCCTGCTGTGTCCGTCAGGTCAGCCCTTCAGGTCAGCCCTTCAGGCCGGCCATCCACGCCTCGACCTCGTCGGCCTGGCGCGGCAGCGAGTCCGAGAGGTTCCGGTTGCCGTCGTCGGTGACGAGGATGTCGTCCTCGATCCGGACGCCGATGCCCCGGTACTCCTCGGGCACGGTCAGGTCGTCGGCCTGGAAGTACAGCCCCGGCTCGACGGTCAGGCACATGCCGGGCTCCAGCGTGGTGTCGACGTACGCCTCGGTGCGCGCGGCGGCGCAGTCGTGGACGTCCATGCCGAGCATGTGGCCGGTGCCGTGCAGGGTCCAGCGGCGCTGCAGGCCCAGCTCCAGGACGCGGTCGACCGGGCCCTCGACCAGGCCCCACTCGACGAGCTTCTCGGCGAGCACGCGCTGGGCGGCGTCGTGGAAGTCGCGGTAGGCGGCGCCGGGCTTCACCGCGGCGATGCCCGCCTCCTGCGCCTCGTAGACGGCGTCGTAGATCCTGCGCTGGATCTCGCTGTACCGGCCGTTGATCGGCAGGGTGCGGGTGACGTCGGCGGTGTAGAGCTCGGTGGTCTCCACGCCGGCGTCGAGCAGCAGCAGGTCGCCGGAGCGGACGGCGCCGTCGTTGCGGACCCAGTGCAGGGTGCAGGCGTGCGGGCCCGCGGCGCAGATGGAGCCGTAGCCGACGTCGTTGCCCTCGACGCGGGCGCGCAGGAAGAACGTGCCCTCGATGTAGCGCTCGCTGGTCGCCTCGGCCTTGTCGAGGACCTTGACGACGTCCTCGAAGCCGCGCGCGGTGGAGTCGCACGCCTTCTGGAGCTCGGCGATCTCGAAGTCGTCCTTGATGAGACGGGCCTCGGAGAGGTAGACGCGCAGTTCCTCGTCGCGCTCGGCGGTGACCTTGTCGGTCAGCGCCGCCTCGATGCCGGAGTCGTGGCCGCGGACGGCGCGGACCGGGCCGGCGGCCTCCTTGAGGGCGGCGGGCAGCTCGCGGACGTCCTTGGCCGGGATGCCGAGGAACTTCTCGGCCTCGGTCAGGGAGTGGCGGCGGCCGACCCAGAGCTCGCCCTGGCCGTCGAGCCAGAACTCGCCGTTCTCACGGTTGGAGCGGGGCAGCAGGTAGATCGTGGCCTGGTGGCCGCCGGACTTGGCCGGCTCCAGGACGAGTACGCCGTCGTGGGTCTGGTCGCCGGTGAGGTAGGCGTACTCCGTCGACGCGCGGAAGCTGTACTCCGTGTCGTTCGACCGGGTCTTCAGGTTGCCGGCGGGGATCACCAGGCGCTCGCCCGGGAAGCGGGCGGAGAGCGCGGCGCGGCGGGCCGCGGTCTGCTCCGCCTGCGCGATCGGCCGCAGGTCGTGCAGCTCGGTGTCGGCCCAGCCGGACTTCATGTTCTCGGCCAGCTCGTCGGAGACGCCCTGGTACAGGCCGTTCTTGCGCTGCTTGATCGGCTCCTCGGTCTCGTCCGGGGTCTCCGGGGTGAGCTCCTCGGCCACGGTCTGCCTCCTCTTGGTACGACACTGAACCTTCACCATCGTACGGTCGTGCGGAAGGGGGCCCAGGGCCGGAAGACCTATTACCGCCGAGTCACCTGTGCTCGACGCGCGGCCGGCTCGGGCTCTGCGCGCGGCGCGCTCGGGCTCTGCGCGCGGCTCACTCGAAGCGGGCCGCGAGCAGGACCACGTCCTCCCCGTCGACGGCGTGGTCGAGGCCTTCGGGCAGCAGGGTCCGCAGGACGTGGTCGGCGATGGCGCCGGGGTCGGTGCGGTCCGCCTTGGGCACCCCGGCGGCGGCCGCGTGAAGGCGTGCGAAGGCCCGGTCCATGGGGTCGCCGGTCCGGCGGAGCAGCCCGTCGGTGTAGAGCAGCACCGTTTCTCCGGGGGCGGGGGCGATCTCGATGCTGGGCGCCTCCCAGCAGGCGAGCATCCCGAGAGGGGCCGAGAGCGAGGTCTCGACGAACTCGGTGCGGTGGTCGCCGACGATCAGCGGCGGGGTGTGCCCGGCTCCGGCCAGGACGAGTTTGCGCTGCTTGGGCTCGGAGTAGGCGAAGAGCGCGGTCGCCGAGCGGGCGGGCTCGGTCAGGCGGAGCAGGAGTTCCAGGTCGGAGAGGACGGCGACGGGGTCCTCGCCCTCCATGACCGCGTACGCCCGCAGGGAGGCGCGCAGCCGTCCCATCGCGGCGAGGGCGCTCGGTCCGGTCCCGGACACGGAGCCGACGGCGAGGCCGAGGGCGCCTTCGGGCAGGGGCAGCGCGTCGTACCAGTCGCCGCCGCCCTGGGGGCCGGTGTGGTGGCGGGCGGCGAGCTGGACGCCGGGGACGCGCGGGAGCCGGCTGGGCAGCAGTTCCTCGGCGACGGTGGCGACCTGGACGCGGGCGCGCTCCAGTTCCAGGAGGCGGGCGAGGTGTTCGGTGGCGTACCGGCCGTAGAGGCCGATGAGGTGGCGCTGGCGCTCGACGGGCTCGGCGGGCTCGTCGTAGAGCCAGACGACGGCGCCGAGCCGGCCGGCGGCCTCGGTGGCGAGGGGGAGGGCGTAGCTGGCGGCGTAGCCGAGGCGGGCGGCGACCTCGCGGTGGCGCGGGTCGAGCTCCGCCTGGCCGAGCAGGTCGGGGACCGCGATCGGGTCGGGGACGGCGAGCGGATCGGGGAGCCCGTCGAGGATGCGGCCGTAGGAGGTGGCGCTGCGCGGCACGGTCTCGATGGTGCCGAGCTCCGCGTGGGCGAGTCCGAGGCCGACGGTGGAGGTGGGGCCGAGTCCGTCGGCGGGTTCGAGGACGGCCATGCCGCGTCGGGCGCCGACGAGGGCGGCGCCGGCGCGCAGGACCTCGCGCAGCGCTTCGTCGAGCGAACCGGTCGTGACCAGGCGTTCGGTGAGTTCGTGGAGGGTGGTGAGATCGGAGACCCAGGCGGCCAGGTGGTCCTGGATCAGTGCGCCCGGGATGCCTGGGAGGTGGGCCGCGGACGGGCTGGTGGGCGTGGTCGGTGCGGCAGTGTGCGCGGGCGAAGGAACCGTTGAATCGATTCCAGCCACTTTCGGCAGGTGTGGGGCGCTCATGGCAGTCGGCTTTCCGACCGGTACGTTTCGCGCAATAGCATCGCAAACCCCCATGTCATTCTGCGCCGCTGGCAGTGCATCCACATGTACACGCACTGGAGGAGGGATGTCCAGCATTGTCCTCGCGGGACTTGTGGTGTCCGTGGGGTTGGGCAGAAGGGTTGAAGTGCAGGCCAAGTTGGCTGAAAATTGCCCCCACGGCGCACCTTTTGCGGTCGACTGGCGTCGTTTGAAAGCGCGTTGATTTGAACGTGATGGGTACGTAAAACGGTGATGGCCAGGGGCAGTTGAAACGGCCCCGGAACCTGGCAGGGTGCCTGGGCGTCCTCACCGCCGCAGGCCGCGCCCCTCGAGTGGACGACGAGCCTCAGCTCGGCCCTCCCGCCCCACCGCACGGGGCGGTGAACCGCCGACCTTGTACGCGCTGATACGCACAGTGAAGTGATCTGCACATGGTGTGATGTGGATTCGGCGTTCAACGGAAAGGAACGAGCGCTCATGCGCGAGATCCTCGGAAGGCGACGCAGGCTCCGGTTCCGGCGCAAGGAGAGGGCCGCCCAGCTCGACGCGGCGCTCACCTATGCCACCGAATGGAGCTGGCCGGTACTGCCCGGCGTGGGGCTGAAGACGACGACCCGTACGTCCCGCGGGGCGGGCTGCGCCTGCCCCGACCCGCAGTGCGTCGTTCCCGGCGCACACCCCTTCGACCCCGGACTGCTCGCGGCCACCACCGACGCGCGCATGATCCGCTGGTGGTGGACCCGGCGCCCGGACGCCCCGGTCGTCCTGGCCACCGGAGGCGGCGCGCCGTGCGCGGTGAGCCTGCCGGCCGTCGCGGGCGCGCGCGCCCTGGCGGCCCTCGACACGATGGGCATGCGGCTCGGCCCGGTGGTGGCGACGCCGACGCGCTGGTCCCTGCTGGTCGCTCCGTACGGTCTCGAACAGCTCGGCGAACTCCTCTACGCGAAGGACAGCGTCCCCAGCTCGCTGCGCTTCCACGGCGAGGGCGGCTATCTGCTGCTGCCGCCGTCGGTCGCGGGGGCGGGGCAGGTGCGCTGGGAGCGGGCGCCGCTGGAGGGCTCGGCCAGGCCGTGGCTGCCGGACGTGGAGGCGGTGGTGGACGCGCTGGTGGAGGCGAGCACGGGCGCGCCGGAGGGCGGCAGCAGGCTCGCGTACTGAGGCTGGGGGCGGGGGTGTCACCCATACGGGTGTGAGGCTGCCCGAGTTGTACGGGAAATGGGCGCGCGGCGCGCTGTGCGCGCCCGTTCCGCCGATATCTTCGGCCCACCGTTGACGAGTCGCAGCCAGCCGGGCAGGTGGGTCCCATGAATCTCCGCATGATCGGGCTCGGGGCCGTCGTGGCGTGCGCGACCCTCCTGCCGTTGGTCGCCCTGGCCGGCCCGGCGGCCGGTCCGGGGGCCGGGCCGGGGTCCGGCGCCGTGCCTGGCACGGCGTCCGGCGAGGACGCGAAGCCGCAGGGCGACGGCGGCCTGCTGCCCGGGCTCGGCCTCGGCGAGGCGCCCGCGCCGCCCGCGCCCGCGCCCACGTCCCTACCCTCGGCCGCGGTCGCCCCGCCCTCGTCGCCGTCACCGTCGACGTCGTCGACCTCCGCGCTCCCCGGCCGTACCTCGCACTGCGGCCCCGAGCTGACCTCCCCCGACGGGATCGAGGCGCAGACCTGCGTCCTCACGGAGGGGCCCGACACCTGGGCGCGCACGTACTACCGCAATGCCACCGGCCAGCGGCTCGACTCCGTACTCACTCTGATGGCCCCCGGCGGGCGGACCGTACAAGTGCGTTGTTCGGTCACGGCACACGATGAACCGGGGGCTTGTGAGACGCCACGGGAACGCGGCCGAGGGGATGCTTCGGCCTATTCGGCGGTAGCGGAATTCGCGGGAGCGGGCGAGGGAGCCAGTACGCCGCTGCTGCTGCGGGCGGGGAGCAACACGGCTGTCGCGGGCGGAAGTTGAGCCGCGGGACGGGATCCGTCCGGGCGCGACCCGGGCGTGACCCGAGCATGATCCGGGCATGAGAAGGCCCGATCGCTGGCGACGGGGGATGCACCAGCGACCGGGCTTCTAGAACGGTAACAAGAGATCTGCGGTTCGCAAATTCGATCTCGGTTATTCGGACAGGGATTTACCTGGCCGCGCGGGGAGTTGTGGCGGACGTCACCGACTGGTCGGTCTGTCAGTCACCGAGCCCACCCCTGGTGTCAGCTGAGCGTGACCTGACGGTTGGTGAGGCCACCGCGGGCCCGGCGCTCCTCGGGGGTGAGCGGGGCGTCGGAGGCCAGTGCCGCGGCCAGCCGCTCGGCGAACTCGGCGGCGGGCTTCTCGCACTCCTCGGCGCCCATCGACGTCGGCAGGTCCCAGACGGGAACCATCAGGCCGTGCGCCCGGAAGGAGCCGACCAGGCGGGTGTTCTCGCCGAGGGAGGAGGTGCCGGCGGCGTGCAGGCGGGCGAGCGCGTCGAGGAGCTTCTCCTCGGGGTGCGGCATGACCCAGCGCAGGTGGTTCTTGTCCGGGGTCTCGCACCAGTACGCGGCGTCCACACCGGTCAGCTTGACGGTGGGGATCGCGGCGGCGTTGGCCCGCTCGAGGGAGGCCTTGACCTCGGCGTCGGAGTTGCCAGCGGACTCCGGGATCCAGAATTCGAAGCCCGAGTGCACGACCGGCGCAAAATCGCCGTTCGGGTCGAGCAGGTCCTGCAGGCGCGGGCCCTCGGCCGGGACGCGGCGGGCGGCGACCGGGGTGCCGGGCTCCGCCTCCAGGGCGCGCTGGAGGGTGTCGGCGAGATCGCGGGCGAGGTCACCGGAGGAGGACTCGTTCTGCAGCGCGAGCAGGACGGAGCCGTCGTCGCGGCGCAGCGCCGGCCAGGCCATCGGCAGCACGGTCGCGAGCGTCACGGACGGCACGCCCTCGGGCAGCCCGTCCTTCAGGGTGAGCGGGACGGTGGCGGCGGGCACCAGCTCGCGCAGCGCGACCCAGTCGCATTCGCCGGGCAGCCCCTCGAAGGGGCGCTGGACGAGCTCGGTCACGGCGTGCGCGGCGGCCCGGCCGTGACACGCCTTGTAGCGGCGGCCCGAACCGCACGGGCACGGCTCGCGCGCACCGACGACCGGGATCTCCCCGTTCGTGACCTGTGCCTTGGCGGCCTTCGTCTGGGGGCGCTTCTTGGCCATGGTGTGGCTTTCTCCCGATAGCGGCAGTGCTGTTGTGCAGGACCGTGCTCGGTGCACGGCTCTGTGTCGGGCGAGCCTAGCCGTACGGAAGCGATGCGGGGCCCAGGCCGGGTCGGTCGGTGGAAACCTGGTGTCCGACCCGCCGTTCGCCACTTGAGGTCGCCACTCAGGGTCGCCACTCAGGGTCGCCACTCAAGGTCGTCACTCCAGGGCGCCGTCACTCCAGGTCGTCGTACGCGTCCAGGAACTCGAAGCCCGAGCCGCCGCCGACTCTCGCCGCGAAGTCCTCGCGCCGATGGCCCTCGGTGACGACCACCCAGACCGTGACCTCGCCGGACGCGCTGTCCCGTACGCCCCAGTCCTGAGCCAGCGCGCTGATGATGTTCAGCCCACGGCCGCCGCGTGCGGTGACCGAGGGCGTCGACGGAACAGGCCGCGTCGGACCACCGCCGTCCGTCACCTCGACGGTCAGGCCTCCTGACGGATCGACGTGCCAGGCCGCACGGACGTCCCCGTCGCCCACCTCCGCCCGCCCCAGCGGCCTGCCGTGCCGGCAGGCATTGCTGAGCAGCTCGGAAAGGATCAGTACCGCGTCGTCGACGACCGATTCGGACATCCCGCTGCGGCTCAACTGCTCCCGCATCCGGTGTCGCGCCTCACCCACGCCCGCAGGGCCATGGGGTACGGCCATGCTCGACGACGTGGGCACCTCCTGTGCCACCACCAACGCCACCCCCGAGACCTCCTTTGCCCCACGCCACGGTGTGGATGCCCCAATGGCCTGGACCGGAAACCGGCCAAGCAACGTGCGGTGACGCACTCGTAACGATCGAGTACGGACCGAACGCGCCGGTGCACTCCCTGTAAGGCCCGAGGCGGGTGGGGAAAGGGGGTCAAAGGCGACCCAACTGGGACAGGACCTGCTTCGGCCGGTTGGTGATGATCGCGTCGACGCCGAGCCGCTCACAGAGCTCCACGTCCTCCGGATCGTCCACTGTCCATACATGGACCTGGTGTCCGGCCTTCTGGAGCCGCAGGATCACGGTGGGGTGGTGGCGGACGATCCGGATCGACGGTCCGGCGATCCGCGCGCCCGCAGGCAGCCTTCCGTCGCGCAGCCGAGGGGTGACGAACTGCGCCAGCGAGACGGTGGGGAGGGTCGGCGCGGCGGCCGCGATCCGGTGCAGGGAGCGGGCCGAGAAGCTCATGACGCGTACATGGGATTCCTCGGGAGCCGCCGGCTGCGCGAGGCCGAACCGCTTCAGGAGGTCGAGCAGGCGCTCCTCCACCTGGCCCGCCCAGCGGGTGGGGTGCTTGGTCTCGATGGCCAGCTCTATGTGGCGTCCGGCGTCGGAGACCAGCTCCAGGAGGCGTTCCAGGGTGAGTACGGAGGTGAGCTCGGGGTCCTTCCAGTCCGGGCTCTCGCGCGCCTCCTCGCGCCCCTTCCAGGTGCCGAAGTCGAGAGCGGCGAGGTCGGCGAGCTCCAGGGCGGAGACGGCGCCGCGGCCGTTGGAGGTGCGGTCGACGCGCCGGTCGTGGACGCAGACGAGATGGCCGTCGGCGGTGAGCCGGACATCGCACTCTAGGGCGTCGGCGCCGTCCTCGATGGCCTTCACATAGGCGGCGAGGGTGTGTTCCGGGGCGTCCTCGGAGGCTCCGCGGTGGGCCACCACCTGGACGGGGACGCGATGGGTGTGCTGCCGTGCGTGGGTCACCGCGACATGGTGCCATTGGCGGGGCGGGCGTAACGGATCGTGTCCGTTCTGTCCGTAAATAAAGAATGGGTGCGGACGCACAGCTCCGGCTTACAGTGGCCTGACGCCCTGTGGGAAATGCTGTTCCCAGCATCCTGGAGATGGCATCCATCCGTGCAGTGAACGAGGAGAGAGCTGTGAGCACCGAGAACGAGGGCACCGCGGTTCCGGCGGACCCGAGTGCCCCGTCCGTCCCTCCCGTCCCTCCCGCCCCTCCTGCAGCGTCGGTGGATGGACCCGAGCCGGCGGCGGTGCCGGAGGCGGCGCCCGGACACTCCCCCCGGTCCGAGCCCGCCACGGCACCGCTGCCTGTGACACCCGCGGCGGAGCCGCGCACGGAGACGCCGACGGAGACGCCCGTGGGGGCGTCGACCAGAAGCGCGGCCTCGGCGCCGGTTGGGGCCGGCGCCGCGGGCGGCTGGCCCCCGCCGCCGCCGGCCGTACCGGCCTGGGGCGCCCCTGTCCCGCCCGTACCCCCCGCCCCGCGGAAGCGGACCGGCAGTCTCGTGGCGGCGGTCCTCGCGGCCGCGCTCGTGGCCGGCGGCGTGGGCGGCGGCATCGGCTACTGGGCCGCCGAGCGCGGTGACGAGGGCCCCCGCTCGACCACGGTCTCCGCGGGGGACTCCCCGGCCGCCTTCAAGCGCGACCCGGGCACGGTCGCGGCCGTGGCCAACAAGGCGCTGCCGAGCGTCGTCACCATCCAGGCGAAGTCCGGCGGCATCGGCAGCGAGAGCGAGGGCGAGGGCGGCACGGGCACCGGCTTCGTCTACGACAAGGAAGGCCACATCGTCACCAACAACCACGTGGTGGCCTCGGCGGCCGATGGCGGCACGCTCTCGGCGACCTTCTCCAACGGCAAGACGTACGACGCGGAGGTCGTCGGCCGCGCGGAGGGCTACGACGTGGCCGTGCTGAAGCTGAAGAAGGCGCCGGAAGAGCTGACTCCGCTCCCGCTCGGCGACTCCGACAAGGTGGCGGTCGGCGACTCGACGATCGCGATCGGCGCGCCCTTCGGCCTCTCGAACACGGTCACGACCGGAATCATCAGCGCCAAGAACCGCCCGGTCGCCTCCGGTGACGGCTCCAGCGGCAAGAACTCGTACATGAGCGCCCTGCAGACGGACGCCTCGATCAACCCGGGCAACTCCGGTGGCCCGCTGCTCGACGCCAGCGGCGCGGTGATCGGCATCAACTCGGCGATCCGGTCGACCGGCAACGGCTTCGGCCAGTCCCAGGCGGGCTCGATCGGCCTCGGCTTCGCGATCCCGGTCAACCAGGCCAAGAACGTGGCCGAGCAGCTGATCAAGACGGGCAAGCCGGTCTACCCGGTGATCGGCGCGACGGTGAACATGAACGACCGCGGCGAGGGCGCCACGATCGCCCCCGAGGGCGCGGGCGGCACCCCGTCCGTCAGCCCGAACGGCCCGGCGGCGAAGGCGGGCTTGAAGCCGGGCGACGTGATCACCGGCTTCGGCGACCGCCAGATCGACAGCGGCCCCACCCTGATCAGCGAGATCTGGACCCACCAGCCGGGCGACTCGGTCCAGCTCACCTACGAACGCGACGGCAAGACGGCCACCACCACGGTGACCCTCGGCGAACGCACGGGCGACAACTGACCGGCTAGGCTGTCCCTGCGCCGCCCCGAACGGGATCCGGCGCGGGGTGGGTTGCCCGAGCGGCCTAAGGGAACGGTCTTGAAAACCGTCGTGGCGCGAGTCACCGTGGGTTCAAATCCCACACCCACCGCTTGCAGGTCAGAGAAACAGCACGTCAGAGGGCGGGCCCCGGATTCCGGGGCCCGCCCTCTGTGCTCAGCCTGTCTCACCCTGGATCGGCTGTATCCGGGCGCTGACCAGTGCGTATGAGCCATCTGTGGGCCCCGCCCGGGACTGCTGCCCCTTGACGATCTTGGCGTAGAAGCGGAAGAGCACCGTGAGGCTGTGCCCGGCGCGCTGGGCGACTTCCATCGGGTCCACACCGGAGTTGATCCACAGCATGGCTGCGCGGAACAGCCGGCCGTCGTCGGCCACCCTTGGTCCAGACCGAGCCCACCTCGGGGCGGCTCCAGGAGAGGATCAGCTCACCCCGTCCGGTCTTGGACAGGGTGCAGTCCTCGGCGCGCAGAGCCGCGATCTCCGACGGCAGGGTCGGGTCGGTCGGCTCAGCCGAACCAGACCACCAGGCGGACGTTCTCGTCGCCGTACTCGGCTGCCAGCGCGCGCATCGACGCCCATACCGGGGCCCAATCGCCGTCCGGCGGAACGATCATCCCGGCCGTGTAGACCACCGGACGGTACACGGCGCCATTCAGACGGACCTCGCCGCCCGGCGGCCATTCGTTCGGGAACAGATCCTCGCCGAAGACTTCCTCAGCCGCGTCGAGCACGTCGACCGGCGCCCAGAGCACGTCGTGCAGGACGAGCTCGCCGTCCGGCCCCGGCCGCCACTCGCCCACACGGTTCCCATCGGGGCGGTCGCAGATCGGCGCGTTCCAGTCGACCGCCGCGATCTCGGCCCATGTCGCGTACGAGTGGCTGTGGTTCAGCTCGTCGACCTCCTTCGGCACCTCCTCGCAGGAGTCCTCCGGCCACCCCCGTGCGCCGAAGAGCGGCCGGTCCACTCCGAGGCTCCCGCCGTAGCCGAACATGGCTTCGCGCTCGTCCCGCTGCTTCCAGAGGTCGAAGTCGAGTAGATCGACCTCCATCTCCCACGCCCCGCCCGCGGTGCGAGCCTCGATCAACCCGTCTATGTACGTCCCCATACACGCCGATGCTATTGGCGAGACACCCCTGTCCGTGAGGCGGACCGTGTGTTCTGTGTGGGCCAGGACAGGCAGATGTGCCGCTGGATTCCGCTGCATTGCGGTCAGCGGCCCACGTTGTCCTGATGCGCACCGGTCTACGCAGACGTTCCACGTGGAACCGACCTCCCCGACCTGATCGCCTACGGCCCGAACGGCACGTACGTCTACTGAAATCACCGCCTGGCGGCAGCCACAGGCGGGGGTGTCAGAGGGCGCGTCTCCGGTTCGGCGGCGCGCCTCATGCTCGGCGATCTGCTCGGCGAGGAACAGGGTGAGACCACGGGAATGCGGGTCCTGCCCACCGACGACGGCCATCCCGCGATGGAGACCTCCTTCCAGGCGGCGGGCACGCTTGTGGGTGTCGAGGCCACGGACATGGGGACGTACGCGTCCTTCGTGAGGGCCGACGGCACGCTTTACGGTGAGGGCCAGGGGATCACCATGGCCAAGGACGGCGAAACGGCCACCTGGCACGGCCACGGGGTCGGGCACTTCACCGGTGACGGTGGAGTGAGCTGGCGCGGCGCCCTCTACTACGACAACGTCTCCCCCAAGTTCGCCCGCCTCGCGGAAATCGTGGGCGTGTTCGAGTTCGAGAGCGACGCGGAAGGAAAGACCACGGCCAAGTTCTACGAGTGGAAGTAGCTCACGTGGCTCCTGCTCGTAGGGCTCATGGGGCGCAGCATCAGGCGCTGTGCCGAGGCGATCGTGGCGCGGGCCTCGTGTTCGGGGAGGCCCGTGCGGATCGCCGCCGTGGTGAGGGCCTCGGTGAGGGAGTCGCCGAGGCCGTTCTCGTAGGCGCGGCAGGCCGCCCAGAACAGGCGCGTGTTGCGCTGGCCCTCGTGGGCCGTCAGGACGAAGTGGACCAGGCCCCGGCCGTGGTGCGGTCCGGCGGAGGGGGTGTGGGGGCGTGAGGGTGGTGCGGGGGGCGCGATCAGGGTGAGGAGGGCGCGGGGGCACGGCGCCGGGTCGAGTTCCGCGCTGCCCGGCGCGAGGCGGTACGCGCCCCGGGCGGTCACCGAGCCGGGGCCGACCAGGTAGCCGCCGGCGCCGCGGATGTCGATGCCGGGAGCGAGGCGGCTCGCCGAGTTCGGGACGACGACGTCCGGCGGTCCGGTCAGCCACAGGTGACGGCCGCCGCTGGGGGTGAGGACGGTGACCGTGGGCGGAACGGTGAACAGGTGCTGGAGCGCGAGGTGGCGGAGCCCCACCGTGGCGTCCGTGTCCGTGTCCGTGTCCGCGGCCGCGGCCGCGGCCGCGTGCCCCGGGGACGGCTTCACGTCGAGGTCGACGCCGATGAGGTGGTGCGGCGGGCGCCCGCACGCGATGCCGTAGCCGGTGGCCCAGGGCGCGGCGGCGAACAGCGCCCGTACGGCCGCGGGGTCGGTGGTCGCGTCGTACACCCCGTGCCCGGGCCGGCCGCATTCCCCGCGGCAGAGGACCGGGTGGGGGTCGTCCCGGTGGGGTGAGCGCAGGGCGGGGAGCTTGGTGGCGGACAGGGGGAAGACGGGGAGCCCGCGCTCTGCCGCGGACAGCGCGTGGGCGAGGGCCAGGGTGGCGGAGCGCCGGTCGGAGATGGCCATGCGCTCATTTTCGTACACGCGTTCGAAGAAGGGAAGGGGGGAGGATTGGCTGAAAATCTGCCGGAACGCTTCCTCCCTTGTGGTCGCGCGGTTTCGGCGACGCGACACCACCCCCACCGGGGTGAGCTGCGCTTTTGAGGGCACGAAGGTGGTTTATCGACTTGTCCTCACGCTTGAGGGGGAATCGGCCGCTGAGGGGTGGTTCGCCGGGGATTGTGTGGGCAACTCTGGAGTCGCGACGTCGAACACAACGACCGAGGCGGTCGGCCAACCGCCTTGGAACAAGCCGTACTTCGGTGCCTCAGCTTCGGCACTTCAGCTCAGCTCAGTTCAGTTCCTGGAGGAAATGACATGGCAAGCATCCGTACCGCCCGCGTTCTCGCCGCTGCCGCCGCGCTGCCCCTGGCCGCCGCACTCTTCGCCGGAGTGGCGCAGGCCGACAACGGCGGATTCGCGGACGACGGATCGAACACGAGCGTCGCCACCATCATCGGCAGCGGCGTGGGTGGCCACAATCTCGGCAACTCGACCACCACGCAGCAGGTGGCCACCGGCTCCGGTGCCTCCAATCAGAACAACACCGCCAGTGTGAACGGCTCCGGGTTCACCTCCATCGACCAGTCGAACGCGGTGGTCAACTTCTATCCCTGGTGGTTCTAGCCGACAGCTGGGGTCCGGCCCGACGGGGGGGCATGACTGAGGGGTGAACGGCGGCCTGTACGGCGGCACTTCGGTGCCGGCGTGCAGGCCGCTCCACTGTCTTCGCGCCCGCTGCCCTCCTCCTCCCCTCCCCGTCCGTGACCTTGACAGGGACGAGATATCTGACGGACAGTCAGGAATCTAGTCGGTAACCCAGCCGGTAACCCAGTCGGTCACCCTTCGCCGTATCCACGAGAGGCCGTCGCCGTGCACCTCGCCCCGACCGAGCGGCAGCTGCGGCTGCGCGCCGAACTCCGCGCGTACTTCCGCGACGTCATGCCCGACGGCCCGCCGTCCCCCGCCGACACCGCCGGACAGCGGAAGCTGCTCCGCCGGATCGGCGGCGACGGCATGCTGGGGCTCGGCTGGCCGCAGGAGTACGGCGGACAGGGCCGCGGCCCCGACGAGCAGTTCGTCTTCTTCGACGAGGCCTACCGGGCCGGCGCGCCCGTCTCCATGGTCACGCTCAACACCGTCGGCCCGACCCTGATGAGGTACGGCACGGAGGAGCAGAAGACGTACTTCCTCCCCCGCATCCTGCGCGGCGAGAGCGTCTTCGCCATCGGATACAGCGAGCCGGAGGCCGGCACCGACCTGGCATCCCTCCGTACGAAGGGCGTACGGGACGGGGACTCCTGGCTGATCGACGGACAGAAGATCTTCACCTCGAACGCCCAGAACGCCGACTGGATCTGGCTCGCCTGCCGCACCGACCCGGGCGCGCCTCCGCACCGGGGCATCTCCATCGTCCTCGTCCCCACCGACGCGCCCGGCTTCTCGTGGACGCCGATCGAGACCGTCGGCGGTCTGACGACGACGGCGACGTACTACGACGGGATCCGCGTCCCCGCCGCGAACCTGGTCGGCGAGGAGAACGGCGGCTGGGGGCTGATCACCAACCAGCTCAACCACGAACGCGTCGCACTCGCCGCCATCGGCATGCAGGCCGAGGACTTCTACGCCTCCGCACTCCACCGCGCCCGCACACCCGATCCGGTGACGGGGCGGCGACGCATTGACGAGTCGTGGATACGGATCCGGGCCGCCGAAGCGCATGCCCGGCTCGCGGCGACACGCCTGCTCAACTGGCGTTTGGTGGGGGATGTGGGGGCGGGTCGGCTGGCCCCAGGAGACGCGAGCGGCGTGAAGTTCGCGGGAACCGAATCGGCGGTGGAGGTGTACCGAATATGTCAGGAGATCGCGGGTGGGGCGGGGCTGGTGAGGGCGGGGTCGCCGGGGGAGTTCGACGGCGGTGAGCTCGAGCGGATGAACCGCGCCGCGCAGATCAACACCTTCGGGGGAGGGGTGAGCGAGGTGCAGCGCGAGATCGTCGCGACGATGCGACTCGGCATGAAGGGAAGGGGGCGGCGGCGATGACGCAGGCGATGAAGCAGGACGTGTACGAGCTGCTGAAGGCGTACGAAGGACAGCCCGCCGCCACCGCGGGCACCGGCAAGGACCTGGTCAACGAGCCCATGATCAGGCACTGGTGCGAGGCGATGGGGGACACCAACCCGGCGTACGCGGGACCGGACGCCGTCGCGCCGCCGACCATGCTCCAGGCGTGGACCATGGGAGGGCTGTCCGGCCACCACACCGGCCGGTCCGGGGCGTACGACGAGCTGCTCACGCTCCTGGACGACGCCGGGTACCGCTCCGTGGTCGCGACCGACTGCGAGCAGGAGTACCTGCGGCCGCTGCGGCCCGGCGACGCGATCACCTTCGACGCGGTGATCGAGTCGGTGTCCGAGCGCAAGACCACCAAGCTCGGGACGGGGCACTTCGTCACGACCCGGATGGACGTCCGGGCCGGCGGAGAGCTCGCGGGAACGCACCGCTTCCGCATCCTCAAGTACGCGCCGGCGGCCGCGAAGCCCAAGGAGAGGCCGCGACGGCCGCGGCCGGTGATCAACCGGGACAACGCCGGGTTCTGGGAGGGCGTCCAGGCCCACAAGCTGCTCGTCCAGCGGTGCGCCGACTGCGCGACGGCCCGCTTCCCCTGGCTCCCCGGGTGCAGCGCCTGCGGCTCTCAGGAGTGGGACACCTTCGAGGCGGGCGGCTCCGGCACGGTCTTCTCGTACGTGGTGATGCACCACCCGCCCTTCCCGGCCTTCGACCCTCCTTACGCGGTCGGGCTGATCGAACTGGCGGAGGGCGTGCGGATGATCAGCAACGTGGTCGGCGTGCCGTACGACAAGGTCAGGATCGGGATGCCGGTCCGGCTGGAGTTCCTCCGCGTGGACGAGGAGCTGGAGCTGCCCGTGTTCCGGGCGCAGGACTGCGGTGAGGGCTGACATGGACTTCACACCCACGGAGGAGCAGGCCGCGGCCCAGGAGCTGGCGGCGCGGATCTTCGGCGATCTCGCCACGCACGAGAGGCTCGCGAAGGCCGGCACGGGAACGGACGCCGAGCTCTGGAAGGCGCTGTGCGCGGCCGGACTGCCGGGCGCGGTCGAGGAGACCGGGCTGCTCGGCCTGGTGCTGCTGGCCGAGGAGCAGGGGCGTACGACGGCCCAGGTGCCGTTCGCCGCGAGCTGTGTGTACGGCCTCCTCGCCGTCGCCCGGCACGGTACGCAGGAGCAGCGCGACCGGCTGCTGCCCGGGCTCCGGGACGGGACGACGGTGGTGACCGGGGCGTTCCCGCCCGTCGGCACGGTCCGGGCCGCCGGGGAGGGCCCTGGGGAAGGCCACGTGGACGGCCCCGGGGACGGGGACAGGCGCGCGGTCGGGCACGGGGACGGGCACGGGGACGGGCGGCTCACCGGGCTCACCAGGCTCACCGGGACCGTGGACTGGGTGCCCTGGCTCAGGCACGCCACGCACGTCCTCGTACCCGACGAGGACGCCGTCCTCCGGCTGGTCCGGACAGCCGACGCGACGGTCGAGCCGGTCGAGCTCACCGCCCCCTGGGCCGCCGGGCGGCTCGTCCTCGACGGCGCCCCCGGGGAGCGGATCGGGGGCGCGGGGGCCTGCGCGGACGTGCTGGCCTCGGCGCGGATCGTGTTCGCCGGGCTCCAGGCCGGTGTCTGCGCCGGCTCACTGGCGCGGGCCGTCGCGTACACCTCGGTACGGGAGCAGTTCGGGCGCCCGCTCTCCACCCACCAGGCCGTCCAGCTCAGGGCCGCCGACGCCTATATGGACACCGAGGCGATCCGGGTGACCGCCTACGAGGCGGCGTGGCGCCACGACCAGGGCCTGCCGGCCGCCGAGCACGCGCTGACCGCCGCCTGGTGGGCGTCCGAGGCGGGAAAGCGGGTCGTCCACGCGGGACAGCATCTGCACGGCGGCATGGGCGCCGACCTCGACCACCCCGTCCACCGGCACTTCCTGTGGGGCAGACAGCTCGACGCCTATCTCGGCTGCGGCACCGAACTCCTCGCCGAGCTCGGCGACCTGATCGCGAACGGAGACCTCCGATGAACCCGGTCGTGACACCAGGGGACGCACTGCCGCCGCTGGAGATCCCGATCACCCGCACGCTGATCGTCGCCGGAGCCGTCGCCTCGCGCGACTACCAGGACGTGCACCACGACGCGGAGCTCGCGAGGGAGAAGGGCTCCCCGGACATCTTCATGAACATCCTGACGACCAACGGCCTGGTGGGGCGGTACATCACCGACCACCTCGGCCCCCGGGCCGTGCTGCGGAAGGTCGCCATCCGGCTCGGCGCCCCCAACTACCCGGGAGACACGATGACGTTGACCGGCACGGTCACCGATGTGGAGAGGGAGACCGTCCGGATACGGGTCGTGGGCGCCAACGGCCTCGGGCACCACGTGACCGGCACCGTCACGGTCGCCTTGCCGACGGAGCCGACGGAGCCGACGGAATCGACGGGGGTGACGTCATGAGCATCCGTGGAGCCGACCGGCTCGGCGGCCGCGCCGCCATCGCCGGGATCGGCGCGACCGAGTTCTCCAAGGACTCCGGCCGTAGTGAGCTCAAGCTCGCCGTCGAGGCCGTGCACGCGGCGCTCGACGACGCGGGGCTCACCCCCGGCGACGTCGACGGCATGGTCACCTTCACCATGGACACCAGCCCCGAGATCACCGTCGCCCAGGCGGCCGGGATCGGCGAGCTGTCCTTCTTCTCCCGCATCCACTACGGGGGCGGGGCCGCCTGCGCCACCGTCCAACAGGCCGCCCTCGCGGTGGCCACCGGGGTCGCCGAAGTCGTCGTCTGCTACCGGGCGTTCAACGAACGCTCCGGACGCCGCTTCGGCTCCGGGGTCCAGCAGCGCGAGCCCTCCGCCGAGGGCGCCGCGCTCGGCTGGCAGCTGCCGTTCGGACTGCTCACCCCGGCCTCCTGGGTCGCCATGATCGCCCAGCGCTATCTGCACACGTACGGATTGACCCCGGAGGCCTTCGGCCATGTCGCCGTCACCGACCGCCGGCACGCGGCCCGCAACCCCGCCGCGTACTTCTACGGCAAACCGATCGCCCTCGCCGACCACGCCGCCTCGCGCTGGATCGTCGAGCCGCTCCGGCTCCTGGACTGCTGTCAGGAGACCGACGGCGGCCAGGCGATCGTCGTCACCTCCGCCGAGCGCGCCCGCGATCTGCGCCGGCCACCCGCCGTGATCGTCGCCGCCGCCCAGGGCGCCGGACGCAACCAGGAGGCGATGACCAGTTTCTACCGCGACGAATTCACCGGACTGCCCGAGATGGGTGTCGTGGCCCGGCAGTTGTGGCGGACCTCGGGGCTCGCGCCCGGCGACATCGACGTGGGCATCCTCTACGACCACTTCACCCCGTTCGTGCTGATGCAGCTGGAGGAGTTCGGGTTCTGCGGGCCGGGGGAGGCGGCCGACTTCGTCGCGGCGGACGCGCTCCCGCTGAACACGCACGGCGGGCAGCTGGGGGAGGCGTATCTGCACGGGATGAACGGCATCGCGGAGGCCGTACGGCAGGTGCGGGGCACGTCCGTGAACCAGATACCCGGCGTGGCCAGGACACTGGTCACGGCGGGCACCGGAGTTCCCACGTCCGGGTTGATCCTGGGCACGGACGGCTGAGGCGACGGCCCGAGCGTTGGACGGTCGGGGCGGGGAGCACTTCACTCGCCCCATGGAAAGCTCCCCGGCCGCGGTTCGGCCCCGTCACAGGTCCGTACAGGCGAGGGCCCTGGCCCCCGCCCTGGTGGCCGCGCTCGCCGCCACGCTGCTCGCCGCCCCGGCGGCGGCCGACCCCGCCACCGCGGACCCCGCGACTGCCGACCTCGCGATTGCGGACCCCGCAACTGCCGACCCCGCAACTGCCGACCTCGCGACCGCCGCCCCGGCGACCGCCGACCCCGCGAAGGCTGTCCCGGGGGCCCGAGCCGCCCCCGACCTCCGCTTCCTGGGGCGCGCCTTCGACACGTGCGAGGCTCCGTCCCTCACCGTGATGAAGGCCTGGCGGGCCTCCCCGTACCGGGCCGTCGGCATCTACATCGGCGGCCGGGGCCGCGGTTGCCTCACGCAGCAGCATCTGAACGCGGCCTGGGTCGAATCGGTGCACGCCATGGGCTGGCGGCTGCTGCCCCTGTTCGTCGGCTCCCAGGCGCCGTGCGTGATCGCCGAGGACAAGCGGGACGTCCCCATCGGCCGTACGCCCTGGGCCCAGGGCACCCAGGAGGCCGCCGAGGCGGTCAAGGCCGCCCGCGCCCTGGGCATCGCCCCGTCCAGTCCGCTCTACCTCGACATGGAGGCCTATCGGATCACCGACCTGAGCTGCGCCGCGACGACCCTCCTCTTCGTCCGCGCCTGGAACCGCGAGGTCCACCGCCTCGGCTTCCTGCCCGGCTTCTACAGCAGCGCCGACAGCGGAGTGCGGCACATGGAGGAGGCGCGGAAGGCCGGGGCGAAGGACCTCCCGGCCGTGATCTGGTTCGCGCGCTGGGGCGGCACGCCCGCGCTCTTCACTGAGCCCGTGCTGCCGTCCACGGCCTGGCGGGAGCACGGCCGGATCCACCAGTACGCGGGCAACGTCACCGAGTCGCACGGCGGCAGCCGCATGATGATCGACCGCAACGAGGTCGACGCCCCGGCCGCCCTCGTCCAGCCCTGACCCTGAGTGACCGACCATGAGTGACCGACCATGAGGGCCCGACCCCTTGTGCCCGACCCTATGCGCCCGACCCCTTGTGCCCGACCCTGAGTTCCCGGCCCGTGCGACTCCACCTTCAGGAGGTCCAGGTATCCCCACCCCTACAACCTGAGGGGGAGCACGGGTCGGGACCTGGGGCCGATCCGCCGCCCGGGACCCGCTCCTAGCGTGGAGTCATGACTCCGCCACCCTCTGGCCCCGTCTGTGCCGGCGCCTCCACGGCCGCCCTCGGGACCGCTGTGAAGACCGCCGGATACCCGTCGTTCTCCTCGTACGTACGGGCTCGCGGGCCCGTGCTGTTGCGCACCGCGCGCTCGCTGACCGCGAACCCGTCGGACGCCGAGGACCTGCTGCAGACCGCGCTGACCAAGACCTTCGTCGCGTGGGAGCGGATCGAGGACCACCGCGCCCTGGACGGCTACGTCCGTCGCGCGCTGCTGAACACTCGTACGTCCCAGTGGCGCAAGCGCAAGGTCGACGAGTTCGCGTGCGAGGAGCTGCCCGAGCCGGCCGGCCTGCCCGAGCCGGACCCGGCCGAGCGGCAGGTGCTGCACGACGCCATGTGGCGCGCGGTGATGAAGCTCCCCGAGCGCCAGCGTCAGATGGTCGTCCTGCGGTACTACGAGGACCTCAGCGAGGCGCAGACGGCCGAGGTGCTCGGCGTGTCCATCGGTACGGTCAAGAGCGCGGTGTCCCGCGCGCTGGGCAAGCTCCGCGAGGACCCGGAGCTGTCCCCCGTACGCTGATGGTCCGCCTCTGCCAGTGATCACTGGCAATCTGGCAATTCACCTACTCCCGGGTAGTGACATACCGCTTGGTACGTGCGCAGAATCTCCCCACCCTTACTGCCACGTAGCGCCCACCGGGAGGACGCCGTGCTGAGCACCATGCAGGACGTACAGCTGACCGTGACCCGCATCCTGAAGCACGGGATGACGATCCACGGGAAGTCACTGATCACCACCTGGACCGGTGAGCCCGAGCCGCAGCGCCGCACCTTCGCGGAGACGGGAGCCCGCGCGACCCAGCTGGCCAACGCCCTGCGCGACGAGCTCGGCGTGACCGGCGACCAGCGCGTCGCCACCCTCATGTGGAACAACGCCGAGCACGTCGAGGCGTACTTCGCGATTCCGTCCATGGGCGCCGTCCTGCACACCCTCAACCTGCGGCTTCCCCCCGAGCAGCTGGTCTTCATCGTCAACCACGCCGCCGACCGGGTCGTCATCGTCAACGGCTCCCTGCTCCCCCTCCTCGCGCCGCTGCTGCCGCACCTGCCGACGATCGAGCACATCGTGGTCGCGGGCCCCGGCGACCGTTCCGTTCTGGACGGCGTGGCGCCGCGCGTGCACGACTACGACGAGCTGATCGCGGGCCGCCCCACGACCTTCGACTGGCCCGAGCTGGACGAGCGTTCCGCCGCCGCCATGTGCTACACCTCCGGCACCACCGGCGACCCGAAGGGCGTCGTCTATTCCCACCGTTCCATCTACCTGCACTCCATGCAGGTGAACATGGCCGAGTCGATGGGTCTGACGGACAAGGACACGACTCTCGTCGTCGTCCCGCAGTTCCACGTCAACGCCTGGGGCCTGCCGCACGCCACCTTCATGACCGGCATCAACATGCTCATGCCGGACCGTTTCCTCCAGCCTGCCCCGCTCGCCGAGATGATCGAGCGCGAGAAGCCGAGCCACGCCGCCGCCGTCCCCACCATCTGGCAGGGCCTGCTCGCCGAGGTCACCGCCAACCCGCGCGACCTCTCCTCCATGAAGCAGGTCACCATCGGCGGCGCGGCCTGTCCGCCCTCCCTCATGGAGGCGTACGACAAGCTCGGCGTCCGTCTCTGCCACGCCTGGGGCATGACGGAGACCTCCCCGCTCGGCACCATGGCCCACCCGCCGGCCGGGCTGACCGAGGAGCAGGAATGGCCGTACCGGGTCACGCAGGGCCGCTTCCCGGCCGGCGTCGAGGGCCGGCTGGTCGGCCCCGGCGGCGAGCACCTGCCCTGGGACGGCGAGTCGGCCGGTGAGCTGGAGGTCCGCGGCACCTGGATCGCGGGCGCGTACTTCGGCGGCGTCGACGGCGAGCCGATCCGCCCCGCCGACAAGTTCAGCGAGGACGGCTGGCTGAAGACCGGCGACGTCGGCGTGATCAGCCCGGACGGCTTCCTCACCCTCACCGACCGCGCCAAGGACGTCATCAAGTCCGGCGGCGAATGGATTTCGAGCGTCGAACTCGAGAACGCGATCATGGCGCACCCCGAGGTCGCCGAGGCCGCCGTCGTCGCCGTACCGGACGAGAAGTGGGGCGAGCGCCCGCTCGCGACCGTCGTCCTCAAGGACGGCGCGACGGCCGACTACGAGACGCTCAAGGCCTTCCTCGCCGCCGAGGGCGGGATCGCCAAGTGGCAGCTGCCGGAGCGCTGGGCGATCGTCCCCGCGGTGCCGAAGACGAGCGTCGGCAAGTTCGACAAGAAGGTGATCCGCCGGCAGTACGCGGAGGGCGAGCTGGACGTGACCCAGATCTGACCCGAGCCTGACCCGAGCCTGACCCAGATCTGACCCGAGCGCTCACCTTGCATCGGCACCAACCGGCCCTACGGGGCTAGTTGGTGCCGATCTTCGCGAGCAGGTCGACGATCCGCGCCTGGACCTCGTTGCTGTTCGAGCGCTCGGCCAGGAACAGGACCGTCTCGCCGGAGGACAGCTTCGGCAGCTCCGCCTCGTCGAGGTCGGCCGAGGTGTAGACGACGAGCGGCGTGCGGTTCAACTGCCCGTTCGCGCGCAGCCAGTCGATGATCCCGGCGCGGCGGCGGCGTACCTGCATCAGGTCCATCACCACCAGGTTCGGCCGGATCTGCGTGGCCAGCGCGACCGCGTCCGTGTCGGCCGCCGCCCGCGCCACCTGCATCCCGCGCCGCTCCAGGGTCGCGGCGAGCGCCTGCGCGATGTCGTCGTTCTCCTCGATGAGGAGCACGCGCGACGGGTGCTGCTCGCTGTCGCGGGGCGCCAGCGCCTTGAGGAGTACGGCGGGATCGGCGCCGTACGCCGCCTCCCGCGTCGCCTGCCCGAGCCCGGCCGCGAGGAGCACGGGCACCTCGGCGGCCACGGCTGCCTGGCGGAGCGACTGGAGCGCGGTACGGGTGATGGGCCCGGTCAGCGGGTCGACGAAGAGCGCGGCCGGGAAGGCGGCGATCTGGGCGTCGACCTCCTCGCGGGAGTGGACGATCACCGGTCGGTAGCCGCGGTCGCTCAGCGCCTGCTGGGTGGAGACGTCCGGGGCGGGCCAGACGAGCAGCCGGCGCGGGTTGTCCAGCGGCTCCGGGGGCAGCTCGTCGTCGACGGGCTGCGGCAGCGGCTTGTTGGCGACCTCGACCGCGCCGCCCGGACCGTCGAGCGGCTCGGGGCCCTCGGCGGAGCCCTCCGCGGGCGCCCCTATGGCGTACGCGCGACCCTGACCCTCGGAGGGGGCGGAGCCGAGCTTGGCGACCGGTTCGGGGGCCGGGACCGGTGCGGGCACGGGAGCGGGCGTGGCCGCCGGAACCGGACGGTCGCCCTCGGGTGGGGTGGCGAGCTTGCGCCGCCGCCCGGAGCCGTTGCTCGCGGCGGGCTGCCCGGCCTGCCCGGCCTGCCCGGCCTGTCCTGCCTGGCCGTTCTGCTGAGCGGCGATCTGCTGGGCGAAGGGAACGCCCTGCCCCAGCGTCCGCACACTGAAGGCCCGCCCGCTCTGCGTCGCGTCCTTCGGGGCCGCGGGTGCCGCGGGTGCCTCCGGCGGCAGGGGTACGGATCCGGTACCGCTCGCGGTAGGCGCCTCCTGGCGGCGACGCCCGGTCGGCGCGGGCAGCGGGTGCGGCTGCGGCGGAGTGTGGTCGGCGTCCGGCAGGGACCGTACGGCGTCGTGCTGCCCTTCGTCGCTCACCGGCATCGGCATCGGCATCGACACCGGCATCGGCATCGGCTGCGCCTGCGGAAGTGATTGCGGCTGGGGCTGGGGCTCCCGCTGCTGCGGGGCCGGTACCGGCTCGGGCGCGACGGCGCGGTCCGCGTCGGCCGGGGGCAGCGCGAACGGCGTACGCGGCCCGGCCTCGGCGGCCTCGGTCCGCTCCTGCGCGGCAAGCGCCCGGCGCGCCCGCCGGCCCGTGGGCTCCCCCGAGGCGGGCAGGGCCCGGGCCAGGGCGGGAGCCTCGGCGGCGGAGCCCTGAGCGGGTACGGGAACGCCCTGCGGGGGCACGGTGTCGCCCAGCGCGGCACGCCCCTGCGCGCCTTCGGCCGCGGTCACCACGGAACCCTCGGCGGGCCGGCCGCGACGCCGCCCGGTCGGCTCGACGGCCCCGGCCCCGGCCCCGGCAGCGGTACCGGCACCGGCACCGGCCGTTCCGACGCTCTGGGCGGGGATCAGCTCGGCGGGGGCCGGAGCCTCCTCCGTACGACCCCGGCGGCGCCCGGTCGGCTCGACGGCGCCGGCGGGGCCCTCGGGGGCCACCGCGCTCTCCAGGAAGGCGTCGGTGGACGCCCGCCGGGCGCGGCGCCGTCCGCCGGCCTGGGTGTCCGAGGCCTGCGCGGGCAGCGCGAGCGCCCCGTCCGCCTCCGCCTCCGCCGTCGGTTTCGGCTCCGGCTTCGGTGCCGGCTCGGGCTCCGGTTCGGCGGCGGGCCGCGGGGCGACCGTGCCCTTCCCGGCGCCGAGCGGCACCTCCAGGACGTACGCGCTGCCGCTCATCCCCGGCACCTCGTGCGTCTGCACCACGCCGCCGTGCGCGGCCACGATCCCGCGGACGATGGGCTGGTGGACGGGGTCGCCGCCGGCGTACGGTCCGCGCACCTCGATCCGTACGACGTCACCGCGCTGCGCGGCCGCCACCACGATCGTCGAGTCGACGTACCCGCCTCCGGGCACGACGCGTGCCTTGCCGGTGGAGTCGACCCCGGCCACGTCCGCGACGAGATGCGCGAGCGCGGTCGCGAGCCGCCCCGCGTCCACCTCGGCCTCGATCGGCGGCGCGTGCACGGCGAACTGGGCCCGGCCGGGCCCGATGAGCTCCACCGCCCCGTCGACGCCCGCCGTGACGACCCCGTCGAGCAGGACGACGGACCTGTCGAGCGTCTCCGTCCCGGCGTCGAGCCGCTGATAGCCGAGGACGTTGTCGACGAGGGTGGTCATCCGGGCGTACCCGGCGGCCAGGTGGTGCAGGAGCTGGTTGGCCTCCGGCCACAGCTGCCCCGCGTCGTCGGCGGCGAGCGTGGCGAGCTCGGTCCGCAGCTCCTCCAGGGGCCCGCGCAGCGCCTCGCCGAGAACGGCCGTCAGCTGCTCGTGCCGGGCGGCCAGCGACGCGTACCGCTCCTTCTGCCGAGCCTGCTGCTCCTCATGCCCCTTCGTGAGCTCGTCGTGGCTCTTCTTGAGCTCGGCGAGCTCGGCCGTGTGCGCGTCGACGAGCTGCTCGTAGGGCCGGCGGTCGGTGAAGGTCATCACCGCGCCGACAAGCTGGTCCCCGTCCCGTACCGGCGCGGTCGTCAGGTCGACCGGCACCCGCGAACCGTTCTTCGCCCACAGCACCTGCCCGCGGACCCGGTGCTTGCGCCCCGACTTGAGCGTGTCGGCGAGCGGCGACTCCTCGTACGCGAACGGCTCGCCGTCCGCGCGCGAGTGCAGGATCAGGGGGTGCAGCTCCTTGCCGCCGAGGTCGCTGGCGCGGAAGCCGAGGATCTGCGCGGCGGCGGGGTTCACGAGGACGACCCGCCCGTCGGTGTCCGTCCCGACGACTCCCTCGGCCGCGGCCCGCAGGATCATCTCGGTCTGGCGCTGCGAGCGGGCGAGTTCGGCCTCGGTGTCGAGGGTGCCGGTGAGATCGCGTACGACGAGCATGAGCAGCTCGTCGCCGGTGTAGGCGCTGTACGAGTCGTAGGCCTCGCGCCCGTCCTCCAGGCTGGCGCTGGTCACCTCGACGGCGAACTCGCTGCCGTCGGTGCGCCGGGCGATCATCCGGGCCGGCTTGGTACGGCCCCGCTCGTCGGTGCCCTCGGGCCGCCGCATGGAACCGGGGATCAGCCGCGAGTCGAACCCGGGCAGCAGATCGAGCAGGCCGCGCCCGACGAGGGCGGTGCCGGGGGTCTCGAACATGCCGAGGGCGATGGTGTTGGCGTTGACGACCGTGCCGTTGCAGTTGACGAGCACGAGGCCGTCGGGGAGGGCGTCAAGTATGGCTGCGAGGCGAGCAGCGCCTCGGGATGGCCTGCTGCTCACGACGACGCTTCCTCCCTGACCCACTGCACTTGCCCAGCTGCACCGCCCGGTGCCCGGCCGGCCCCATCTTGCCCCTCGGGCCCCGGCCTGTCACTGAGGTGAGTCTAAGGGCAGGGCCGATGGGCGCGGGTGGAGGTCTCCGGCCTCCACCGAGATGCGACGCTTCATCCCCGTACGCGCGGCAGGAGGGGCTCCAGGCTCTCCCACCGCTCGATCTCGCACCCGTTGGCCCGGGAGAAGCGGGCGTCGACGCTGCGTCCCCGCCAGTCGCCGGTGACGTGCGCGACGGCGGGCCCGCCGTACTGCTGCGCACAGAACCGGTCCGTGCCGACCGGCGCGAAGGGGTCCTTGCCCTCCTTCGCGAACCGGGCGAGCCGCGCACAGGCGTGCTCGGCGGCCGGATGGTCCCCGCGGGGCTCGGCGCCGCACTCGAGCCGGTACGTGCCGTCGGCTTTCGGGTGCCCGCTCTTGGAGATGGTCACGGTGAGCGCGTCGGGCGCCGACAGCAACGGCAACGGCGGCAGGGGCCCGAGCCCGGCGGCGCCGGTGGCGGTGGTGACGAGGGTGGCGAGTACGAGGCTGCGCAGCATACGAACTCCAGGGAGACGGACGGTACGGGCTCGGGGGCCCGTCCCCTCTAACGCTGCGTACTGCCGTTCGTTGCGCAAGCGGGATGCGCCCAGGGGCTTTGCTCTCGCCCCCGGAGGGCTAGTACGGTGAGAAGCGATTGGTGACGCGCGGCTTCTCTGTGTCATCATCTGCACGCACCACTCGCGCCCGCGCGAGGTGCATGGAGGCGTCGCCTAGTCCGGTCTATGGCGCCGCACTGCTAATGCGGTTTGGGTCTTAAAGCCCATCGAGGGTTCAAATCCCTCCGCCTCCGCCCCACCCCGAAGCCCCGGCCCACACGGCCGGGGCTTCGGCCGTTTCCACCCCACCCTCGGCCGCTGCGGCCCCACTCGACGTCACCCGTCCGGCGGACACGACGGATCCCCGGAGGAGCGCCCGGATGGCGTTTCCGCAGGTCAGGTGGGGTGTGGCTAATGGATTTCGCGCTACGGCGCAGGTCATGTAATGTTGTCCACGCAACGCCGACCGGCAAGAAAAAAGCCGGGAAGCACAAGCACTCGTAGCTTAACGGATAGAGCATCTGACTACGGATCAGAAGGTTGCAGGTTCGAATCCTGCCGAGTGCACAGCCTGAGAGGCCCCGGACGATGAGTCCGGGGCCTCTTGCGTCGGGCCGTACAGCAGCGAAGTGCAGCAACCGCGTCAGCCGACTCCACCGATGGCTACGGACAGCCTGCCGATCGCGGCCCGCACGTCTTCCTGTGCACCGTGGATCACAGGGAGATGTCCCCGAAGTCGTACGACAGGACTTCATTGCCCGGAGGCTGCTCGACGTGCAGCGTGACGTCGTTGAACGTCACACTCGTCACCAGTACGGTCCAGCGGCGGTTGGGGCAGACGTCTTCGGCCGCCGGGGTTTCCGGCACCTCGAGCGTCGCCCGGACGTTGATCCGGCCGTTCCGGGGCGGGATGATGACAGGTTCGCCCTGCACGGCGCCCGTGGTGATGCGCTGACCGGGAACGAACTCGGTCGGCCTGCCCGGGTTGGCGCACGCGGTGGTGACGCTGATGCTGCTCGTGTCGAGGAAGACTCTCGTGGGGTCGCGGCCCAGCCCGGCCACCTTGCCCGTGCACGTCACGCCCGTCGAGAAGGACGTGGTGCAGGTGGGGGTGCCGACGAAGTGCGGGCTCTGAGCCGTGGCCGTCGACATGCCGAAGTGTCGGGGGATGACTACCGTCCGTAAGCCCGATGGCGCGCGGAGGAGCACCGGCGCCTGTCCTCGAGGGGGGCGGGCCTGTTATGCAATGAACCTCAAATCAGTCTTATGCGGTGGTAAATCGGGCACGGCGAAAGAGGCGTGTCGCCCGCCCGGGAGAAGGCCGCGTCGGGCGGCCTCGACGCTGAGCCGAAGATCTGGATCTTCGGCAACTCCGCCCCCGTCCAGAAGGCCTTCTCTCTTTTGGGTGAACGTCCCCTGATTTCATGACAATTGAATATGCCGTCGGCCTACCTTCCCTCGTGGAGGTGATGCTCGATGGACGAGCAGTACGGGCAGTACGGGCAGAAGAAGGACGCGATCGACATCGGCGACTTCGTGTACGCGGCGACAGGCGCGCGCGTGCGGAGGCTGACGATGCCGGACGGGACGCACTGGTTCCCGGCCGTGGATGTGGCGGGGAACCTGGGGTACGCGAACACCCGCGACGCCTTGAGGAGCGCCGTCTCGTACGAGAACGCCACATCCCTCGGCGATCTTGCACGAAGCGTCGGTCAGGCCGACGGTTCGTGCAACATTGCAGGTCACAGGCTCAAGCGATCGATGCGAATGGTGAATCTTCCGGGACTCATCCAGCTTGTCAACGGCTGCACGAAGCCCGAGGCCGCGCCCTTCAAGGCCTGGGTCGCCGACGTCATCGCCACCGTCCAGCGCGACGGTTCCTACGCCCTCGAGCCCTCCCCCGTCCACCCCGGACACGTCATGCCCCAAGCCGTCGTCGACGTCATCGTTCGGCTCGAAGAGCGCAACATGCGGCTCGACGAGGAGTTCGCCGAGCGGGCCGCCGAGCACAACACCCTGTTGCGGGAGACGAACCGGAACCTCTCCCGTATCGCCGACTCCCTCGAACGGCTCGCCGTCCCCACCCAGCGCACCGGCCGCCCCGCCGCGCCCCTCATGACCCCCCAGGAGCTGCTCGCCTCCTGGCAGGCCGATCATCTCGCGGTCACCGGAGACGTGCACGCCGTCGCCGCCTATCTCGCCCCCGCGCTCGTGCGCGGTGGGGCGCGGTATCGGCTGGAGGAGATCGCGCGGCGGACCGGGCTCGCCGTCGAGCGGGTGCAGGACTGTGTGGGGTTGCTGGTCGAGCGGGGGTGCATGCGGCAGACCGGGTCCGCCGCCGACGGGGCGCGGATCTACCTCCTGCCGTGAGGGACCTGAGGGACCACCACCACCTGGTCCGCGTCCTCGTAGACGATCCGGCCCGGTGAGGGGGACTCCAGGCGGACGCACGGGACGCCGTGGGCCGACAGGATGTCCAGATACGGGGGGACACGAGACAGCGGGTGGGTCGCCGTCGACCTGAACCATGCCGTCGCCCCCGGGTTCAGCTCCGCGTCGTAGACCGTCGGGTCGACCGTCGCCGGGTTCGTGACGTTGCTGTCGTACCAGTCGTTCGAGGCGCGCCAGATCGCGTGCTCCTCCGCCGACAGCCTGCCCTCCCGCGCCAGCCCGTTGGCCAGGGCGAAGACGCCGGGGAAGTGGCCTCGCGGGCTTCTCGTCGGAGACTGGAAGCGGACGTAGAGCAGACGGGGCAGGCGGGGCAGACTGGACGGCACCTCACGAGAGTAGGGCGGAGCGAGCGCGTGGTGTGGCGGTGTGCCGGAATGCGGTGGAGCGGGGGTGTCCCCGGGCTTCGCTGGGAGGGCGGACGGGTGTCCACGCTCGCGTACGGGCAGCGGATCGCCTTCCGCGCCGTCGGCCGGCGGCTGTGCCCCGGCGCCCGCGGGAATCCGTGCCCGCTCGCCGCGACCGTTCCCCCGCGCGCCACCGGCGGGCAGTGCCCCGAGTGCGCGCGCCTCGACCGGGCCCATTCGGTCGCCGCCGACACGATCGCCGACGATCCCCGGCCGTACCGCGTGTACCTCGCCTGGTTCGGGCCCGGGATGACCAAGGTCGGGATCACCGCCGAGGAGCGCGGCGACGCACGGCTCCTGGAGCAGGGGGCCGTCGCCTTCAGCTGGCTCGGGCGCGGGCCGCTCATGGCCGCGCGGCGGACCGAGGAGCTGCTGCGGCACGCCCTGAAGGTGCCCGACCGGATTCCGTACGCCCAGAAGCGCGCCGTACGGCACGACCTGCCCCCGGCCGCCGAACGCGCCCGCGAGATCGAGGAGCTGTACCGGCGGGCCGCCGGTCTGGCCGGCTGGGCGGAGACCCTGGAGAGGGTGGAGTTCCGGGCGTACGACCACGGCGGCGTCTTCCGTCTCGACGGGCTGCCGGCGCTCTCCGGCACCGTCACCGAGCTCGTCGACGACGGTGTCGTCGCCGGCCGGCTGCTCGCCGCCGCCGGGCCCGACCTGCACCTTCTCGACTCCGAAGGGCGCTGTCTCGCCCTCGACACGCGCGTGGTGCGCGGGTGGGGGCTCGTCGCCGTCGACGTCGGCCCGGACACCGTTCCCGTCGCCGTTCCCGTCGCCGTTCCCGTCACCGTTCCCGTACGGAAAGCGCCCGCCGAATCCCAGGACGGGTTGTTCTGACCCAACAAGTCGGACGAGTACAGCGAGTAAAGACTTGGATCCCTTCCTCCCGGCCCCATGGACACGGCCCGGCCGACCGGCGGAGGGTGATCCACATGACCCCGAGCCTGGTGGCGGGCCTCGAACCGCCCTACTACACCGCTGTCTTCACCTCGATCCGTCCCGACGCCCCCGAGGGATACGCCGAGACCAGCGCCCGCATGCAGGAGATCGTCAAGGACATCCCCGGCTTCCTCGGGTACGAGTCCGCCCGCACCCCCGGCGGCATCGGCATCACCGTCGCCTACTTCCGCGACCTCGACTCCCTCGGCGTCTGGCAGCACAACGCCGAGCACCAGGCCGCCAAGCGGCACGGGCGCGCACACTGGTACGAGAGCTACAGCGTCCACATCGGCAAGGTCGAGCGGAGTTACAGCTTTGAGCGCGGCTGAGACGCACGCACTCGTCCGGCGGCTGGGGCTGCCCGGCCTGATCGACGTCCACACCCACTTCATGCCCCAGAACGTCCTCGACAAGGTCTGGGCCTACTTCGACGCCGTCGGCCCCCTGACCGGTATGGAGTGGCCCATCACCTACCGCGAGGAGGAGGACCGCAGGGTCGCCCTCCTCCGGGAGTTCGGGGTCCTCGCCTTCACCTCGATGCTCTACCCGCACAAGGCCGGCATGGCCGAGTGGCTCAACAGCTGGGCCGCCGGCTTCGCCGCCCGTACGCCCGACTGTCTGCACACCGCCACCCTCTACCCGGAGGCCGGCGCGACCGGATACGTCCGCCGGGCGATCGACGACGGGGTACGCGTCTTCAAGGTGCATCTTCAGGTCGGGGGGTTCGATCCCAACGATCCGTTGCTCGAGGCCGGTTGGGGCGAGATCGCCGACGCCGGCGTGCCCGTCGTCATCCACTGCGGCTCCGGGCCTGCCCCTGGCAAGTTCACCGGGCCCGGGCCCGTCGGGCGGCTGCTCGCCCGCCATCCCCGGCTGCGGCTGATCGTCGCGCACATGGGGATGCCCGAGTACGCCGACTTCCTCGACCTCGCCGAGCGGTACGAAGGCGTCCACCTGGACACCACCATGGCCTTCACCGACTTCAGCGAACGCCTCGCGCCCTTCCCCGCCGCCGAACTCCCGCGGCTGCGGGAGCTGGGAGACCGGATCCTCTTCGGCTCCGACTTCCCGAACATCCCGTACCCGTACGTCCACCAGCTCCAGGCCCTCGAACGGCTCGGGCTCGGGGACGACTGGCTGCGCCGGGTTCTCCATGCCAACGCCGCCGAGCTCTTTTCTCAGGGAATTCACAGGTAAGGGAAAGGAAGATCTCAGTACGCCCGGACAGCGTGGCCGTATGACTGCGACGACCAAGCCCCAGGGGCGCACCGACATGCTCCGGCCCGACGGCTCCGCCGTCCGCGTCCTCGTCGTGGACGACGAGGCCTCCCTCGCCGAGCTGCTCTCCATGGCCCTGCGCTACGAGGGCTGGCAGGTCACCAGCGCGGGCGACGGGGCCGGGGCCCTGCGCACGGCCCGGGAGTTCCGGCCCGACGCCGTGGTCCTCGACGTGATGCTGCCCGACATGGACGGGCTCGCCGTCCTGGGCCGGCTGCGGCGCGAGCTGCCCGAGGTGCCGGTGCTGTTCCTGACCGCCAAGGACGCCGTCGAGGACCGGATCGCCGGGCTCACGGCGGGCGGCGACGACTACGTCACCAAGCCGTTCAGCCTGGAGGAGGTCGTGGCGCGGCTGCGCGGGCTGATCCGTCGTTCCGGCGCGGCGCAGGCGCGCAGCGAGTCGCTGCTCGTCGTCGGGGACCTGACCCTGGACGAGGACAGCCACGAGGTCACCCGCGGCGGCGAGTCGATCCATCTCACCGCGACCGAGTTCGAGCTGCTGCGCTACCTCATGCGCAATCCGCGCCGGGTGCTCAGCAAGGCGCAGATCCTCGACCGGGTGTGGTCGTACGACTTCGGCGGCCAGGCCAATGTCGTCGAGCTCTACATCTCCTACCTGCGGCGGAAGATCGACGCGGGGCGGTCCCCGATGATCCACACGCGGCGCGGGGCCGGCTATCTGATCAAGCCGGGAGAGTAGTCGCGGTGACCGCCAGGTTCGGGCGGCCCCGCTGGTTCGGACGGCCCTGCAGGTTCGGGCGGTCCCGCTGGTTCGGGCGGTCCCGCTGGTTCGGACGGCCCTGGTCGCTGCGGACGCGGCTCGTCGTCTCCGCCGTCGCGCTGATCGCCGTCGTCGCCGCCGTGATCGGGACGGTGACGACGATCGCTTACCGCTCCTATCTGTACGACCAGGCCGACACGCAGCTGCGGAACGTCTCGCACCGGGCCGGCGGCCCGCCGGCCCCGCTGCCCGGCTTCGACTCCCGCGCGCCCCGCGAGCCGCTGGACTTCGTCATCGGACCCGGCGCACCGCTCGGCACCGTCGGCGCGGTCGTCGTGGACGGCACGCTCGGCTCGGCGGGGCTCTCCGCGCAGGCCGAGCAGGGTTCGTACGGACCGATGTACGAGGTCGGCGGCCTCGACGCGGCGCAGCGCGAAGCCCTCGCCGCCGCCCCGCGCGACGGCGTTCCGCACACGGTCGAGCTGCCGGGGCTCGGCGACTACCGGATCGAGTACGCCTCCGGGATCAACGGGGACTATCTCGTCGGCATCCCGCTCTCCGACGTCCAGGAGAGCCTCTCCACCCTGATCCTCGTCGAGGTGAGCGTCACGGGCGCGGGTCTGGTCGCCGCCTCGCTCGCCGGCGGCGCGCTGGTCGGGATCGCGCTCCGCCCGCTGCGGCGGGTCGCGGCGACCGCCACCCAGGTCTCCGAACTGCCGCTGCACAGCGGTGAGGTGTCCCTCCACCACCGGGTCCCGGAGGCGGATCCGCGGACCGAGGTCGGGCAGGTCGGCGCCGCCATCAACCGGATGCTCGACCATGTCCACTCCGCGCTCCACGCCCGCCAGCAGAGCGAGACACGGGTGCGGCGGTTCGTGGCGGACGCCAGCCACGAGCTGCGGACGCCGCTGGCCTCGATCCGGGGGTACGCGGAGCTGACGCGGCGCGGCCGGGAGGAGTGCGGGCCCGACACGCGGCACGCGCTCGGACGGATCGAGTCCGAGGCGACCCGTATGACGGGGCTGGTGGAGGACCTGCTGCTGCTCGCCCGGCTGGACGCGGGACGCCCGCTCTCGTACGAGAGCACCGATCTCGCGCCCCTGGTGGTGGACGCGCTCTCCGACTCCCGCGCCGCCGGACCCGAGCACGTCTGGCGGCTCGAACTGCCCGAGGAACCCGCGACCGTACGGGCGGACAGCGCCCGCCTCCACCAGGTCCTGGTCAACCTCCTCGCCAACGCACGCACCCACACCCCACCCGGGACGACCGTCACCGCCCGCGTGGCGGCGGACGACCGGCACGCCTGCGTCGAGATCGAGGACGACGGGCCCGGCATCCCGCCCGAGCTCCTGCCCTCCGTCTTCGAGCGGTTCGCGCGGGGAGACGCGTCCCGTTCGCGGCACGCCGGCAGCACGGGTCTCGGCCTCGCCATCGTGCACGCCGTGACCACCGCCCACGGCGGCGACGTGAGCGTCACCAGCACGCCCGGACGGACCGTCTTCGTCGTACGGCTGCCCCGCTCGCCCGTCGACATCGACTCACAGGCGGGGCACAGGCTGATCACACAGCCGTGACAGCGGCCCCGGCGAGGGTCTGTGCCATGCGAACCCAAACGATCGCGGGCACCCTGCCCGCCCGGGACCACCTGCCCGTCGGCACGGCCGGGCGGCCCGTCCTCGACGTGGTGATTCCCGTCCACAACGAGGAGAGGGACCTGGAGCCCTGCGTCCTGCGGCTCCACGACCACCTCTCCCGCACGTTCCCGTACGGCTTCCGCATCACGGTCGCCGACAACGCCTCCACCGACCGGACTCCGGAGGTCGCGAAGGACCTGGCGGCGAAGCTGCCCGAGGTGCGGTCCGTGCGGCTGGAGCAGAAGGGCCGGGGCCGGGCGCTGCGTACCGTCTGGTCGAACTCGGACGCGCCCGTCCTCGCCTACATGGACGTGGATCTGTCCACCGATCTCAACGCGCTGTTGCCGCTCGTCGCGCCCCTCATCTCCGGGCACTCCGACCTCGCGATCGGCTCCCGGCTCGCCCGCTCCTCGCGGGTCGTGCGCGGGCCGAAGCGGGAGTTCATCTCGCGGGCGTACAACCTGATCCTGCGCGGCTCGCTCGCCGCCCGGTTCTCCGACGCGCAGTGCGGGTTCAAGGCGATACGGAAGGACGTCGCCGAGCGCCTGCTGCCGATGGTCGAGGACACCGGCTGGTTCTTCGACACCGAGATGCTGGTGCTCGCCGAGCGCGCCGGGCTGCGGATCCACGAGGTCCCCGTCGACTGGGTCGACGACCCCGACTCCACCGTCCACATCGTGAAGACGGCCACCGACGACCTGAAGGGCGTCTGGCGGGTGGGCCGGGCGCTCGCCACCGGCTCGCTCCCGCTGGACCGGCTCGCCCGGCCCTTCGGCGACGACCCCCGCGACCGGCAACTCGCCGGTGTGCCCGGCGGGTTGGCCCGCCAGCTGGTCGGCTTCTGCGTCGTGGGCGCGCTGTCCACCCTCTTCTACCTGGCGCTGTACTCGGCCTTCCGGCTCGGCACGGGTTCCCAACTCGCCAACGCCGCCGCCCTCCTGGTCTCCGCCGTCGCCAACACCGCCGCCAACCGGCGCCTGACGTTCGGCGTACGGGGCCGGGACCGCGCCGTACGCCACCAGGCGCAGGGGCTCGTCGTCTTCGGCATCGGCCTCGCCCTGACCAGCGGCTCGCTCGCCGCGCTCGGCGCGGCCACCGGCGACCCCGCGCACTCCACCGAACTCGCCGTGCTGATCGTGGCCAACCTCGCCGCGACCGTCCTGCGCTTCCTCCTCTTCCGGCTCTGGGTCTTCCCGGACGCCTCCACGTCAAGCGCCTCGAGGAACACCCGATGACCACCACGTACGACACGCCCTCCGCGCCCGCGGCCCGGGCCTCGCTGCCCGCCCGCCTCTGGCGCGGGCGCGCCGAGGACGCCCCCTGGGTCCGCCCCGCGTTCCTCGCCCTGCTCCTGGCCACGACCCTGGCCTACCTCTGGAACCTCAGCGCCTCCGGCTACGCCAACTCCTTCTACTCCGCCGCCGTCCAGGCCGGCAGCGAGAGCTGGAAGGCTTTCTTCTTCGGCTCGCTCGACGCGGCGAACGCCATCACCGTCGACAAGCCGCCGGCCGCCCTGTGGCCGATGGCGCTGTCCGTACGGCTCTTCGGGCTCGGGTCCTGGCAGATCCTCCTGCCCGAGGTGCTGATGGGGGTGGCGACCGTCGCCGTCCTCTACGCCGCCGTACGCCGCCGGTTCGGCGCGGGCGCCGGCCTGATCGCGGGCGTGGTCCTCGCGCTGACCCCGGTCGCCGCGCTGATGTTCCGCTTCAACAACCCGGACGCGCTGCTCGCGCTGCTCATGACGGTCGCCGTCTACTGCGTGCTCCGGGCCCTGGAGCAGGGTGCGGCGAAGTGGCTGGCGTGGGCCGGGGTCGCCTTCGGTCTCGCCTTCCTCGCCAAGACGCTCCAGGCGTTCCTGATCCTGCCGCCGCTCGCGCTGGTGTACGCGGTGTGCGCGCCGGTCGGCATCGGGCGCCGGATCGGCCAACTGGCCCTCGCCGGGCTCGCGATGATCGTCTCCGCCGGGTGGTGGGTGGCCCTGGTCGAGCTCTGGCCGGCGTCCTCCCGTCCGTACGTCGGGGGCTCGCAGACCAACAGCTTCCTGGAGCTCACCTTCGGCTACAACGGCCTCGGCCGGATCAACGGCAACGAGACCGGCAGCGTCGGTGGTGGTGGCCGTGGCGGTGGTCAGGGCGGCGGCTGGGGCGAGACCGGCATCGGGCGGATGCTCGACGACGCGGTGGGCGGTCAGGTCTCCTGGCTGCTCCCGGCCGCGCTGATCCTGCTCGTGGCCGGACTGGTGGTGACCTGGCGGGCATCGAGGACGGACACCGCCCGGTCGGCGTTCCTGGTCTGGGGCGGTTCGCTGCTGATGACCGTGGCCGTGTTCAGCTTCATGGCCGGCATCTTCCACGAGTACTACACGGTGGCCCTGGCCCCGTACATCGCCGCTCTCGTCGGCATGGGCGCGAGCGTCCTGTGGGAGGAGCGGACGCGTTTCGCCGCCTCGGCGGCCCTCGCGGTGACGGTCGCGGCGACGGCGGTGTGGGGGTTCGTACTGCTCGGCCGGACGCCCGACTGGCTGCCGTGGCTGCGCTGGACGGTCCTGGTCGCGGGCTCGCTCGCCGCGCTCGGGCTGCTGCTCGCGGGGCGGATGGACCGGCGGATCGGCCTCGCGGTGGCGGGGCTCGGTCTGGCGGCGGGGCTCGCGGGCCCGTTCGCGTACACCGTCGCGACGCTGGGCACCGGCCACCAGGGCTCGATCGTCACGGCGGGCCCGGCGGGCGCCGCCATGGGCGGACGGCCGGGAGGCGGCATGCGGATGGGCGCGGGCGAGATGCCGGGCGGCCCCGGGGGCCAGTGGCCGGGGCCGGGGCCGGGGCCGGGGCAGGCTCAGGGGCAGATGCCGGGCGGCCCGGGAGGCCAGGTGCCCGGTGGCGCTCCCGGCGGCACCCCGCCCCAGGGCATGCCCAACGGCAGCGGCGGCGACGGCAACGGCAATGGCAACACCGGCGGTCGGCCGACGATGGAGGGCGGCGGAGGTGGCGGCGGCATGGGCGGTCTACTCAACGGCGCCAGCGTCGGCTCCAAGGCCAAGGCGGCCCTCCTCGCCGACGCCGACGACTACACCTGGGTCGCCGCCACCATCGGCGCGCAGAACGCCGCTAGCTACCAGCTCGCCACCGGAAAGCCGGTGATGGCGATCGGCGGCTTCAACGGCAGCGACCCGTCCCCGACCCTCGCCCAGTTCAAGCAGTACGTGGCCCAGGGGAAGATCCACTACTTCATCGGCGGCTCGCAGGGCGGTCCCGGCGGCGGCAACTCGGAGATCTCGGCGTGGGTCACGTCCACCTTCGAGACGGTCACCGTCGACGGCGCCACCTTCTACGACCTGACCAAGAAGAAATAAGCGCTATACAGCGTACGAGAGACTCTTGTACGGTGTACGAGGCCAAGTCCCGTACACCGTACAAGGGGGAACCATGACGGCGCCGACCGCCGAGTCCTCACCCGCCGCACCCACCACCACCACCGGCGGCAGGCACCCGCAGCGCTGGCTGATCCTCGGCGTCATCTGCCTCGCCCAGCTCACCGTGCTGCTCGACAACACCGTCCTCAGCGTGGCCATCCCCTCGCTGACCTCCGAACTCCACGCGTCGACCACCGACATCCAGTGGATGATCAACGCGTACTCGCTCGTCCAGTCCGGTCTGCTGCTCACCGCCGGCAACGCCGCCGACCGCTACGGCCGCAAGAAGCTCCTCGCCGCCGGACTCGCGCTCTTCGGCCTCGGCTCGCTCGCCGCCGGCCTCGCCGACTCCACCGCGCAGCTGATCGCCGCCCGGGCCGGGATGGGCGTCGGCGGCGCGCTGCTCATGACCACCACCCTCGCCGTCGTCATGCAGATCTTCGACGACTCCGAGCGGGTCAAGGCCATCGCGCTGTGGGCCACCGTCGGTTCGCTCGGCTTCGCGGCAGGACCGCTGATCGGCGGCGTCATCCTCGACCACTTCTGGTGGGGAATGATCTTCCTGGTCAACATCCCGGTCGCCCTGGTCGGCCTGATCGCCGTCCTCAAGCTGGTCCCGGAGTCCAGGAACCCGCAGGGCGACCGCCCGGACCTGCTCGGCGCCCTGCTCTCCACCATCGGCATGACCGCCGCCGTGTACGCGATCATCACCGGCCCCGAGCACGGCTGGACCTCCGCCGAGGTGCTGCTCCCCGCCGCGATCGGCGTCGTCGTCCTCGGTGCCTTCGCGCTGTGGGAGCTGCACATCCCGTACCCCATGCTCGACATGCACTTCTTCCGCAACCAGAAGTTCGTGGGAGCCGTGGCGGGCGCGATCCTGGTCATGTTCGGCATGGGCGGCTCGCTCTTCCTGCTCACCCAGCACCTGCAGTTCGTCCTCGGGTACGACCCGATGGAGGCCGGGCTGCGGATGGCGCCGCTCGCGCTGACCGTCGTCGCCCTCAACCTGACCGGCGTCGGCCCGCGGATCGTGATGAAGCTCGGCACCCCGCCCACCGTCGCCCTCGGCATGACCCTGGTCGCCGCCGGCCTCACCTCGATCGCCGTGCTCGGCGGGGGCACGGACGGCAGCTACTGGGGCATGCTCCTCGGCCTGGTCCTGATGGGCATCGGCCTCGCCGTCTCCAACCCGGCCATGGCCAACGCGATCATGAGCGCGATCCCGCCGGAGAAGGCGGGCGTCGGCGCCGGCGTCAACGGCACCCTCGCCGAGTTCGGCAACGGTCTCGGCGTCGCCGTCCTCGGCGCCGTCCTCAACGCACGGTTCGCGGCGCTCGTCGCCGTCACCGCCACCTCGCTGCCGGCCGCACTGGCGGCGGCGGGCAGCGACGCCGAGCGGCGGCAGATCTCCGGCGCCTTCGCCTCCGGGCTCCAGACCAGCCAGCTCGTCGGCGCGGTCGCGGTGTTCGCGGGCGGCCTCCTCGCGGCGGCCCTGCTCAAGCGCGCCGAGCGGTCGGAGCGGTCGGAGAAGCGGTCGGAGCGGTCGGAGGAGCGGTCGGAGGAGCAGGTGGCGGCTGAATAGCATGGTGGCGAACCGCTGACCGACAGGTAGACACACGGAGGAACGCGATGGTCAAGGCCGCCGAGCGGGCCAAGAACCCGGCGCGTTCCAGCGTCTGGCTGGAGAAGCGGGCCGCCCGCAGCGGGGGCGGCCCGGCCGGACTCGACCGAGACCGGATCGTCGCCGCCTCGATCCGGATGCTCGACGAGGAGGGCCTGGCCAAGCTGTCGATGCGCAAGCTCGCCACCGAGCTGGGCGTCACGGCGATGTCGCTCTACTGGTACGTGGACACCAAGGACGACATCATCGAGTTCGCCCTCGACGCCGTCTACGGGGAGATCGACCTCGACGCCGTCGACGCCGCCGGGAGCTGGCAGGACCGGATCGGCGCGCTCGCCCTGGCCTACCGGAGGATGCTGGTCCGCCACCCGTGGGTGTCGCCCAGCGCCGGTTCGTACCTGAACATCGGCCCGAACGCGATCGCCGTCGGCACCAAGATCCAGGAGACGGTCAGGGACACCGGCCTGCCGCTGCACGGCCAGCCGGGCGCGATGTCGGCGGTCTTCCAGTTCGTGTACGGCTACGGGACGCTGGAGGCCCAGTTCGGCCTGCGCGCGGCGGAGGCCGGCATGTCGCAGGACGACTTCTACACGGAGGCCGTCGCGGCCTTCCGCGACGACCCCGAATTCGCGGAACAGATCGAGGACATGAAGGAGATCCTCGACGAGCGGGCCACGCACGGCAGTGTCAGCGACATCTGGGAGCGGGACTTCGCCTACGCCCTGGACATCCTGATCGCCGGCATCGAGACGATGGTCGCGCGCAGCCAGGAGAAATGACGGAGCGGCGGGCCGTCCCCTGCCCGCCGCTCCGTACCGACCCGGCCGCGCCTCCGCTCGGGGCGCGGCCGGGAGCTTTCAGCCGTTGTCGCTGCTGCTCTTGAGCGCGACCTCCTTGATGAACAGCGTCACCAGGAAGGCGAGCAGCGCGAACGGCGCCGAGTAGAGGAAGACATCGGCGACACCGTGCCCGTACGCGCTCTCCATCACCGTGCGCAGCGGGGCCGGCAGCGTGTCCATGTCCGGGATGCCGCCACCGCCGGCCGCCTTCGCGTAGGCCGCGCCCTGCGGGCCGAGGGCCGTCAGGCCGTCCTTCACGTACTGCGTGACCTGGTTGGCCATCACCGCGCCGAGCGCCGAGACACCGATCGCGCCGCCGAGCGAGCGGAAGAAGGTGACGACGGAGGAGGCGGAGCCCAGGTCGCTCGGGTCCACCTGGTTCTGCGTGCACAGGACCAGGTTCTGCATCATCATGCCGAGGCCGAGCCCCAGGACGCCCATGAAGAGCGCCAGGTGCCAGTACGCCGTGTCGTAGCGCATCGTGCCCAGCAGACCGAGCCCGCCGGTCGCCAGGGCACCGCCGCTGACCAGCCAGGCCTTCCAGCGCCCGGTCTTGGTGATGACCATGCCGGAGACGGTCGAGGAGACGAACAGACCGGCGATCATCGGGATGGTCAGGACGCCGGACATCGTGGGCGACTCGCCCCGCGCCAGCTGGAAGTACTGGCTGAAGAACACCGTGCCGGCGAACATCGCGACCCCCACGAAGAGGGAGGCGAGCGAGGCGAGGGTGATGGTCCGGTTGCGGAAGAGGCGCAGCGGGATGATCGGCTCGTCGGCCTTCGACTCGACGTGGACGAAGAGCGCGCCGAGGAGGACGGAACCGCCGACCATGACGTACGTCTGCCAGGACAGCCAGTCGTACTTGTCACCCGCGAAGGTCACCCAGATCAGGAGGAGCGACACGGCGGCGCTGATGACGAACGCGCCCGCCCAGTCGACCTTCACCTGGCGCTTCACGACCGGGAGCTTGAGGGTCTTCTGCAGGACGAGGAGTGCGATCAGCGCGAAGGGCACGCCGACGTAGAAGCACCAGCGCCAGCCGAGCCAGTCGGTGTCGGTGATGACCCCGCCGAGCAGCGGGCCGCCGACGGTGGCGACGGCGAAGGTGGCGCCGAGGTAGCCGCTGTACCGGCCGCGCTCACGCGGGGCGATCATCGCGGCCAGGATGATCTGGGAGAGGGCGGTCAGTCCGCCGACGCCGATGCCCTGGACGACACGGCAGGCGATGAGCATGCCGGTGTTCTGCGCGAGGCCGGCGACGACCGAGCCGGCGACGTAGATCAGCAGGGCGATCTGGACGAGCAGCTTCTTGGAGACGAGGTCCGCGAGCTTGCCCCACAGGGGGGTGGTCGCGGTCATGGAGAGGAGCGCGGCCGTGACGACCCAGGTGTAGGCGGACTGGCCGCCGCCGAGGTCGGTGATGATCTGGGGGAGGGCGTTGGAGACGATCGTCGAGGACAGGATGGCGACGAACATGCCGAGCAGCAGCCCGGAGAGCGCCTCCATGATCTGCCGGTGGGTCATGGGCGCCCCGTCGGAGGCGTGGCCGCTCGCCTGGGTCGACGGGGCGGGGGTGGTCGTGGCCATGAACGTCCTTTGCGTCTGATGCGTCTGATGCGTCTGGTGCTTCTAGGCGTGGGCCCGGCAGTCTCCGAAGGAGCCGCGGAGGCGGGCGAGCAGGGTGGTGAGGAGTTCGACGTCGTCGTCGGACCAGTCCGCGAGGTTGCGGGCGAGCATGGCGGTCAGCCGGCGGTCGAGCTCGGCGAGCTTCTCCCTGCCCTCGGCGGTGAGGTGCAGGATCCGGGAACGCCTGTCGGCGGGGTCGGGGAGCCGTTCGACCCAGCCGCGGTCGACGGTGTGGGACACGTGACGGCTGCTGACCGACATGTCGACGGCCATCAGCTCGGAGATCCGGCTCATCCGCATGTCCCCGTGGCGCTTGAGCAGGGCGAGGACGACGGCCGAACCGCTGGGGCAGTCGGCGGGCAGGGAGCGGGCCATGCCGCGTTTGACCGCGCCGATGGCGCTCACCTGGCGGGCGAGGTTCTCGTACCGGTTCGGCTTGTCCGCTGTGTCCACGGCGACCCCATCTTGTTGCTTAGGGCAACCATAGAGATGGATGGTTGCTCCAGGCAAACTAAATCGGTCAAACCGCGCTAAAGAATCGGCAAAGGTGGGAGGCGTGCGGGAGCACGGCGGGGGATCGGTGCCGTTACGGGTCGGGGCTTGGGGCCGGAAGGCAGGGTTCGCTAGGGTCCCTGCCCATGGCACACAACCCGCAAGCTCCGTACGGCCAGGGCCCCGGCCCCGAGGGCAACTACGACCCGGCCGGCAGCACCCAGATGTTCCGCGCCTTCGTCGACGAGGGCGCCCCGCAGGGCCGCCCCCAGGCGGCGGCGACCACCTCGTCCGGCCCGCGCGTCGGCCTGATCGTGGGCGTCGTCGCGGCGATCGCGATCCTGGCGGCGGTGGCCTGGCTGGCCCTGGGCTGACGGGTCCTGGGCCGACGGGCCCTGGGCTGACGGGTCCTGAGGGTCTTGGCCCGGGGGCCCGGGGGCTTTGGGGCGGTCGTGCCCCGGGGGCCGTGGGGCGCTCGTGCCCCGGGCCCTGGTGAGCTTCTGGCTCGGCCGCCCTCGCTCCGAGTGTGGCGCCCTCCGGCGCCGCCTCAAGGGCGCTCCTCGTTCCTCGTCGCGTCGCTCCGCGATGGGCTCCGCCCACCCTTGACCCACCGCCTACGGGCGCCTTTTCCCACTCGGAGGGCGGCCGGGGGGCGTGGCCACGCATCCACTCGGGGGCGTCTCGGCTTCGTGGGCGTGTGGCGGGTGTGTGGGTGGGGGGCCGGGAATCGGCCGGGCTGGGTTCCTCGTGTTGGGCGGGGTGGGTGGGGGCTCGGTTTGTGGCCGTGGCCGGGAAGCCGGTGCGGGTTGGGTCGGGTGCGCTGTAGTGGTGTGGGGCGGTGACGGCACCGGCTCAGCGTGCGACGGCCGGCGGACGGCCGGGCTTCATGCCCCGCTGGTCACCCCCGGTGGAGATCCCCTACCCCGCCCCTTCCCTCAACCCTGCCGGGGGCTGCGGGGCGGACCCCAGCGCCGCCGCCCTCGACGCCGGGTGGTTGGTCCGCCTGCGTGGAGTCATAACGCCGCCACCAACGCCGACGAGCGGGCGAATTGCCCGCAGGTGCGGCTTTCGTCCTGCGTGCTACCGCGAGTAGGGCGCAGTTAGGCTCGCGCAGAGCACGGAAACGGCATGCCCCGGCGGCTTTCCGGGCGCCCCGCCGAGCCTGCGCTACCGCGAGTGGGCCCGCTCCCGGGCCCGGCCGGGACGTGGGGCCTTGAGTGCCCCCAGCCTCCGGGGAGGGTTTCGGGGCGGGAGATTCCACCGGGGGTGACCAGCGGGGCATGAAGCCCGGCCGTCCGCCGGCCGTCACACGCTGAGCCGGTGCCGGGCCGCCCCATTCAACTGCCGCGCACAACCACCCATCGGCCTGCGGCCGCTGAGCCGAGCCGCGCCAACCACCGTGCCCCTCGCGTGGACCCCACCCCGGGCCGCCCTCCGAGTGTGAAAAGGCGGGTGGAGGCGGCGGGTCAAGGGTGGGCGGAGCCCATCGCGGAGCGACGCGAAGCGCCCTTGAGGCGGCGCCGGAACCCGCCACACTCGGAGAGAGGGCGGCCACCACCAGCGGCTGACGGGGGCGGTCAGGCCCTTGAGCCTCGCGGCGGTGGAAAGTTCCCGAAGAAACAGGCGCCGGGCCTGTCACACGTGTGCGGCGCGCTCCGTCAGTGGGGTGTCCGAGCGAGAAGCGCTCGGACACCACCTGGATGAGGAGCGTCCCCGATGTCCACCACCTACATCGTCGTCACCGCTGTCGCCGCGTTCATGGTCGGCTTCTCGGCCTTCTCGATCTTCATCAACGCCCCGTGGGTCGTCGAGCCCCTGACCGAGTACGGCGTCCCTCGCACCTGGTGGACCTGGCTCGGCGTCGCCAAGGCGGCCGGCGCGGCGGGCCTGGTGGTCGGCCTGTGGGTGCCTGCGATCGGCCTGGCGGCCGGGATCGGCACGGTCCTCTACTTCGCCGGAGCCGTCATCACCGTGATCCGCGCCCGCTCCTACCCGCACGTCGCGTGGCCGCTGATGTACGCGGCCCCGGTCGTCGCGGCCCTGGTCCTCGCCTGAGGACTCAGAGGGACGTCACGAACGAGTCCCACACCGCACGCTCGAAGACGAGGCCGGGCCCATCTGGAACCTTGCTGTCACGCACGGGGACGAGGCCGGGGAATCCGGGGGCCACCTCGACGCAGTTGCCGCCGTCGTCGCCGCTGTAGCTGCTCTTGATCCAGGTCGTCGGGTTCAGATCGTGCCTCTGCATGGTGTCCGTACCCTTCCATCATGTCGCTGATCAAAGCGGCCGACTCGCGAGCTGACAGAGCGTCTGCCCTGAGCACATCATAGGTCTGGCTGTGCCGCGTGAAGGCGGCCGGATCGTCGATGAAGTGACCCTTTCCCAGGGATTCCGAGTAGATCCACTCCTTGCCGTCGGGCAGCGTGATCAGCGACAACGAGGTGTTGGGGCGGCGAAGTTCGGCCCGGTCGGCCGGGGCGACCTGAATGCGGAGGTTGGGACGCCGGCCCACCCTGAGCAGATGCTCGCACTGCCCGCGCATGACGTTCGTGCTCTGCACGACGTTCCGCAGACAGCTCTCGTCCAGCACCACCACGTACAGCGGGCCGTCCTCGGCCAAGAACCGCTGCTGGCGGCTCAGTCGGGCTCTCACCCGCTCCTCCAGCTCCTCGCCGGAGGACCTCCGCGAGAACAGAGCGTGCGCGTACTCGGGTGTCTGCAGCAGACCCGGAATCATCTGCACCTGGTACTCCCGTAGGGCCACCGCCTCGGCGTCCATCTCCGCCCGGCGCTCGAACCAGTCCGGGTGCTGTACCTCCGGATACCAGTCGATCCGGCCCCACAGCCGCCCTAACACCCCTCCCGTCCCCAGCAGTTCGTCGCACGCCTTCGCGAACGTGTCCTGCGGCACCCGCGTCCCCGCCTCCACCCGCGCCACGTGCGACCGGTCGCACGGGATCTGGCGCGCGAGGCCGTCCTGCGTCAGGTTCGCCGCCTCCCGGTAGTGCCGGAGCAGCTCGCCGAAGACACCCGCCGTCGTGGCGGCCGTTCCTCCCGTGGCGTTCCGTCGACTCACTCCATCCCCCCTTGTGACAGTGGGCCCTTGGCACGCGTCGAGCGTTGTGGCCGCTCCTCCCATTGAGCAACGCTGGAGCCACGGAGAGTAGTCGCCCGATCGGGTGAGGAGCTGAGGAATGGCAGGGCACATGGAATGCGGGGGGTTCGTCTACGACCCCACCGCCCGCAAGGTCGGGGAGTACCGGGGCAAGGCGGGGCCCTACGCCATGCTCCGTCCCGTCGGAGGCGGGCGGGAGTGGCAGGCCGATCCGGAGCAGGTCCGCCCGGCGACGCCGGCGGAGCGGCTGAGTGCCGGGGTGCGGGCCGCCAACGAGCGGGCGAGCACCGCGTACGAGATGAGCCGGCCGCCCGTCCCCGTTCCCGACTGCGTGGAGTGCGCCGAGCTGGCGAAGGAGCGGGCCGATGCCCGGCTGCGGTTCGACTGGAGTGCGGAGACCGATGCCAACGTCCTTCTGCGGCGGCATCTGAGGAGCACGCACCCTTCCCCGACGGAAGTCAGAGCTTCGCAGTGACCTTCTGGGTGTCGATGTGCATGCCCAACGGCACCCGCCAGGAGTCCACGCAGACCGTGTACGTATGGGTCCGTGCCGCCCCCGCCGCGATCGGGGTGGGCAGTGGCTGTGCGGATTCGATCGTCGCCCAGTCGATGCCGAGCGCGCCGATGACGTGGGTGGCGAACGTGACCGTGCCCGAAGTCGCCGCCGTGCCCCCGGTGTTGCGGAACGTGACCGTCACCTTCTCGCACCACCGCACCTCCGCGTCGCCGAGCACGGGCGCGGAGAGGGTCAGGGCGGCCGGAGTGCCCGGAGTGGTCGGAGTCGTCTGGGTGGGCGGTGGCGGCGGCGGAGTCGTCGCGCCCGGGGCCGACGGCAGGGCCGGCGGGGGCGTGGTCCCTGGGGCCGTACCCGTACCCGTACCCGAACCCGAACCCGAACTCGTACCCGCACCCGCACCCGTACCGCGCTCGCCGGATGTGCCGGACGCGCCGGACGGGGACGCGCCCGGTCGCGGCTCCGAGGCCGTTCCCGGCGCCGGTGGGGACGGGGACGACGTGCTGGAGGTCGTACCGCTCGCTGACGCCGACGGGGCGCCGTCCAGCGGGATCAGGGTCACCGATCCCGACGGCGGCACCGCGCCCTTCGGGGAGGAGCCCGCGCCCACCGCCGCGTAGCCCTCGCCGTCGTCTCCGCTGCCGCACGCGGTCAGCGCTCCGCCGAGGCAGAGCGCGACCACTGTCAGAAGTGACCTCTGTCGTCGCCGCATGGCGTCAGTGTGGCTGACGGTATGTCAGCAAGGAAGCGATTCGGTGGACTTCGCCGATCCTCTAGTCGGCGATCAGGCCCTGCCGCAGCTGCGCCAGCGTCCGCGTCAGCAGCCGCGAGACGTGCATCTGCGAGATGCCGACCTCCTCGCCGATCTGCGACTGGGTCATGTTGGCGAAGAACCGCAGCATGATGATCTGCCGCTCCCTGGGCGGGAGTTTGGCGAGCAGCGGCTTCAGCGACTCGCGGTACTCGACCCCTTCCAGGGCCGTGTCCTCGTACCCGAGGCGGTCCGCGAGCGAGCCCTCGCCGCCGTCGTCCTCCGGGGAGGGCGAGTCGAGTGAGGAGGCGGTGTACGCGTTGCCGACCGCGAGGCCGTCGACGACGTCCTCCTCCGACACCCCGAGAACGGCGGCGAGTTCGGGGACGGTCGGGGAGCGGTCGAGCTTCTGGGCGAGCTCGTCGCTCGCCTTGGTCAGCGCGAGGCGCAGCTCCTGGAGCCGGCGCGGGACGCGTACCGACCAGCTCGTGTCGCGGAAGAAGCGCTTGATCTCGCCGACGACGGTCGGCATCGCGAACGTCGGGAATTCCACGCCGCGTTCGCAGTCGAAGCGGTCGATCGCCTTGATCAGGCCGATGGTGCCGACCTGGACGATGTCCTCCATCGGCTCGTTGCGGGAGCGGAATCGGGCCGCCGCGTACCGCACGAGCGGCAGGTTGAGCTCGATGAGGGTGTCGCGGACGTAGGTCCGCTCCGGGCTGTCCGCGGCGGCGCCTTCGTCGTCCAGGGCGCGGAGCCGGAGGAAGAGGGAGCGGGAGAGCGTGCGGGTGTCGATGGCTTCCGGCGAGACGACAAGCGGCGCGGCGGGCGCTTCGCTCGGGGCCTGGGCCTGCGGCTGCACCGGCATCTGAACCGGCGTCTGCGCGGGCTCGGGCGTGAGCGTGAGCACCTTCGAGCTGCCCTGTTCTGCGGACATGCCACCCCCTTGAGGTCGCGGACGGTCGCGGCGGCCACGACCATCGGAGGAACGCAGCCTCCACCTGAATACCGGAGGCGGGGCTGCGGCAAACGCGGTTCCAGCAGAATGTCACATGTCGGCAACACGCTGTAGTGACTTGTCGACACAGCGCACGGGGATATCCGCAGGAAACAAGGGGTGTACGGCATTTGGCCGCCGTGAAGCCGCGTCAGAACTACTCCGAAACGGTCTACCCGTTTCAGCTACGCCTCGATCCTGTTTGCGGATCTCAATCGGGCGAAGCTCCGGGCGAGGAGCCTTGACACATGCATCTGTGAGACGCCGAGTTCCTGGCTGATCTGAGACTGGGTCAGGTTGCTGTAGTAACGGAGCATCAGGATCCGCTGCTCGCGCTCGGGCAGTTGTACGAGCAGATGCCGTACGAGATCCCGGTGCTCGACCCCGGCGAGTGCCGGGTCCTCGTAGCCGAGCCGGTCGAGCAGTCCGGGCAGCCCGTCGCCCTCCTGGGCCGCTTCCAGAGAGGTGGCGTGGTACGACCGTCCCGCCTCGATGCAGGCCAGTACCTCGTCCTCGCCGATCTTCAGTCGTTCGGCGATCTCGGCGGTGGTGGGGGAGCGGCCGTGGGCGGTCGTGAGGTCCTCGGTGGCTCCGTTGACCTGGACCCAGAGCTCGTGCAGCCGGCGCGGCACGTGCACGGTCCGTACGTTGTCGCGGAAGTAGCGCTTGATCTCGCCGACGACGGTGGGCATGGCGAAGGTCGGGAACTGTACGCCGCGGTCCGGGTCGAAGCGGTCGATGGCGTTGATCAGACCGATGGTGCCGACCTGGACGACGTCCTCCATGGGCTCGTTGCGGGAGCGGAAGCGGGCCGCCGCGTACCGCACGAGCGGCAGGTTGGCCTCGATCAGCGCTCCGCGCACCCGGTGGTGCTCCGGGCTGCCCGGTTCAAGCTCCTTGAGCTGTCCGAAGAGCACCTGGGTGAGCGCGCGGGTGTCGGCGCCCCGGGTGCTCTGGGGCCGGGTGTTCTGGGGCCGGGTGTTCTGCGGCCGGGGGCGCGGGGTGTCCGGGCCTCCGGCCTCGTTCTGGGGCGGGACTTGAGGCGCTGTACTGGCCGGCACGTTCACGCCACCCCTTTGGCTGGTCTTGCGGTCGACTATGGCTGGTCAACTACGGTCAAACTCATCCATCAAAAGCGGTCATAGCATCACAAGACATGTCCACTGTGTGCAAGCACCGTATAGCCACGTGTTGAGGGCAAGTTGGGATTAAATGGGAGGTCAACACCCAGAAGGCCCCCCGCCGTGACGGCGAGGGGCCTTGAAGAAGAGAGCCGGGTGAGTCTCGGGTGAGTCTCGGGTGAGCCCCTAGAACTCGTAGTCCGCGATCACCCACGTGGCGAACTCGCGCCACTGGGCCACGCCCGCCTGGTGGGCCGGGTGCTCCAGGTAGCGCTTGAGCGCATCGGTGTCCTCGACCGCCGAGTTGATGGCGAAGTCGTACGCGATCGGCCGGTCGGAGACGTTCCAGCCGCACTCCCAGAACGTCAGTTCCGGGATGAGCCCGCCGAGCGCCCGGAAGGCCTCGGCCCCGGCGACCACACGCGGCTCGTCGCGCTGCACGCCGTCGTTGAGCTTGAACAGGACCAGATGGCGGATCACGGCAGGACTCCTCGTCGATGCTCTAGTTGACGAGTTCCGTCATGAACTCGCCGACGCCCTGTGCGGCGGACGATATGCCCTCGAACCCTACCTGGACGAGATCGGCGGCCCGGTCGGGGGAATTGATGATCGTGTACAGCACGAAGACCACGAGCGCGTACAGCGCGACCTTCTTCGCTTGCGCCATCTGCCGCGCCCTCCCCTGTCTGTGTCCCAGCTGTCCGTGCCCCTGTGCGGACGCGTGAGTCTAACCGAGCCACTTCGGCCACTCACCGGATCTTTATGGACCAAGGGCCCGGTGATCGAGGCCGTTTGCCGCCCCCCGGAAGGGTGACGGCAGAGCAGTATGGATGTCGAGCCCGGCGGATCTGGCAGGAATCCGCAGGGCCGAGGAACCGGCCCTCACTGCGGGGTCCGCGCCGCGCGCTCTCCCCCTGACTGCGGCGCAGGACTTGTAGGACCGGTTCTCATCGGGGGGAGCGGCTTGTCCCCCCGATGCCGCTCCCCCCGTCCGACGGAGAGGCCCCGGCCGCGCACACAGTGCGGCCGGGGCCTCTGTCGTACCGGTACGGGTGCACGCGCCCCGGACACGCCGAAGGGCCCGGTGCGATGCACCGGGCCCTTCGATCGAAGCGGTAGCGGAGGGATTTGAACCCTCGGTGACTTGCGCCACACTCGCTTTCGAGGCGAGCTCCTTCGGCCGCTCGGACACGCTACCGAGAGAGAGCTTAGCCCAAAGAGGCCCGTGCGATGAAATCCGTATCGCTTCGCAGGTCGGAGACGCGTTCAGCGGGTGCGGAAGAAGGCCGTGAGCTGGGCCGAGCACTCCTCGCCGAGGACGCCGTGGATCACCTCGGGACGGTGGTTGAGCCGCCTGTCCCGTACGAGGTCCCAGAGCGAACCGGCCGCACCCGCCTTCTCGTCGAGCGCGCCGAAGACCACCCGGTCGACCCTGGACTGCACGAGCGCGCCGGCGCACATCACGCAGGGCTCCAGGGTCACGACGAGCGTGCAGCCGGTCAGCCGCCACTCCCCGGTCTTCGCCGCGGCCCGGCGCAGGGCCAGGATCTCGGCGTGGGCGGTCGGGTCGCCGATCGCCTCGCGCTCGTTGTGCCCGACGGCGAGGACCGTGCCGTCCGGGGCCAGCACGACCGCGCCGACCGGTACGTCACCGGCCAGCGCGGCCCGGTCGGCCTCGGCGAGCGCGAGCCGCATGGGCTCCCGCCAGGGATCCCGTACGGGATCGGGGCCGTGATCCGGTACGGGATCGGGAACGGCATCCGGTACGGGATCGGGTACGGCTTCCGTCACTAGCGAACGCTCTCCAGGACCTCCGCGGCGCCCAGCGCGTCCGCGATCTCCGCCAGCGCGTCGCTCTCGAGCGCCAGCAGCATGCTCTCGGACACGCCGAGATCCGCCAGGATCAGCCGGTCGCCGACCGGCGCGGCCGGCACGGCGTCGGCAGCGGCCTGCGACGCGTCCTCGTCGTCCTCCTGGTCGAGCGGCTCCCCGTCCTCCGTCCCGTCGAGGTCCAGTGCGTCCAGGTCGGCGGCGTCGTCGTCCAGGTCGTCGCCGAGCAGTTCCTTGGTGAGGATCTCCCCGTACGAGGAGCGGGCGGCGGCCGCCCCGTCCGACACGTAGATGCGAGGGTCGTCCTCGCCCTCGATCCGGAGGAGGCCGAACCAGGCGTCCTCCTGTTCGATGAAGACGATCACCGTGTCCTCGTCGACCGAGGCCTCGCGGGCCAGTTCGGTCAGATCCGACAGGGTCTCCACATCGTCGATCTCTGTGTCGCTCGCTTCCCACCCGTCTTCGGTGCGCGCGAGCAGTGCGGCGAAGTACACCGTGACTCTCCCACTGATCAGAGGTGTGACGATCCGGCGGCGCGCTCCTGATGCCCCGCCCAATCGGCATCGTGGCAGAAACGACGGCTTCAGGAGAGGTCTTCGGCTCTTGCGTCGTGCATCAGTCTGATCGAGACGGTGAACGGGTGGGCGCGCGGACCCGGCGCACGGCCCCGGCGCACAGGCGGCGCACGAGCGGCGCCCCGGCGCCGCCGCCCTCACCAGCGGAAGGTTCGCATCCGCATGGCCTGGCGCATCCTGGCCGCTCGCGCGCGCCGGGGCTGGACGCGCTCGCGCAGCGCCTTCGCCTCGTGCAGCTCACGCAGGAACTGGGCGCGGCGCCGGCGGCGCTCCGCGTCGGTCTCCGGCGGCGTCTCACCGCCCGGCACCTCGGCCGGGTCTTGCGGGTCGGGCATGGGCCACACCACCCCACGACTGGGTCCTGTGCCCCCACCTTCCCTCCACGGCGTGGGTTGATGCCAGTGCGGGCTACTGTTGGAGTCATGCGTCTCCACGTCGTCGATCACCCGCTGGTCGCCCACAAGCTCACCACGCTGCGCGACAAGCGCACCGACTCCCCGACCTTCCGCCGTCTCGCCGACGAGCTGGTCACCCTGCTCGCCTACGAGGCCACCAGGGACGTGCGCACGGAGCAGGTCGACATCGAGACCCCTGTGACGCCCACGACGGGCGTGAAGCTGTCGTACCCGCGGCCGCTGGTGGTCCCGATCCTCCGCGCCGGCCTCGGCATGCTCGACGGCATGGTGCGGCTGCTTCCGACCGCCGAGGTGGGCTTCCTCGGCATGATCCGCAACGAGGAGACGCTGGAGGCGTCGACCTACGCGACGCGGATGCCGGAGGACCTCTCGGGTCGCCAGGTGTACGTCCTGGACCCGATGCTGGCGACGGGCGGCACGCTCGTCGCGGCGATCCAGGAGCTGATCAAGCGCGGCGCGGACGATGTGACCGCGGTCGTGCTGCTCGCCGCCCCGGAGGGCGTCGAGGTCATGGAGCGCGAGCTGGCGGGCACGCCGGTGACGGTCGTGACGGCCTCGGTCGACGAGCGCCTCAACGAGAGCGGCTACATCGTCCCGGGCCTGGGCGACGCGGGCGACCGCATGTACGGGACCGTCGACTAATTCAGCACCACGGGGCCTCGGCGAGTGAGCCGAAGGGCGCCGCGGGTGTCGAAAGGGAGAACGCGCGTAGGTCCTGAGGAACGAAGGACCGAGCACGATCGACCGTCGACACCCGCATAAGGGCGCCCGGAGGCGAACCGAGCCCCTAACAAGAAGGCGCGGGCGCGGGCTTGGGCGTGTTGAGGGCGACCAGGGCCGCGTCCGCCGTTGCTTTCGGGTCCAGGGTCTTGAAGGCCGTGCCCAGGATCAGGTCCACGTCCGCCGTGGCGCGGGTGTCCGTCTTCGTCGTGGCGCCCTTCAGCTGGGTGCCCAGGACCGGGAACGCGCCCTTGGCGGCCCCCGGGGCGCCGAGCAGTACCCCGGCGCCGGGGACCTTCTTGTCGTACGCGGCGGGCGCGTTGCCGACCTTGCCGATGACGAAGCCGCGCTTCTTGAGTTCGTCGGCGGTCGTCTTCGCGAGGCCGCTGCGCGGGGTCGCGTTGTAGACGTTCACCGTGATCTGCGCGGGCTTGGGCAGGGCGGTGGCGGGCGCCGTCGTCGCCTTGGGGGCGGGCTTGCAGTCGGCGCGGCGGCCGGCCGTCGTCTTCGTGTCGTCGCCGCCGCCCGAGAACACGTCGACGAGCTGCAGCGTTCCCCATCCGGCCGCGCCGAGCACGATCACGGCGGCCCCGGCCGCGAGGACGATCCGGCGCCGACGCCGGGGGCGGCGCATGCGCGGGTACTTGTCCCCCGTGATGCGGTACTTTCCGCCCATTCCGGGGGGAGTGAGCATGCTCATGGACGCAGCGTAATGCCGCTGGTCGAGGTTGCCTACTGGATGATCATGTGATCGCGTCCGGATGGGCGGGAAGAGACCCCGAAAGGATCAGTCGAGCGGGGGTGGACCCGTCAGTCCATCTCCAGGACGCGGGCGTGCAGTACTTGCCGCTGCTGGAGTGCCGCGCGCACGGCGCGGTGCAGCCCGTCCTCGAGGTAGAGGTCGCCCCGCCACTTCACGACGTGCGCGAAGAGGTCGCCGTAGAAGGTGGAGTCCTCGGCGAGCAGCGTCTCCAGGTCCAGCTGGCCCTTGGTGGTCACCAGCTGATCGAGGCGGACCGGGCGCGGGGCGACGTCCGCCCACTGCCGGGTGCTTTCCCGGCCGTGGTCGGGATACGGCCGGCCGTTTCCGATGCGCTTGAAGATCACACGGAAAGCCTACCGGGCAAGCGGCTCCCGGCGCAGCCACGCGGACGTGGTGCGATGCTGGGGCAAACCGCCACAAACCCGGAATTGGGGTCCCCTGATGAGCGTGAGCGAACAGTCTCCGACCGGCGAGATCGCGGCGGGGTACGGGTTCAGCGGGGCCGCACTCGATCTGGGGGCGCTGCTCTGGGACGGCGCGGTTCACCCGGACGCGCGGATCCGGATCCCGCTCTCCTGTTCTCGACGTTCCTGGAGGCGATCACGCAGACGGTGCGGCCGATTCGCTCGAAGGGGGTGGGGGTGTTCTTCGTGACGCAGACGCCGAAGGACGTGCCGGGGACGTGCCGGGGGATGTGCCGGCGCAGCTGGGCAACCGCGTGCAGCACGCGCTGCGGGCGTTCACTCCGGACGACGCGAAGGCGCTGAAGGCGACGGTGCGGACGTTTCCGGAGTCGGCGTACGACCTGGAGGAGGTGCTGACGAGCGGCCTGGGGCCGATCGGGGTGGATGCGCTGGAGGCGGCGGTGAAGGGGTCGCCGCTGTGGGGGCGGTACGCGGAGGCGGTGGACCGGGAGATCGGCCGGTCGCTCTTCGGCACGGCGCGGAGGCGGCGGTAAGCCGCCCCGACACGGAAGGGGGTCCGGTCGTGACCGGACCCCCTCGTGCGGGTCGTTGTGCCGAACGCCTACGACTCGTGTGTCGCGGTTACTCGGTGACCTCGTGGTCGTGGCCGTCGTGGAGGCCGCCGCCGCTGCCCGCGTCGCCCTCCGTCGGGACGGAGACGACCGGGCGCTTCAGGGAGCTGATGTCGTGGGCGTAGGTGCCCAGCGCGTTGGCGATGACGTCGATGTTGGCGTCGAAGGCCGTCATGTTGATGTTCGACAGGTCGTCGCCGGCCGCGTGGTAGTTCACGTCGTACGCGACACCCGCCGTCCCGCCGAACTTCTCCGCCTGCGCCGCCGTCTTGATGCCCTCGGCGCCCGTGAAGGTGCCGCCCGACGGGATGCCGATCTCGATGAACGGGCCGTAGTCCGAGCGGCCCGTGAAGTCGGTGCCCTCGTGCGGGAGGCCGCGCTTGTCCATGAAGTCGGTGATGTCGCGCTCCAGCTGGGCGGAGCCCTCCGGGCCCGGGCCCGCGCCGACGTTGTCCGAGTTGTCGCCGTCGTACACGAACAGGCCGTAGTTCGGCGAGGCGATCATGTCGAAGTTGAGGTAGAGCTTGACCTCCTTCTTGTCCAGCTCGCTCATGTTCGCGACGTAGTGCTCGGAGCCGAGCAGGCCGTTCTCCTCGGCCGACCACCACGCGAAGCGGACCTTGTTGCGGACCTTCGCCTTCGACTCGGCGAGTTCCAGGGCCGCCTGGAGCAGACCGGCGGAGCCGGAGCCGTTGTCGTTGATGCCGGGGCCGGCCGTCACGGAGTCGAGGTGCGCGCCGAGCATCACGGTGTTGGCGGCGTTGCCGCCCTTGGTCTCCGCGATGACGTTGTTGGTGGAGCGCTGCTCCGCGAGCTGGCGGATCTCGAAGGAGATGTTCACCGGGCCCGCGGCCAGGTCGGCGGCGAGCTTCTCGCCCTCGGCCTTGGTGACGCCGCCGGTCGGGATCTTGCCGGCCGCCGGGTCGCCGAGGGTGCCGGAGAGGGCCCCGTCGGTGTTGTTGTAGACGATCGCGCCCACGGCGCCGGCCGCGGCGGCGTTCTCCTGCTTGGCGGCGAAGGTGCAGCCGCCGCGCTTGATCAGGGCGATCTTGCCGGTGAAGGCGCCCGCGGCGAAGTCGCCCGGCTCGCAGCCGTTCGTGCCGTCGGCGTCGACCGGGGCGGCCGCGAGGTCTGCCGTGATGCCGCCGACCGGGGTCGACTTGGTGTACGTCATGGCCGCGATCGCGATGTCGCGCGGCGCGGGGGAGATCACGGCGGCCTTCTGGGCCAGCGTCTCGGTGTAGATGAAGTCGAACTTCTGGTACGAGACGTTGTAGCCGGCCTTCTTGAGCTGCTGGTACACGTACGCCGCGGAGGCGTCGTGCCCGAGCGAGCCGGCCGCGCGGTGACCGCCGGCCGAGTCGGCTATCGCCTGGAACATCTCCAGGTGCTTGTAGGCGTCCTGCGCGGACGTCTCGCCGACCAGCTTCTTCGCCAGCTTCGCGGCGTCTCGGGCGGGCTTGGCCGCGGGGTCCGAGGTGGCGGTGGCGGGGGAAGCGGCGGCCAGCAGGAGCGGGGTGGCAAGTGCGGCAGCGGCCAGGGTGGCCGCGGCTCTGCGAGAGGATGCGTTCACAGAGGTCCTTCCCGATGCGAACGAGGTTGAGGGGAAGTTAGCGATCTCCGGTGCCTCGTGTGAACAGCTCAGCCACAATTCATGTCGGATTTAGCAGGATTGACATCCGGAACATTCAATTCCCAGATGATTTGGCCGCTTTTGCGGCGCGCTTCGCCTCCTGCTTGAAGGCGCGGACCTTGGCGAGCGACTCGGGCCCGGTGATGTCGGCGGCGGAGCGGTACGAGCCGGTCTCGCCGTACGCCCCGGCCGCCTCCTGCCAGCCCTCGGGACGTACGCCGTACTGCTTGCCCAGCAGCGCGAGGAAGATCTGCGCCTTCTGCGCCCCGAAACCGGGCAGGGCCTTCAGTCTTGCGAGGAGCTCCTTGCCGGTCGCGGCGTCCGACCAGACCGCCTCGGCCTCGCCCCCGTACTCGTCCACGAGGAACTGGCACAGCTGTTGGATCCGCTTGGCCATGGAGCCGGGATAGCGGTGCACGGCGGGCTTGTCGGAGAGCAGCGCGGCGAAGGCGTCGGGATCGTACGCGGCGATCTGCCCCGCGTCGAGATCGTCGGCGCCGAGCCGCTGCGCGATCGTGTACGGCCCGGAGAACGCCCACTCCATCGGCACCTGCTGGTCGAGCAGCATGCCGACGAGCGCGGCGAGCGGGGAGCGGCCGAGCAGCTCGTCGGCCTCGGGCTGCTGGGCGAGGTGGATCTCGGTCGTCATGGACCGATGTTCACCCGGGGGTGTGGGCGACGCACGGCCTGTCACCCGTTCGCGAAGCGCGCCAGGGCCGAGAGGACGAGTGCGCGGGTCTCCCCGCCGCCCAGGTGGCCCGCCGCCTCCACCACGTGCAGCTCGGCGTCCGGCCAGGCGCGGGAGAGCTCCCAGGCCGTGGTGAGCGGGCCGCCCATGTCCAGGCGGCCGTGGATCAGGACGCCCGGGATGCCCGCGAGCCGGTGGGCGTCGCGGATCAGGGCGCTCTCCTCCAGCCAGGCGCCGTGCGCGAAGTAGTGGGCGCAGATACGGACGAAGGCGAGGCGGGCGTCGTCGACCCGGTCGGTGTACGGGGTGCCCATGCCCTCCATGGACAGCACCGCGTCCTCCCAGGCGCACCAGTCGGCCGCCGCCTTCTCCCGTACTGACCGGTCCGGGTCCTCCATCCGGCGGGCGTACGCGGCGACGAGGTCCGCCGCCCCGTCCACACCCTCCCGGAAGCGCTCGTGCGCCTCGGGGAAGAACCGGCCCACCCCTTCGTACAGCCAGGCGGTCTCGGAGCGCCGGGTCGTCGTCACGGCCGCGATCACGATCTCGGACACGCGCTCGGGGTACGTCTCGGCGTACGCCAGGATCAGCGTGGAGCCCCAGGAGCCCCCGTACAGCAGCCAGCGCTCGACGCCGAGGTGTTCGCGCAGCCGCTCCATGTCCGCGATCAGGTGCGCGGTGGTGTTCACGGACATGTCGGTGGCGGGATCGCTCGCGTGCGGCAGCGAGCGGCCGCAGCCGCGCTGGTCGAAGAGGACGATCCGGTACTTCTCCGGGTCGAAGAGCCGGTGGGCGGTGGGCGAGGAGCCGGAGCCGGGGCCGCCGTGGACGACGAGCGCGGGCTTGCCGGCCGGGTTGCCCACGACCTCGTAGTGGATGCGGTTGCCGTCGCCGACGTCGAGCATGCCTTCCTCGTCCATCCCGCCGACCCTACCGGCCGCGCACCCGCACCGCCGGGTCCTCGCACCACTCCAGGACCGAGGGCCACGCCCCGTACCCGGAGTCCGGGTTGAGGTGCGCCCCGCCCGGGACCAGGTCCATGTCGAGGCCGAGCGGGGTGCCGTAGTGCACGTCGGCGCCCTCGGGGCAGTACGGGTCGCCGTCGCCGTACACGAGCCGGGTCGGGGCCTTCAGCCGTACGGAGGCGAGGTCGAGCCCGTTGGCGAAGGCGGCGGGGGCGGAGGTGGTGGAGGCGGCGGAGGTGGTGGAGGCGGCGGGGGCGGCGAAGGCGGCGATCTCGGGGATCGAGGCGGTCACGGCGGGGGAGGGCGGGGCGACGAGGAGGACCCGGTCCGCGTCCGGCCGCCGCTCCCCGGCCCCGAGCCACAGCAGCACGGACAGGCTGTGGGCGAGCACGACGAACTCGCCCTCGTCCGGGCGCCCGCCGTGCTCCTCCAGCGCGGCCAGCCAGTCCTCCAGGACCGGCGCGTCCGGCTCGGGGAGCTGCGGATAGCGGACCTCGTGGCCCCGCTCGGCGAGGCGGCCGGCGAGCCAGTGCTGCCAGTGGCCGGGCGGGCGGTGGTTCTGGAAGCCGTGGAGGATGAGGTAGGTCGTCGTCATGGCGGGATGGTGCGATGTGGGGGCGGGGCCGGTCCAGGTCGTTTCACGGTGTGGACGGCCCGCGACGGTGAGGGACCTCCACACCGTCGCGCGCCCCTCACCGTCGCGGGCCGTGGGAGGGGCTCAGGCGCCCACGTACTCCCTCAGGTGACGAGCCGTCAATGTGTCGCCCTTCTCCACCAGTTCGGACGGCGTGCCTTCGAAGACGATCCGGCCGCCGTCGTGGCCCGCGCCCGGGCCCAGGTCGATCAGCCAGTCCGCGTGGGCCATGACCGCCTGGTGGTGCTCGATGACGACGACCGTGTTGCCCGCGTCGACGAGGCGGTCCAGGAGGGAGAGGAGCTGGTCGACGTCCGCGAGGTGGAGGCCGGTGGTGGGCTCGTCCAGGACGTAGGTCGCGCCCTTCTCCGCCATGTGGATCGCCAGCTTCAGCCGCTGGCGCTCACCGCCCGAGAGGGTGTTGAGGGGCTGGCCGAGGCGGAGGTAGCCGAGGCCCACGTCCTTCAGCCGGCCGAGGATGGTGCGGGCCTGGCCCTTGGCCGTGAAGAACTCGTACGCCTCCTCCACCGCCATCGACAGGACCTCGTGGATGTTCTTCCCGTCGAGCGTGTAGCCGAGGACCTCGGGCGTGAAGCGCCGGCCCTCGCACTCCTCGCAGACCGAGGCGACGCCGGCCATCATCGCCAGGTCCGTGTAGACGAGCCCGAGGCCGTTGCACTTCGGGCACGCGCCCTCCGAATTGGCGCTGAAGAGCGCCGCCTTGACCCCGTTGGCCTTGGCGAATGCGGTACGGATCGGGCTGAGCAGCCCGGTGTACGTCGCCGGGTTCGAGCGGCGCGAGCCACGGATCGGGGACTGGTCGGCGACGACGACCCCCTCGCGGCCGGGCAGGCTGCCGTGGATCAGCGAGGACTTTCCGGAGCCGGCCACGCCCGTGACCACCGTCAGGACGCCCGTCGGGATCTCGACGCTCACGTCCTGGAGGTTGTGCCGGCTCGCGCCCTTGATGGAGAGCGAGCCGGTGGGGGTCCGTACCTCGGGGCGCAGCTTCGCCCGGTGGGAGAGGTGCTCGCCGGTCAGGGTCCCGGAGGCGCGCAGGCCCGGGACGTCACCGGCGTAGCAGATCTCGCCGCCCGCCGAGCCGGCGCGCGGGCCGAGGTCGACGACGTGGTCGGCGATCTCGATGACCTCCGGCTTGTGCTCGACGACGAGGACCGTGTTGCCCTTGTCGCGCAGCCGCAGCAGCAGGTCGTTCATGCGCCGGATGTCGTGCGGGTGCAGTCCGGTGGTCGGCTCGTCGAAGACGTACGTGACGTCGGTGAGCGAGGAGCCGAGGTGGCGGACCATCTTCACGCGCTGCGCCTCGCCGCCCGAGAGCGTGCCCGAGGCCCGGTCCAGGCTCAGATAGCCGAGGCCTATCTCGACGAGCGAGTCGAGGAGTTCGCGCAGGCCCGCGAGGAGCGGTGCCACGGACGGGTCCTCGATCCGCCGGACGAACCGGGCCAGGTCGCTGATCTGCATGGCCGAGCACTCGGCGATGTTCACGCCGTCGATACGGGAGGACAGCGCGGCCCGGGTGAGGCGGGTGCCCTCGCACTCGGGGCAGGTGCGGAAGACGACGGCCCGGTCGACGAAGGCGCGGATGTGGGCCTGCACGGCGTCCCGGTCCTTGGCGAGGATGGTCCGCTGGACCTTCACCACCAGGCCCTCGTAGGTGAAGTTGTTGCTGCCGACCTTCACCTTGCAGGACGGCTTGTGGAGGAAGTCCGCCCACTCCTCCTCGGTGAAGTCCGCGAGCTTCTTGTCGGGGTCGTAGAAGCCGGAGTTGGCCATGATCTGCCAGAGCCAGGAGTCCACGGCGTAACCGGGCACGGTGATCGCGCCCTCGTTGAGCGACCTGCTGCGGTCGACGAGTTCGTCGACGTCGATGTCGGAGACCTCGCCGACGCCCTCGCAGCGCGGGCACATGCCCTCGGGCAGGTTGAAGCTGAAGGCGCCTGAGGTGCCGATGTGCGGGGTGCCGAGGCGGCTGAAGACGATCCGCAGCATCGTGTACGCGTCGGTCGCCGTGCCCACGGTGGAACGGGAGTTGGCGCCCATGCGCTCCTGGTCGACGACGATCGCGGCGCTGAGGTTGTGCAGCCCGTCCACGTCCGGCCGGCCGAGGCTCGGCATGAAGGACTGGAGGAAGGCGCTGTAGGTCTCGTTGATCAGGCGCTGCGACTCGGCGGCGATGGTGCCGAAGACGAGCGAGGACTTTCCGGAGCCGGAGACGCCGGTGAAGACGGTCAGGCGGCGCTTGGGGAGGTCGACGGAGACGTTCTTGAGGTTGTTCTCGCGGGCCCCGCGGACCTGGATGACGTGGTGGCTGTCCGCTGCGGCGGGGGTGGTCATGGCTGCGCCTCCGATGCTGCTGATCCCATTCTCCGTATTCTCCGTACACGGTACTCTATACAACGTACAAAAATAGGCTCAGCTGTTCTGACCTGCGAGAATGGGTGGCATGGCGAAGGAACGGAGCAGTGGGGCCGGGGACCCGGCGCGGACCCTGGAACTGCTGTGGCGCGAGGGCGCGGCGGACGGCGGGAGCCGGCGGGGGTCCCGGCAGGGACCTCGGCAGGGACCTCGGCAGGGGTCTCGGCGGGGGCCTCGGCAGGGGCTGACCGTCGACGCGGTCGTCGACGCGGCGATCGGCCTTGCCGACGAGGGCGGGCTCGACGCGCTCACCATGCGCGCGGTCGCGCAGCGCCTCGGGGTGACCCCGATGACGCTCTACACGTACGTCCCCGGCAAGGCCGAGCTGCTCGATCTGATGCTGGACACCGCCTTCCTGCGGATGCCGCGCGCCGCCTTCGCGGCGGACGAGCCGTGGCGGGAGCGGGTGACGGCGGTCGCCGGCGAGAACCGCGCGCTGTATCTGCGGCACCCGTGGGTGGCGGAGCTGCGGGTCCACCGGCCGCCGCTCGGGCCGGGCGTGATGACCAAGTACGAGCACGAGCTCGGCGCCTTCGAGGGGCTGGGGCTCGACGACGTGGCCATGGACTCGGCGCTCACCCATGTCCTGGGTTTCGTGCAGTCCGTGGCCCGGGCGGAGCTGGACGCGCGGGCCGTGGACCGCGAGAGCGCGATGTCGGACCACGAGTGGTGGGCTGCTCACGAGCCGCTGCTGGCCCGGATGTTCGACGCCGAGCGGTTCCCGCTTGCGTCGCGGGTGGGGGAGGCGGCGGCGGTGGCGTACCAGGGCGTGTACAGCCCCGACCACGCCTACGCCTTCGGTCTCGCCCGCGTGCTGGACGGGCTCGCGGCGCTCATTCCCCCAGCTGCAGCAGGGCGTTGATACCCGCCTTGAGCTCGGCGGCGGAGAGGTTCTGCTCCCTCGACAGGTGGTGCACCAGGCTCGGCGAGAACGGCGCGAGGAGGAGGTGGGCGAGGAGCGCGCTGTTCGCCTCGGGCCGGAGCTGCGAGAGCAGCAGGGTGACGTGGGTGTGCAGGGCGAGGTACGCGCCGCTGGTGTAGCGCGCGCTGGGGGCGGCGGCCTGGGCGGCGAGCAGGAGTTCGCGCTGCTCGATGACGCGGTCGACGAGCGCGTCGAGGAACGCGTGCAGCCGCTCCCCGGCGGGGGCACCGGGGCCGAGCGGGGGCGGGCCGCCCATGTACGCGGCCTGGAACTGCCGTTCCCGGTCGTCGAGGAGCGCCCACAGCAGCTGGGCGACATCGCCGAAGCGGCGGTAGACGGTGCCGACGCCCATGCCGCTGGCGTGGGCGACCTGATTCATGGTGACGGCCTCGGGCCCCACCTCGGCGACGATCCGCGCGGCGGCGTCCAGGATCTTGCGCCGGTTGCGGGCGGCATCGGCCCGCTCGGTCACGGCCCGCCCGGCGGTGGGCAGGAGCGTGATCTCGGGCAGCGGCACGGGCGTCGGCGGCTGGTGTTCCGGTGCTGTGTCGCCGGGGGGTGAGCCCGGCGTCGTGCCGGTGTCCTGGGGCGTGTTCGCCCGGGGTTTCCTCGCGCTCATCTCGTCCGCCTGCCCTTCGTCCCGAGCCTCCTCGGTCCGTCCGTCAACCTGCCCGCCTGTCCGCCTGTGACACGAGCATAACGGAGCACTATCCGGTTTTCATGGGGATCCTCTTGCGAAGTGGAGAGCTATCCACTTAGGCTCTGGTCGTCGAAACGGAAGATGATCCGGTTAGGGGAGCTCGTCATGTCGGTCAAGGTTGCTGTCATCTACTACTCGGCCACGGGGAACGTCCACGAGCTCGCCCAGGCCGTCGCCGAGGGGGCGGAGAAGGCCGGTGCGGAGGTGCGGCTGCGGCGGGTGCCCGAGCTCGCGCCCGATGCGGCCATCGACGCGAACCCCGCCTGGCGCGCCCATGTGGATGCCGCCGGGGATGTCGAGATCGCCACGCTCGACGACCTGGAGTGGGGCGACGCCTACGCCCTCGGAACGCCGACCCGGTTCGGCAACGTCGCCGCGCAGCTGAAGCAGTTCGTCGACACGGCGGGCGGGCTGTGGCAGCAGGGCGTCCTGAGCGACAAGCCGGCGACCGCCTTCACCAGCGCCCACAACCTGCACGGCGGCAACGAGTCGACGCTGCTCGCGCTCTACAACACCTTCCACCACTGGGGCTCCGTCATCGTCTCGCCCGGCTACACCGACCCGTCCGTGTACGCGGCGGGCGGCAACCCCTACGGCACCGCGCACGCGGGCGCCAACGGTGCCCCGGAGGAGAACGTGCTCCAGGCCGCCCGTTACCAGGGCGAGCGGCTCGCGAAGATCGCCAAGCGGCTGAAGGGCCTCGCGACGGACTGACGATGGCGTGAACGTGAACCGGGAGGGGGGCCGGTACTCTCCCGAAGGGGGGCCGTTCGCCGACGTGAAGGATGCCTTCTGCGATGAGCACTCCCCCCTCCCTCGACGTGGATCAGGCCCGTACCCGCCTGTCCGAGCTGACCGTCGTCGACGTCCGGACTCCTGGCGAGTACGCCTCCGGGCACGTTCCCGGCGCCCTCAACGTGCCCCTCGACCAGCTCGGCCGGGCCGTTCCCGCGCTCCAGGAGGCCGCGGGGCGAGGCGAGTTGCTGGTGGTGTGCCAGTCGGGCGCCCGTTCCGCGAGCGCGTGCGCCCGGCTCTCCGCGCACGGCGTGGCCGCCCTCAACCTCGACGGCGGTACGAGCGGCTGGGCCGCCCGGGGGCACGGTCTCGCCCGCCCCGAGGGCGCCCCGGACCGCGCCGTCTGGGCCATGGAACGTCAGGTACGGCTGGCCGCCGGGTCCCTGGTCCTGTTGGGGCTCGCGCTCGGCGTCCTCGTCCACCCCGCGTTCCAGCTGCTGTCGGCGGGCGTCGCGGGCGGGCTTGTCTTCTCGGCGCTCACGAACACCTGTGGCATGGCCGTGGTCCTGGGCAGGCTTCCGTACAACCGCGGGGCGAGGGGCGGGCTCGGGCTGGACGCGACGCTGGAGCGCCTGAGCCGGGGCTAGCCCCGCCCGCCCTGGCTTCCGTACCGGCCCAGGAACATGTCCACCCCGTCGGTGATCAGCCGTTCCGCGAGGTCCTCGCCGAGCTCCGTGCCGTACTGGTCGAAGACCATCTGCGGGAAGACGAGGAGCGAGTAGAGCTGGATGACCGCGACCTCCAGGTCGGGGATCTCCAGGCGCCCCCGGTCCGCGAGCGCGCGCAGGGCGTCGGCGACGGCGGGGTGGTGGCCGGCGGGGCCGAGCTCGCGCCAGGCGCGGCCGAGTTCGGGGAAGCGGTGGAGCTCGGCCGCGACGAGGGCGCGCAGAGCGCGGACCTCGTCGTTCTCGCGGACGGCCCGGACCCAGGCGCGGGCGGCCGCGAGGAACGCGGCGCGCAGGTCCTCGGCGTCGGCGAGGCCGGCGAGGTCCGGGCCCGTGGCGCCGTCGCCGGTGTGCAGGGGCTCGTCGAGCGCGCCCGCGACGACGGCGGTGAAGAGCGCTTCCTTGCTGCCGAAGTGGTTGTAGACGGTCACCTTCGAGACGCCCGCCTCGGCGGCGATGGCGTCCATGCCGACCCCGAAGCCCTCGCGGAGGAAGAGGGCGCGGGCGGCGTGCACGATGGCCTCCCTCTTGCGGGCGGCGCGGGCCCCGGTGGGGGCGGGCTTCGTGGTCCGGTCGCTCATGATCCGACCCTACCCGGCCACCTGTACTATTGAGTTCAACTGAACTGAACAGTACAGTTCAGATATGACTCGCGCCGAGCCCCATACCCACGCCCATGTCGACGCCCATGTCGACGCCCATGTCGACGGCCATGTCCACGGTTCGGTGGACTCACCGGATCCGCGCCGCTGGACGGCCCTCGCGCTGATCTGCGTGGCCCAGTTCATGCTGATCCTCGACGTCACCGTCGTGAACGTCGCTCTGCCGCGGATGGCCGCCGACCTCGACCTCGCCCGCACCTCGCTGACCTGGGTGGTCACCGCGTACACCCTCTGCTTCGGCGGTCTCATGCTGCTCGGCGGCCGGCTCGCGGACGCCCTCGGCGCCCGCCGCACCCTCCTCGCCGGACTCGCCCTCTTCACCGCCGCGTCCCTGGTGTCCGGCCTGGCCGTGAACGCCCCGATGCTGATCGGCGGCCGCGTCGCCCAAGGCGTCGGCGCCGCGCTGCTCTCCCCGGCCGCGCTCGCCCTCGTCACGACCTCCTTCCACGGCACCGAACGCGCCAAGGCGCTCGGCGTCTGGGCCGCCATCGGCGGCACCGGCTCCGCCGTCGGCGTCCTGCTCGGCGGCGCGCTGACCGACGGACCGGGCTGGCCCTGGATCTTCTACGTCAACGTCCCGGTCGGCCTCGCCCTGCTCGCCGCCCTCCCGGCGGTCGTCCCCGCCTCGGTCCGCACCCCCGCCCGCCTCGACATCCCGGGCGCGCTGCTGGTCACGGCCGCGACCGGCTCCCTCATCTACGGCCTGGTCCAGGCGGGCGACACCGGCTGGACGTCGACGGCGACGCTCCTGCCCCTGTTCGGCTCACTCCTCCTGTACGGGATCTTCGTCACCGTCGAGCGGGCGAGCCGCGCCCCGCTGATGGACCTGCGGATGTTCACCCGGCGCCCGGTCGTCGCGGGCTCGTTCCTGATGCTGGTCGCGACCGCGCTGCTGATCTCCTTCTTCTTCCTCGGCTCGGTCCAGCTCCAGCACCTGAACGGCTTCAGCGCCTTCCGTACGGGCCTGGTCTTCCTCCCGGTCGCGGTCACCACCGCCGTCGGCGCCCACCTCGGCTCCCGCCTGGTGGGCACGATCGGCCCGCGCGCCTGCGCGACGGGCGGCATGACGATCGCGGCCCTCGGCTGCCTCCCCCTGGCCCTCGTCGCCCCCGGCGACAACGCCTGGACCGTCCTCCTCCCCGCCCTCTCCGTCGCCTCCCTCGGCCTCGGCGCGGTCTTCGTCACCGCCACCACCACGGCCCTCGGCCTGATCACCCCGCACGAGGCCGGCCTCGCCTCCGGCATCGTCAACACCTTCCACGAGGTGGGCGGCTCGATCGGCGTCGCCCTCGTCTCCACGATCGCCGCGTCGAGCATCGAGGTCCCCACGACGACCGGGACGACGACCGGGACGACCACCGGTTTCACGGCCGCCTTCACGCTCTGCACGGTGCTCGCCGCGGCAGCCGCCCTGGCCGCTCCCGTCCTCGTACCGCGCGGAAAGCCCCGGATGACGGGCGGTCCGCACGTTCACTGAGAGCCGGCGTGGCCGCCCGAGCGGGCGGCCACGGGCGCTGTGCGGTCCGGTCAGTCCGTGGTGGCCGGGTCCGAGGCGGAGCGCTGACGGGGAGCGCGGCGCTCGAGCTGGCCGAGATGCGTGACGACCGAGCCGTGGAATCGGTCGACGGCGTCATCGACGCTCCGGATGAATCCCGACTCCGTGCTGCCACGGCTGCCGCCCATGCCCTTGAAGAGCGAGAGCCGGAAACCAGCGATGGGGGCGCCGTCCTTCGGCAGCAGGTCGCCGGGTTCGGGACGCAACCGTTCCAGCGTGCCGCGAGGTCCGTTCCCTCCCTCCACGAGCGTCTCCACGTGGAGGTCCGCAGGCGCTTCCGCCAGTACGCGGACGAGGCGCTTGGCGACAGTGAGCGGGTAGCCACTGTCCGGGGCCGGGATGTCGACGGACGTGCGGAGTTTGCCCGTCCGGAGATCCGCGCTGATCGCGAGGATGCCGTTCGCGCCGTCGATCCGCACCTCCGCGGACAGCCGGCCTTCCTCGCACAGACGGTCCGCGAGCGCCGTGCGCCGGGACTTCGGGTCCGTACCGCGCTTGGCGCGCTGTACCGGCAGAGCCTTCTGGCCGAGCTCGCCGCCGAGCCGCAGGCAGACCTGACGGATCAGGCGTTCCCAGCTCTCGACGACCTCGACCGCCCGCGGGTCACCCTGGCAGAGCGTCTCGGAGTCGATGCCGTTGCGGACAGGGACCCAGGCAGGTCCCATGTTCTGGAAGCCATGGCAGCCCGAGTTCTCGTGCTGGAGGTAGTGGAGCAGTTCCTCCAGCAGCCAGGCGTGCGCGGCATTGCCCACACCTTCGTGCCGAATCAGCATCTGTGCCTGATGGGCGACCTCGGCCCAGGACAGGTGCCAGAGCGCGACCTTGTGCTTGCGCCGTCCGTCGACCTTCACATCGACGAGCGGACTGCCTTCCAGCGCCACGTCGTTGGAGAGGGTGATGACGGCTTCGTAGCCCCGCCGGGCCGCGATGTCCATGTAGTCCTGGACCTGCTCCGACTTCAGCGGATTGCCGTTGGTCTTCGTCTCGACGAGGGCCGTCCAGAGCTTGCCCGCTCTTTCCACCCTGATCACACCGTCCGGACGCCTGGGGGTGTCGCCGTGCGGGAGGGAGACCTCGGTGAACGTCTGCATCCGTCCGGCCGGGGCACCGAAGGCCGCGGTGAGCCGTCGGCCGAACTCCGGAACCTCCGCCATCACGGAGAGCAGTACCGACGTCGCCCGTACCTCGCGCTCTCTGTCGCTCTTGTACGACGGGACGGGGAAGAGGCGGGCCGGCTTCCAGGATTCGTTCTCCGCAAGGGACTTCTTGGCGACTCTCGGGAGGGTGACCTTCTTCTTGGCCGTGCGCGGGCCACGGCGGCGGCCGGACGCCGCGGGCGTCACCGCGGCCGCTTCCGGTACCGCACCGCTGCGGCCGGCTTCCGGGGTGGCCTGCGCCGGCACTGCGGCAGCGGTCTGCTGCTCCGTACGGGCCACGGCCGAGGCCGCTGTGTCGCCGTCGCTCTCGGGCTCCGTGCCCTCCGACTCCTCGTCCTCGACGACATCGATGCCGAAGTCGGTGGCGAGGCCTGCCAGGCCGGTCTCGTATCCCTGCCCAACGGCACGGAACTTCCACTCGTCGTTGCGCCGGTAGAGCTCACCGAAGATGAATGCGGTCTCGATCGTGGCGTCCGCGATGGCGAAGCCGAGCAGCGCCTCGCCTGAGCGGTCGGAGACGGTCATCCGCAGGTCGTCCAGGTCGCCGAAGGTGGCGGTGCCGTACTGACTCGCCGCGACGACGATGCTCACGACGTCTTGCGGGACGGCGGTGAGATCCAGACCGATGCGGTCCTCGCTGCCGTTCTCGGTCGGTGTCTTGCCGAGGAGTTGGACGCTGCCGTCGTCGGCGGCGGGGTGGTTGTAGAAGTAGAAGTCGGCATCGCTGCGGACCTTGCCACTGCCGTCGAGGAGCAGGACGGACACGTCCGCGTCACCGTCCCCGGCGGCGCTGCTCCAGCTCAGGCTCACGAAGACGGAGCTTGCGTCCTCGCTCAGGGAAGCCAGCCCGACATTGGCTCCCTTGGACATCTCGCGCATGTGTCCCCCCGGACACGCGGCCGCCGTCGGAGGGTGTGGACGGTCGCGAAGAAGGTGGTTCCGGATGTGTACGCCCCAGGGGAACCGTAGCGTCCGGAGCCGCGACATGAGGAGACGATGTGAAACTCGGGCACATCTTCCCGAAGAGCGGCGGTCCGCACGTTCACTGACGGTCCGGCAGGCGGGCGGCCTTCATGCGGAGGTAGTGGCGTTCCGGGAGGCTGAGGGTCAGGTCGGCCGCCGTGCGGTACGCGGTGCGGGCGGCCTCGGTGGCGCCGGTGCGTTCCAGGAGGTGGGCGCGGACCGCTTCGAGGCGGTGGTGGTGGGGGAGGCGGGGTTCCAGGGCGGCGAGGGCGGCGAGGCCGGATTCGGGGCCGTGGACCATGGCGACGGCGACCGCGCGGCCCAGTGCCGCCATCGGGTCCGGGGCGTCACCGGCGACCAGGAGGTCGTAGAGCGCGAGGATCTGCGGCCAGTCCGTGTCCTCGGCGCGGGCGGCCTCGTCGTGCAGGGCCGCGATGGCCGCCTGGAGCTGGTAGGGGCCGGCCGGGCCCTCCGTGAGGGACTCCTCGACCAGGGCCGTGCCCTCGGCGATCGCCGCCCGGTCCCAGAGCGTGCGGTCCTGTTCGTCCAGCGGGATCAGCTCGCCGTGCGGTCCCGTCCGGGCCGCGCTGCGGGCCTCCGTCAGCAGCATCAGGGCGAGGAGGCCCGTCACCGCGCCCTCGCGGGGCAGCAGGCGGCGCGCGGCGCGCGTCAGGCGGATCGCCTCGTGGGCCAGGTCGGCGCGGTGGAGGGCAGGGCCCGAGGTGGCCGTGTAGCCCTCGTTGAAGATCAGGTAGAGGACGTGGAGGACCGCCGCGAGGCGCGCGTCCCGGTCGTCCGGGCCGGGAGGGTGGAAGGGGTGATCGCGCAGCTTCGCCTTCGCCCGGCTGATCCGCTGGGCGATCGTCGCCTCCGGTACGAGGTGGGCCCGGGCGATCTCCGCGGTGGTGAGGCCGCCGACCGCGCGCAGCGTCAGCGCGACCCGGGCGGCGGGCGCGAGCGCCGGGTCGCAGCACAGGAAGAGGAGCGTGAGGGTGTCGTCCTCGGCCGGGGCGGCCCGGACCTCGCGGGGCTCCAGGCGCGCGGCCGTCTCCTCCCGCCGTACCCGCGCCTCGTCCGCCCGGAGCCGGTCGGTGAGGCGTCGCGAGGCCACCCGGATCAGCCAGCCGCGCGGATTGGCGGGAGTCCCGGTCTCCGGCCACTGCCGGGCCGCGGCGAGCAGCGCCTCCTGTACGGCGTCCTCGGCGGCGTCGAAGTGTCCGTACCGGCGTACGAGCGCGCCGAGGACCTGCGGCGCGTGCCGGCGCAGCAGGTCCTCGACGGCGTACACCTCCGCGTACGTCTCCGCGTACGTCTCCGCGTGCGTGTCGGCGTGCGTGTCGGCGTACGTGTCGTTCTTCTCGTCCATCGTCCTCAGCTGGTGAAGAGGTCGGGACCGGACCGTTCGTCGATCTGCCGGATCACCACCGGGTACTCCGGCGACCCGGCCGGCACCGGACACTGCGCGACACGCGCCGCGATCTCGGTGACCCTCTCCAGGCTCTCGCAGTCGAGCACCCAGTACCCGGCGAGCAGCTCCTTCGTCTCGCTGTACGGTCCGTCCGTGATCACGGGCCGGCCGTCCTTGTCGACCGTGACGTGCCGAGTCCTGGACGGCTCCACGAGCCCCTGGCCGTCGATGAACTCGCCCGATTCGGCGAGGTCGTCGTTGACCGCCTCCATGAACTCGAACATGGCCTTCAGGTCCTGCTCGCTCCAGGCGGGACTGTTCGCGGTGGCCTTGCCGCCCATGGCGTCGTAGTCGGCCTGCGAGCCCAGCACCATCATCAGGTACTTCATGACCTTCTCCTTCGCTCGTCCCCGTCCTGCGGGGTTCCTGCCTTCACAGGGGACGTCGGAGCCGGGCGCCGGTTCTCGACAGGTCGGATCACGACGGTCACGCCAGGTTCAGCCCCCGTCGGAAAGCTCCCGCTCCAGAGGCGTACGGAAACGGGGTGTCACCCGGACGTCCCCCACCCAGCCGCGCAGCCGCGCCGCCTCCGCGTCGACGGCCGCCCTCGCCTCCCGGCCCACGTCCGTGAGCATCCGGAGCGCGATCTCGCCGTCCGGGCGCAGGCCCCAGACGCCCACGACCCGGCCGTCCCACCACACCGTCGGCCCGATGTTCCCGCTGCGGTCGTAGAGCGCGGCCTTGTGCTCCGGGTCGGTGTACCAGTCGCGGGCCTGCCAGCCCATCGCCGTCGGGTCGAGCGCGGGCAGGAGCGCCGCCCAGGGCTCCGGAGCCGGTACGGGTTCGAGGTCGTCCGGCAGGACGAAACCGGTGCCCGTGCCCTCCGCCAGCTCGACCGGCACCGCGCCGATCGCCGCCAGGGCCTTGCGGACGTCGGTGACCTTCCAGCCCGTCCACCACTTCAGGTCGGCCTCCGTCGCCGGTCCGCAGGCCGCGAGCCACTGCCGTACGAGCTGGGCGTGCGCGTCCGCGTCGCTCGGGTCGGGGCGCTCGGGCAGCAGCGTCCAGCGGAAGCGGCTCGACGTCCAGCCGCCCTGCGGTCGGCCCCGCGCGATCCGGCCCTCCATGCCGAGGACGCGCAGCAGCCGGCTGGACACGGACTGGGGGCCCTCCTGGCGGGTGCCGAGGCCGTACACGTACTGCGCGCGCAACCGCGGTACCGCCGCGCCCAGTTCGGTGCCCGTGGCCTCGCCCCGCAGCGCCAGCTCGGCGAGGACCTGGCGCTCGGTCTCCGCCAGCCACTCCTCGTCGTACTCGCTGCCCTTGCGCAGGTCCTTGAGGAGCATGGCCCGCTCGCGGGTGGCGACGTCGCGGGTCGTCGAGGCGTGTACGGCGGGGGTGAGGGCGGTCGGGAAGACGAAGATCGTGTGCCGCATGCCGTGCATCCGGGTGAGCGTGCGGTCCTCGTACAGGGCCCGCTCCAGACCGGCCACCGGCCCTTCGCCGCCCTTCAACCGCGCGCCCACCGAGAGGAACACGCTCGCCGGGTCGGTGGCGTGCAGCGCGACCAGCGACTGAGCCACCTCCTCCGCGGTCGCGGCCCGCTCGGCCCCGGCCAGCCGGTGCCGTACGGCGAGCCGGGCCCTGCGCTCCTCCGCCCCGATCACACGCTTCGTCACACCCATGGGCCCCAGCATGGCCCCCGGGACTGACAACTGCCCGAAGGCATCCACCCCGGGCTCGGTCCACCCCGGGCTCGGTCCACCCCGGGCTCGGTCCACCCCGGGCTCGGTCCGCTGCCGCGCCTCAGTCCGCCGCCGCGCGCTCCGGCGTCGGCCTGCGCCGCAGCGACGCGTCCGTCAGGACCACCGGGCTCCAGGCGTCCGGGTGGTAGAGATCGGTGCCCGGCGGGACGATCGCGTCGATACGGTCGAGGACCTCGTCGTCGAGCACGAGCGACGCGCCCTTCAGCAGCCCGTCCAGCTGCTCCCGCGTCCGCGGCCCGATGATCACGGACGTGACCGCCGGGTGCGCGGCCGCGAAGGCCATCGCCAGCTCGGCCAGCGAGCAGCCGACCTCCTCGGCCAGGGCGACGAGTCGCTCCACGACGTCCAGCTTGGCGGCGTTCTCGGGGAGCGCCGGGTCGAAGCGGTGCGGGGCGAGCGCGGCACGCCCGCTGGTCAGGTCGATCGGCCGGCCCTTGCGGTACTTCCCGGTGAGGAACCCGGCCGCCAGCGGACTCCAGGTCAGCACCCCCATCCCGTACCGCTGCGCGGTCGGCAGGACCGAGCGCTCCACCCCGCGCGCGAGGATCGAGTACGGCGGCTGCTCGGTCCGGAAGCGGCGCAGGCCTCGCCGCTCGGCGACGTGGTGCGCCTCGGCGATCTCCTCGGCGGGGAAGGTGGAGCAGCCGAACGCCCGGATCTTGCCCTGGGTCTGGAGGTCACCGAGGACTGCGAGCGTCTCCTCGACGTCCGTGCGGTGGTCGGGCCGGTGGACCTGGTAGAGGTCGATCCAGTCGGTGCCGAGCCGCTTCAGGCTCTCCTCCACGGCCCGGGTGATCCAGTAGCGGGAGTTCCCGCTGCGGTTGCGGCCCTCGCCCATCGGGAAGTGCACCTTGGTGGCGAGGACGGTGTCCTGCCGCCGCCGGGGGTCGCGCAGCGCCTTGCCGACGATCTCCTCGGACTCGCCGGCGGAGTACATGTCGGCGGTGTCGACGAAGTTGACGCCCTGGTCCAGGGCGGCGTGGATGATCCGTACGGAGTCGTCGTGATCCGGGTTGCCGACGGCGCCGAACATCATGGCGCCGAGGCAGTACGTGCTCACTTCGATACCGGTCCCGCCGAGTACGCGATAGCGCATGTAGACCTCCTTCTCGCCGCGAGACTCTAGGAGTTGGAGTCCACTTCAGCGCAAGAGCGGAGGAGGTGGTGGAGGAGGAGGCGGCGGCGGAGCCGGTGGAGCGCCGCGGTGCGCTCCGGTCAGGGCGTCACGCGAGCTCTCCGGAGGGGGCGAGCAGGGCGTCCGCGACCGACGTACGGGCGTAGAGGACCGAGCGGCCGCTGCGGTGCGCGGTGACGAGGCCCGCGTTGCGCAGTGCGGTGAGGTGCTGGGAGACACCGGCCGCGGACATGCCGCAGTGGGCGGCGAGCTGGGTGGTCGAGGCCGGGGTGTCGAGCTCGGTGAGGAGCAGGGTGCGGGAGCGGCCGATGACGGCGGCGACGGCCTCGGTGCCGGTGCCGGTGCCCGTGCCGGTACTGGCACCGGTACCGGTACCGGTACCGGTACCGGTACCGGTCCTTGGCTCCCACAGATTGCCGCTTCCCCTTGCGGGATACGCGAGTTGGGGCGGGCCCGGGGGTACGGACCGGGTCAGGACGCGCGGCCAGGCGAACGCCGAGGGGATCAGCAGCAGGCCCGAGCCCGTCTGGTCGCGGGTCAGCGCGCAGTGGCGGCGTACGAGACGCAGGGTGCCGTCGTCCCACCGTACGGTCTCGTGCAGTTCGCCGAGCACGCGCGCGGAGCCGTGCTCGGCGACCTGGCGGGCCCGGTGGAAGACGTCCGCCTCGAGGAGCCGGCGGATGCGGGCCCAGTAGGGGGCGAGGGCGAGCTCCCAGTAGCACTCGATCTCGGCGACGACCTTCTCCAGGGCCGCCTCGGGGGCGTCGTGCAGCAGCCGCAGGCGGGCGGAGGGGGTGCGGCCCGCGGACCGCTTGGTGTCGAGTGTGGCCAGGTCCTCGCGTACCCGCTCGGGCGGGGTGCGGCGGATCGCGTCCAGTTCGGCGGCGAGCGTGGGGAAGGGGGTGACGGGGGTCGGGGTGAGGAAGTCGGCGAGGTAGCCGGTGCCGGGGATCAGCGCGGCGAGCCAGCCGGAGTCGAGTCCGGCGCGGGCGAGCCGGGGGCGCACCTGGGCCGCCCAACGGCGGTGCAGGGGCGGGTCGTCCGCGAGCAGCCGGAAGCTGGTGACGACCTCCCACATGGGGGAGACCCGGAACCGGGTCTGCGCCAGGTCAGCCGTGGAGAAGGTGAGTTCCGATTCCATGCGCCGCCGCCCCCGGGCCTGTACTGCGGATCGATTCGGTCTGAGCTTAATCAATGGATCGGCGGATCGCCGGGGTCCAGTCTCCTCGCATGCTCTCCTCCTTCCGCGGACTCCCGCCCACCGTCTGGACCGTCTTCGCCGGGACGATCGTCAACCGCCTCGGCTACCTGGTCACGCCCTTCCTCGTGTTCTTCCTCGCCGCACGGGGTGTCACGGGCACCGAGACCTCGTACGTCCTCGGTGCGCTGGGCGCCGGCAATCTGCTCGGCCCGGCACTCGGCGGCGTCCTCGCCGACCGCATCGGCCGCCGCCCGACGATGCTGATCGGGCTCCTCGGCGCGTCCGCCGCGCAGGGCGCGCTCTTCGTGGCGCCGGGCGTGTGGACGATGGCGGTCGCGGCGCTGCTGGTCAGCGCCTCGGGAGCGCTGGTCGGGCCCGCCGCGTACGCGCTGATGGCGGATGCCGTCGACGCGGAGCGCAGGCGGCGGGCGTACGCCCTGTTCGGCTGGGGCGTGAACATCGGTACGGCGGTGGCGGGCGTGCTCGGCGGCTTCCTGGCCGCGCACGGGTACGGGCTGCTGTTCGCCATCGACGCCGGCACGATGCTGATCTACGCGGTCGTCGTCGCGACACGGCTGAGCGAGCCGGCGCGGCCGGGGAAGGCGGCCGGGGCGGAGGCTGGGGAGACTCGGGAGCCCGGGAAGGCGGCCGGGGACGTGACCGAGGACGCGGCCGGGGGAGTGACCGAGGACGCGGCCGGGGACGTGACCGAGGACGTGACCGGGGACGTGACCGGGGACGTGACCGAGGACGCGGCCGCGCGGGACGGGATCGGATACGGCGTCGTGTTCCGGGACCGCCTCGCGCTCGCGCTGTTCCCGCTCTTCGGCGTCCAGCTCTTCGTCTACTCGCTCACCGAGGTCGCCCTCCCCCTCGCCATCCACGACAGCGGCCTCTCCCCGGCGGTGTACGGGGCGATGGCGGCGGTCAACGCGATCCTGGTGGTCGTGCTGCAGCCCTTCGCGACGGCCAGGCTCGCGGGCGTGCCACGGATGCGGGTCCAGGTCGCGGGCAGCGTCCTGATCGCCGCGGGCGTGGCGCTGACCGGGCTCGCGAGCGGTGTTTTCGGCTTCACGGTCTCGGTGGCCGTCTGGTCCCTGGGCGAGGTGGTGGTCGCGGGCATCGCCGCCGCGATCGTCGCCGACCTCGCCCCCGCCCATGCCCGCGGCCGCTACCAGGGCGCCTTCAGCTGGACGTGGGGTGTGGCCCGCTTCGGCGCCCTCACCCTGGGCGTCACGGTCTACACCGGTCTCGGCCCGGCCTTCCTGTGGTGGGCGGCCCTGGTCGCCGGCACCCTCGCCGCGGTGGGGACCGCGGCCCTCGCGGGCCGCGTCACGCGCCGCACGGAGCACGCGCTGGTGGCCTGAGACGGGTTTCGCCGGATCCGCCAGGATGCAGAGCGGCCGGTGAAATGCGAGGTTTGTTGCGGTCTGACTCTTCTCCCGAGAGGCGGGATCGCGTGCAGCTCACACTGGACGAGGCCCAGGCGATGGCCGCCGACGCGTACGTCTACGGCTACCCGCTCGTCTTCGACGTGTCGACGGTCGCCGCCTTCCTGCGGAAGGGCTTCGGGCCACTGCCGCAGGCGCCCTTCAACACCTTCTCCCACGCGACCCGACTCGCCGCACCCGACGCCCACTTCGTGTCGGTGAACAACGACACTGTCTACTCGATCGCCCAGCTGGACCTCTCCGGCGGCCCGCTCCTCCTGCACGTCCCGGACACGGCGGGCGCGTACCACGTCCTGCAGTTCGTGGACGTGTGGACCGACAACTTCGCGTACGTCGGCAAGCGCGCCACCGGCACCGGGGCGGGCGACTGGCTGATCGCCCCACCGGGCTGGGCCGGCACCGAGCCCGAGGGGGTGAGCGGGGTCATCGACGCGCCCACCTCCGTCGTCACGATCGTCGGCCGCAACGCCTGCGACGGCCCCGAGGACCTGCCCGGGGTCCGGGCCCTGCAGGAGCAGCTGACCCTGACCCCGCTCGACGGGGCCGCGCACCTCCACGGGCTGCCGTCCCCCGACCCGGACGTACCGGAGCCGCTGCGCTTCTTCGAGCAACTGCGGGTCTGGATGGCCGACTTCCCGTCCTCCGCCCCGGACCAGGCGTACGAGGCCCGCTTCCAGCCGCTGGGCCTCCTGGAGGAGGGCCCCTCCCCGTACCGGGACGCGGACCCCGCTCTCGTACGGGCGCTGACCGAAGGCCTCGCGGCGGGCAAGGAGCGTGTCGAGGCGGCGACCAGGCCGCCGTCCGCCGGGGAGGGCCCGGCGGGCAGCTGGACCACCGACCCGCATCTCTTCGACTACAACCTCGACCACTTCGGCGTCGGCACCCTCAGCTCACCGCAGTGGCGGATGGCCGACCGCGAGGCCTCCTACCTGGCCAGGGCCGCGGCGGCGAGGGCCGGGCTCTGGGGCAACCACGGCTACGAGTCGGTGTACGCGGCCACGTACACCGACTCCGACGGCCGGCAGCTGAACGGCGCCCACGCCTACGTCCTGCGCTTCGACCAGCCGCCGCCCGTCGAGGCGTTCTGGTCGGTGACCATGTACGACACCCCGGACTACTACCTGGTCGACAACCCCATCGACCGGTACTCGGTGGGCGACCGCACCCCCGGCCTGGTGTACGCCGAAGACGGCTCCCTGACCCTCGTCCTCCAGCACCGCCGCCCCGAGGCCCCGGCTGAGGCGGCCAACTGGCTCCCGACGCCGGAGGGCGACTTCCGCCCGATCGTGCGCCTGTACATGCCGAAGACCGCTGTCCTCGACGGCAGTTACCGCCTGCCGCCGATCGAGCGGCGCCGGACCGGGTGACGCGAGGGGTCAGTCGCGCCGGATGTGCTCGGGATCGACATGGCGCCGTACGAGCGGCAGCGACGCGGCCGCGGCGGCGAGGAGCACCCCGAGGCAGCAGACGAGCAGCAGCGGCAGCCCACTCCAGTCCCAGTGCACGGCCCCGCCCCCGGTGATCAGATAACTCGACTCGGCAAGCCACCCGGTGACGACGGCCGCCCCGAGCCCGACACCGAGCGGCAACACCACCTGCGCACACTGCACCACCCGCAACGTCGCAGCCCGCGCCCCGAGCAACGCGAGAGCGGCGACCTGCCCGCGCCGCTCCATGGCTCGGTCGGCGACGGAGACGACGAACGCGGCGACGCTGATGACGAGGCCGAGGACCATGCCGGCGCCGAGGAGACTGCGGATGACGGTGAGCTGGGCGAGGGACTCGACGACGATGCCGACGGGGTCGATCTCGGCGGTGGGGGCGATGGCGCCGACGCCATTGAGAACTGTGCGGACGGTCTGCGGATCGGCGTCGCTGAGGAGATTGAGCTCCGAGCCCGACGACAGTTCGTCGGTGCGAGCCAACGAGGGCGGGATGAGTACATCCGAACCGGAGAACGCGGAAGGTTGATACGCGCGGACGGTCATCTGTTCGCGTGGCACGGTGAGCGTGAGCTTCCGGTTCTTCAGGACGAACGGGAAGCTGCGACCGGGCACTGCATCGGCGTTCATGGAGCTGTTCAGGTCGTACAGACGGAGCACCTTCCCGTCGACACAGCCGTGCGACCACTCGACGAAGGCTGCGAGTTGGGCGCAGGTGGCGATGATGCCATGGAGAGTGGGCCTGATAGGGGTGTCGTCCATGGGGGTCCAGGAGGAGAGCGTGGTGGCGTACGCCTTCGCGCCGTCCACTCGCTTCAGCCTGTCGCTCTGCTGGGGAGTGAGCTCGCTCAGAGGCACCGCGTACTCCTGGACGGGCGCCGTACGGCGGCTGACCTGGTCCAGCTCGACGAGAACACCCTGGGTCAGCGAGGTGGCGAAGACCAGCAGCACGAGCCCGGTGACCACGCGCAGCGAGGCACCTGGCTCCACTTCGGCACGACGCATCGCAAGTGCCAGAGGAAGCGAGCGCGCGGTGCCGGCGAGCCGCCGGGCGAGCCACGTGGTGATTGGTGGCAGCCCGAAGACCAGTCCGGCTCCGGTCAGCAGGACAGCGGCGGGAACGATGAGAGTGTTGGCGGAGCCGCCGGATGGATCTTTCCCCAGCACGCTGAGCGTGCAGTAGCCGCCGATGACGCCGAGCCCGGGGACCAGGAGCAGCATCCCGTGCATCCTGGGCGGCTGCCGCTCGGCGGTGCGACGGACATTGAGCGGAGTGAGAGCGGCCGCACGGGCACTGTGCCGTCCGACGAACCAGGCGAGGGCCGGGCAGAGGATCAGACAGACTGCGAGCGTGGTGGCCTCGGGGCGTCCGTCGGCCGGGTACCAATGGAGACCGGGAAGGCCGACCCTCGCCACGATCTCGTTGACGATGAGGTATCCGCCGACGCCGAGCAGCGCGCCGAGGAAGGCCGCGGCCACGGTCTCGCCGGCGTTGACCCGCAGCGTGTCCTTGACGCTCAGCCCGACGAGCCGCAGCGCGGCGAGCCTGCGGGCGCGGGACTCGGCGGACAGCCGGGCACACACAGACAGGAACACGGAGAGGGGCAGCAGCACCACGCAGGCGAGGGTGAACCGCAGGATGTCGAGGGTGGACTCTTCGACGACGGTGTAAGGGGGGTACGGCCCACCGAAATGGTGCAGAAGCAGCGGATCGCTGATCTGGTCATGCCTGGTGCCGATGTATGCGAACAGTTCGTCCGGGCCGGTCAGACCTTCCGGCCCGATGGTCTCGGTCACGCGCCCTGGCAGCAGTCCGGCCACCCCGGGGCTCTCGGCAAGAATCCGTCGCAGGCGAGGCGAGACAAGAACCTCGCCGGGGGCGGGCAACCGCTCGACACCCGGCGGAACCGGGGTGGGTCCGTGGGTCGCACGGGCGATGAACACGCGGCGCAGAGGTTCGGATCCGTACGCATCGTCATGAACGCGGTTCAAGAAGACGGTGTCGTCCTCCGTCAAGTCGCGCTTGACCTCGACGACCTGATCGGGATTACGGGCAGCCGACCGGGCGTCCTGGGCGGCGAGGATCGTAGGGATGCTGAGGACGGCGGCTAGGCAGGCAACCCCGAGTGCGCAGCCGAAGGTCATCAGGAGGAAGCGGGCCCGCCCCCTGCGTCCGCCACGCCACAGCAGCTGCATACCGAGCAGGAGAGGGCTCACTTCAGGATCCCGTCGGCCATCGTGTATCGGCTGTCGGCGTGTTCGGCCACCGTCGCGTCGTGCGTGACGATGACTACGGCGGTGCCCTGATCCCGTGCGAGCCGCAGGAACTCCTCCAGTACCGCGGCGGCGTTGACGCTGTCGAGAGCGCCGGTCGGCTCGTCGGCGAACACCACGTCCGGTCGGTGAACGAGCGCCCGGGCGACTGCGACGCGCTGGCTCTGGCCGCCGGACAGCTGCGAGGTCCTGCGCTGCAACAGCTCGGTCATTCCCAGCCGTCCCAGCACCTCACCGGCCGCGGCGTGGGCAGGCGCCTTGCGCTGGCCGGCGAGGCGCAGGGGGAGTGCGGCGTTCTCCTCGACCGTCAGCTCGGGCAGCAACTCCCCGTACTGGAAGACGAATCCGAACCGCTCACGTCGCAGCGTGCCCAGCTCGTCGTCGGTGAGCGTCGAGAACGCGACTCCGTCGAAGGAGACGGCGCCGTGCGCCGGTGCCAGCACCCCGGCTAGGCAGTACAGCAGCGACGACTTCCCGGAGCCACTGCTTCCCATGACAGCGGCCACTTCTCCGCGCCGCAAGGTGAAGTCGGCACCGCTGACGGCCTGGTGCGTTCCGTAGAAGAGATCCACGCCCTCGGCGCGGAGAACGGCGTTCATGGTGGTGTGACTCCCTGACGCGCTGACTGTCGTTTAATTGCGGCGGTACGACTTGGGGAACGTGCAGTTGTCCGGTCGCAGGGAGCCCCGATCGCGGCACACGCGGATATCCGCGTCCTTCGTGTACTGGGCAGCGCCGTCATAGACGACCTTGTCCAGAGCGATGGTCTTCTTCTGAACGCCCTTGAACCGGTTCCAGCTGTAGCCCTCCACCTTGACCTCTACGTAGACGTTGTGGCCGTCTTCGGGAGCGAGGTCCTTGAGCCGCCCCCTGAAGTTGAACCCGCCGTGGTTCTGGCCCTTGGGCCACCACCTGTACTCCGGGTCCTGGAGCTCTGCGCCAAGGGTCTGCATCTGTCCGAGGCTCTTCCACGCGTCTGCCACCGCAACCCCCGCCCCACCCAGGAACAACCCCGTAGCCACCGCCACCGTTGCCAACTTCCGCACACTTCCTCCAACTTGAGAGCACCCACGCGGGTGTTGCGGAAAGTGTTCCAGCGATTACGGAGAGCATCATCCGGCGTAACGTCTCTGCCGTCACGGACCGCCCGAACCGGTGAAATCACCACACGAGTCGGGACCATCGCCCCGGCTGGGAAAAGCCGAAGACCCCGGCCGGTTTCCCGGTCGGGGCCTTCCGTGCGTCCCTGAGATACCCGGTGCGGTCAGGCGACGAGCTCCGCCTTCGCCTCCGCACCCTCGGCACCCCGGCCTTCGTGTCCCGCATGACCACCATCGTCGGCACCGCCCCCGCCGACACCCCGATCGCGCTGATCGGGAACCTCGCCGGCATCGAGGTGGTGAACGCCTCCCGGGCGGCGTTCGCCGCGGAAGCCGCGATCCGTCACTCCGCCCAGGGCAGGACCCGCGTGCCTTCGGTGCCCGGGACCGAGGCGACGCCGTCGGCGCGCATGGTGACGTGTGCCTCGGCGGTCTCCGGGGCGTGGATCTGGCGGAGCAGGTCCGCCGGCAGGATCGCGGTTCCGCCGGCCGTGACCTTCTCGGTGTGGCCGGCGCAGGTGAACTCCAGTGCGCCGGCGGTGACCGTCCAGACCTGCTCGCGGCTGATGGCGTGTTCGGGGCCGGTGGCGCCGGCCTCCATCGCGACCGTCCAGGTGCTGAGTTCGCTGCTGCCCCGGCTGGGCGCGGCGAGGCCGGTCATCGTGGCGTTGGGGGTGGCGGTGACGGTCTCGGGCGACGGGGTGATCACGCGCAGCGCGGGCTCCCCGCCCTCCCCGCCCTCCGCGTCGGCGGGGGTGGCCCATTCGACGAGCTGGAAGACGACTCCGTTGGGGTCGGTGACCTGGAAGAGGCGCTCGCCCCACGGCTCCTCGCGCAGGGCCATGGTGATGGGGGCGCCCGCGTCCCGCAGGCGGGCCTCCTCCGCCTCGATGTCGGTGACCGTCAGGGCCAGGATGAGGCCGGACGCCTCCTGGTCGCGCTGCTCGGCCGGGAGGACCTCGGTGCCCCGGCGGAGCAGAACGATGTCGGCGGCCGCGTCGGCGCGGGCCAGGGAGGCGAAGCCGTCGCCGGACATGGTCACGGCGTAGCCGAGGTGGGTGGTGAGGAAGTCGCGGGTGGCGTCAACGTCGGCGACGGTGAGGGAGAGGGTGGATGCTGAGACGTTCAAGGAGACTCCTCGGCGAGGTGTACGGGCGAAGGTGCGTATGAGCGGCCGTACGCGGATCAGGCGTCGGCCAGGTCGAGTTGGTACCGGTGCGTGCGCCGGCAGGAGCGGAAACCGAGCTGCCGGTTGACCGCGATCATGTGGACGTTGTCCTCGGCGTTGTCGGTTTCGATCTCGCTGACGCCGGGGTGCTCCGCGCGCAGCCGGCGCAGCATCGCGGCCTTGACCCACAGTCCCAGTCCGTGGCCGCGGTGCGCGGGTACGACCGCGGTGTCGTACTGCTGGACCCGCGTCTGGACTCCCGTCTGGCCCCGCGTCTGGCCCCGCGTCGATGCGCCCTGGGGCAGCACGATCTCGGTGTAGCCCGCCATGGTGCCGTCCTCGTGCACCGCGGCGACGGTCAGCAGCGTGTCCCCGCGGGCGGCCACGACCTCGGCCATGGCGCGGACGCGATCCGCGTCCCACTCCACGCGGCCGTAGTCCAGTTCCCCGACGGGCATGTCGTCCATCGCGCTCTTGGCGGCGGCGAAGGCGTCGGCGAGGTCGTCGGGAACCGTTCCGGTCCAGCCCGTCAGCCGGTAGCCGGGGTGCTCGGCCTCGGCGACCTCCCGCAGCCGGGTGGCCTCCTTCTCGTCCTGCTCGTCGAGGCGCAGGATCAGGTAGTTCATGGTCAGGGCGCGGTGGAAGCCCCACCGGTCGCAGAAGGCCTCGCCCGGGCCGTCGGCCGCGATCTCGGCGACCAGGCTGCGGCGGTTCTCCGTACGGCAGGCGGCCACGACCGCCGACAGCAGGCGTGAGCCGGTTCCCCGGCGGCGATGCGCGGGGTCGACGTGGAGCTCGAGCTCGGCCACGTGATCCCTGCCGGGCGCGGTGAACAGGCGCAGGGCCGCGACTCCGACCGCGTCGCCGTCCGGCCCGTGGGCCAGCCAGGTCAGGCGCTGGCTGTCCAGGCCGGGCTGGGTGAGTTGGGCGTGGATCTGTCCGGGGCCGGGCGGTGGCGTGCCCGGCAGGTCGTGGGTGACGGAGGCGGCGACGATCTGGTGCCAGGCGGCGGCGTCGGTGACGGAGACGCGGTGGAGCGGAGTGACGTGGACGTGGACGTGGACGTGCTCGGGCAAGGCGGCGACTCCCATGGTCAAGGCAGGAAGGGCTCGGCGGGGGCCGGGCGGCGATCGAACTGCCCTGAACCTAGGGGGGTCTGCTGCACCGGCACATCGGTAAGGGTGACTTAATGCGGTGATCGAAACGCTCGCCCACTAGGTACGTTTGTTCCATGCTGTACGGACGGGGACGTGAGCAGGATCAGATAGCCCACATGCTTTCGCGGGCCCGAGAGGGGGCGAGCAGCGCGCTGGTGATCCACGGCGAGGCGGGCATCGGCAAGACGGCGCTGCTGGAGTACGCCGTCGAGGCCGCGGGCGCCGGGCGGGTGCTGCGGACCGTGGGCATCGAGTCGGAGATGGAGCTGGCCTTCGGTGGCCTGCACCAGCTGCTGCGGCCCGTCACCGACCGCCTCGACCGGCTGCCCGCGCCCCAGGCCGCCGCGCTGAAGGCGGTGTTCGGGCTGACCGGCGAGGCGGTGAGCGACCGGTTCACCGTCGGAACGGCGGTGCTCACGGTGCTGTCGGAGGTCGCGGGCGACGGACCACCGCTTCTCTGTCTGGTCGACGACGTCCAGTGGCTGGACCAGGCCTCCCTGGACGCTCTGGCGTTCGCCGCCCGCCGGCTGCACGCCGAGGGCGTGGTGATGCTGTTCGCGCGCCGCGACGGTGCCCGGGGAGCGGGAGCGCAGATCGCCGGCCTGCCGCGGCTACCGCTCACCTCCCTCGACGCCGCGGCCGTCGACGCGCTGCTCACGGACCGCGTCGCCGACCTCTCCTCGTACTCCAGGGACCGGATCATCGAGCAGGCGCAGGGCAATCCGCTGGCCCTGCTGGAGCTGCCCGCGGCGCTGAGCGCGGACCAGCGCGCCGGCCAGTTGAACCCGGTCACGCTCCCCGCCGCGCTGTCCTCGCCCTCCAGCCGGATCCAGGAGGCCTTTCAGGAGCAGATCGGCCGTCTGCCGGACGCCACGCGCGCGATGCTGCTGGTGGCCGCCGCCGACGACACGGGAGACCTCGGTCTGGTCCTGCGGGCGGCGGCCCGCTGCGGGGCTGTGCTCGAGGACCTGGAGCCGGCCGAACGCGCGACCCTCGTCCGGCTCACCGAGAACACCCTGTCCTTCCGCCACCCGCTGATCAGGTCCGCCACCTACCAGGACGCCTCCCTGGCGCGGCGCTTCGCCGCCCACCGCGCGCTCGCCGACGCGCTGGACGCCGACGGGAACGGCGACCACCACACTGCCGACCACCACACCGACGCGACCGCCGACCAGGGCGCCGACCACCACACCGACGCGACCGCCGACCAGGACGCCGACCACCACACCGACCGGCAGGCCGACGCGACCGCCGACCAGCACGCCGACCAGCACGCCGACCGGCGGGCGTGGCACCTGGCCGCCGCCACGACCGGCATCGACGAACACGTCGCCGACGAGATGGCCGGTGTCGCCCGGCGGGCCGGCGGCCGGCAGGGTACGGCCTCGGCCTCGGCCGCCTACGAACGCGCCGCCCAGCTCACCGCGGACCCGGCCCGGCGCGCCCGGTTCCTCGCGGCCGCGGCGATCACCTCCGCGGAGGCCGGGCAGTTCCAACGCGCCGCGGCCCTCGCTGACCGGATCAACGCCCTTGCCCTGGACCCGGTGACGCTCGCCGGTTTCGCCCGGGTCCGGGCGATCGTCGAGCTGGACCGCGGTTCACCGCGCCAGGCCACCCGCATCCTGCTCGAGTGCGCGGACCGGATCGACGACCCCGCCGATCTCGTACCGGTACTGGCCGAGGCCGTCCACACGGTGCGCGCCTCGGGCGACCGGGAGCTCATGGCCGAGGTCGCCGCCCGCCTCCCCGCCTCGTCGTCCGACACGTCCGCTTACGCGACGATGAGAGCCCTGACCGGCTCCCTGGCGGACGCCGGTACGGATCGCCCGGCCCGGCCGCGGCCGCGACGGGAGCCGCAGCCGCAGCCGCATCCGCAACCGCCCATCGAGGAAGCAGGATTCGCGGCAGGCGTCCTGGCCGCCACCCACCACCAGCTCCTCGCCGACCACGGCGCCGTCCTCGAGACCGCCATCGCGGGCGTACGGGACTGCCGGGCCCAGGACGCCGTCGGCTGGCTGCCCGGCATTCTGCACCTCCTCGCCCAGGCCCAGCTTGCCCTCGGGCGGTACGAGGACGCCGGCGCCGCCGCCACGGAGGGGCTGACGATCGCCGAGCAGTTCGGCCGCGACCACCGGGCGACCTACCTGCGGGCCACCCTGGCCACGCTGGCCGCCGTCCAGGGGGACCAGGAACGGTGCCGCGACCTGGGCGAGGCCGCCCTGCACCACGCCCACGCTCACGGCATCGAGCTGGCCGCCGCCCACGCGCAGTGGGCCCTCGGCCTGCTCGACCTCGGCCTCGGGCAGGCGGAGAGCGCGCTGGAACACCTGGAGGCGGCGAACGCCCGGCTGAGCCACCCGGCGCTGTCGGTCTTCGTCCTGCCCGATCTCGTGGAGGCGGCGGTACGCGCCGGACGCCGGGACCTGGCGGAGGAGCCGGTGGCCCGGCTCGACGAATGGGCGCGGGCGGCGCGCGGCCCCGCGGCCGCCGCCCTGGCCCGGCGCTGCCGGGCGCTGACGGGTGCGGCCGAGGGGGCCCATGGGACCCAGGGGGCTCAAGAGGGTCAGGGGACCACGGAGGCGGAAGGGACCGGGGAGGTCGAAGGGCACTTCACCGCGGCCCTGAGCCTCCACGACGAGGGCTCCACCCAGCCGTTCGAACGGGCCCGTACCGAGCTGCTGTACGGCGAGTGGCTGCGCCGCGCCCGCCGCCGGACCGACGCCCGCCGCCATCTCCGTAACGCACTGGAGGCGTTCGAGGAGCTCGGCGCCGAGCCGTGGGCGCACCGGGCCCGTACCGAACTGAAGGCCACGGGCGAGACGGTCGACCAGGACGGGGACGCGAGCGGGCTGCTCGCCCGGCTCAGCCCGCAGGAGCGGGAGGTCGTACGGCTGGCGGCCACCGGTGTCACCAACCGTGAGATCGCCGCCCGGCTCTTCCTGAGCCCCCGCACGGTCGGCCACCACCTCTACCGCGCCTTCCCCAAGCTCGGCGTCAGCTCCCGCGCGGACCTCCCCGGACTCCTCGCCCCGGACTCCTCGCCCCGGACCACTGACGCCCCGGACCATTGACCGGCCTCCTCGCCCAACGCGAACGACCGCCGGGCGAGGAGGCTGATCCGGTGCGTCACAGGCGCTGGCTGCAGCTGTTCGATGGCGGTCGGGCGGCCCTGTGCCGAGATGCCGGTCAGCGGCAGGACGTTCACGCCCTGCCGGGAACGCGCCATGCCGTTGGCGGTGCGAGGCAGGCCGTCGCCGGACGTGTCGGAGGACATCAGCGGGTAGCGCGCGCCGCGGTAGCCCAGCACCATGCGGATGCAGCCGGAGCAGTCCAGGGGCCGGGCGCGCATGGCTTCCGGCCTGCGCCGACGGCGCCGCGTCGGCCGGCACCCGAAGAGGCCGGCGTGCCGGCCGATCTCATGGAGGACCGCGGCCTTCGCGTCTGCAGGGGATGCTCCGACCAATGCCCCTGGAAGGAACCACGAACGTGCAGGGGAAGGCGGCGAAGCGCCACGACGCGACCTGCAAGGCCTCCGCACAGGCCCTGACGATCCTGTCCAGGCTCCTGTCCAACTGGTCCGACGCCGGGCACTAGCCCCGGCAGGGGGTGCCACCGAGAGGGAGCTCCACCGAGAGGGAGCTCCACCGAGAGGGGGTGCCACCGAGAGGTCGGCGGGGCTGGGGCCTCACCTCACCGTCCGGACTCCCCGCGGATGACGGCGAGCACCCCGTCCAGCTCGTCCGGCCTGACGAGTACGTCCCGTGACCTGGATCCCTCGCCGGGCCCGACGATGCTCCGAGCCTCCATCAGCTCCATCAGCCGGCCGGCCTTCGCGAAGCCGACGCGCAGCTTGCGCTGGACCATCGAGGTGGAGCCGAACTGGGTCGAGACGACCAGCTCGGCGGCCCGGCAGAGCAGATCGAGGTCGTCGACGTCGTCCTCGTCCGCGTCCTCGTCCGCGCCCTCGTCCGCGTCCTCGTCCGCGTCCTCGTCCGCGCCCTCGTCCGCGTCCTTGTCCCCGTCGGGCGCGGCGAACAGCCCTGGGTGGGAGGTGCCCATGCCGCGCAGGCGATCTCGTACCTCCACCGCGCTCTGCGGCCGATGCGAAGGGTGCTTCTCCAGAAGCGCGAGAATCAGTTCGTCCCACCCGCCCGGGAGATCCGGCCGACGTCGACTCGGGGGGACAGGAACCTCGGTGACGTGCTTGACGAGCAGCGCGACCCCGCTGCCGGCTGCGAACGGGGGCTGACCGGTGACGAGCGCGTACAACACACAGCCGAGGGAGTAGAGGTCGCTCCGGTGGTCGGCCGGAACAGCCTGGGCCTGTTCCGGTGACATGTAGGCGGGCGTTCCCAGCACTGTTCCCGCCGCCGTCAGGGTCGTGTGGGGAGACGCGTTGTCCAGGAACGCGGCGATGCCGAAGTCCAAGATCTTCGCGACACCGCGCGACGTGACCATGATGTTGGCCGGCTTGATGTCGCGATGCAGCACCCCCGCCGCGTGCGCCGTCGCAAGCCCGTCGCACACCTGGCTGCCCCATGAGGCCACATCATGGGGGGACGGTGGCCCCTGCTGGATGATGTGGTCGAGGGGCTGCCCGCCGAGCAGTTCCATGACGATGAAGAGCAGAGAACGCCCGTCCACCTCGGCCGCGCCGATGTCGTGCAGCGTCACGACATGCTCGCTGTCGAGGCGCGCGACAACGCGGGCCTCGCGCTCGAACCGCGCCATGGCGCCGGGGTCCGGGCCGCCGTACTCGCCGGCCGTCAGCGTCTTGACCGCGACCTCCCGGCCCAATCGCTCGTCGTACGCGCGCCACACCTGGCCCATGCCGCCTGTGCCGACGAGATCGATCAGCCGATAGCGGTCACCAACCCGTGTCCCCTGCACTGACCCTCCCCGACGTCGGCAGCCACGGCGATCCTATGGCCCCTGCCGCACAACCGAGGGGACAAGCAGAAGGCCCCGGCCGGTTTCCCGGTCGGGGCCTTCACGGTCCCGACAGGTCACTGGCGGAGAGTCAGAGGCCTGTCCGGGGCCGCCGCTCAGCCTTGTTCAGGCGATGTGGTTGAACGTGGAGCCCTCGCCCGCGTACAGCGACGTCGACTGACGGCTGAAAGGGGCGGTGGTGGAGCCCGTCGAGCGGTAGACGTACGTGCCGCCCGCCCCGTACGCGATCAGGTCCGGGCGCCCGTCGTTGTCGAGGTCACCGGCGCCGACGAGCTGCGAGAAGACACCCCAGCCGGCGCCGATCCGCACGCGGGTGGAGAAGGTGCCGCCGCCGTTGCCCTGGTACAGCCAGAGGACGCCGTCCTTGTCGCGGGCGACCAGGTCCCCGGCGGCGGTACCGGCGATGTTCCCGGCGGCGGTGATCTGGTTGTAGATGCCCCAGCCCCAACCGGTCTTCACGCGCGGCGCGAAGGGGGCGGTGGCGGAGCCCGTGCCCTTGTAGAACCACAGCACGCCTGCGGTGTCCGTGGCGAGGAGGTCGGCGCGGCCGTCGCCGTCGAGGTCCGAGCCGCCGGTGAGCTTGTCGTAGATGCCCCAGCCGCCGCCGACGCGGGCGCGGGGCGCGAAGGTGCCGTCGCCCTTGCCGAGGTAGTGCCAGAGGTAGCCGGAGCCGTCGAGGCCGACGAGGTCGCCGACCTCGTCGCCCGCGATGTTGCCGACGGCCTCGATCTGCTTGTACGTCTGCCAGCCCGCGCCGATCCGGGTGCGCTGGGCGGGCTTGACCTGGCCGTTCACCGGCCGGTCCAGCAGGTCGTCGCGCCACAGCACGCCGGAGGCGTCCCGGGCGAGGACGTCGGTGGAGCCGGTGTCGGTGTAGTCGTGCGGGTTGCTCGTGCGGACGACCGTCATGAGCCAGCCCTGGTAGGCGGGCTCGCCGATGCCGTCGAGCGGCGTCGCCTCGGCCTCCACCGCGTACCTGCCGTTCGTCGCGTCGACCCCGCCGCTGACGCCGTCCCAGGTGTAGCTGAAGAGGGTGCCGGGGGCCGGGGCGTTCACGCGCGTGCGGAACTCCTTGCCCGTGTCGGTGTGCGTGAGCGTGAGGTCCAGGTAGGCCTCGGGGCGCGACAGCGTCCACCCCAGCGTCACCTTGCCGCCGGTCTTGTCGAGTTCCGCCACGTCGGGGACGTGGACCTGCTCGATCTCCAGGCCGACCGCCATCTGGCCCGTTTCCGCCACCTTGGTGACCGTCGGGGTGCCGTCCTCCGCCGCCGCCGCGATCCGGAACAGCCCGTCGCCGTCGGCGGCCCGGCTGCCGTTCACCACCGCGCTGCCGTCGTTCGCGGCCGCCGAGCCGGACGCCTGGTCGGCGAGGTCACGGGTCTCGCCGCTGGTCAGGGAGATGGCCCGGACGGGCGTCGAGGGGTTGCCGTACACCAGCCAGCCGCCCACGATCTCGGTGTACCACTCGCTGTCCCGGGTGCCCAGGACGGTCTGCTTCGCCTCGCGCGTCGTGCGGTCGACGGACGTGACGAACAGTCCGGTGCCGGACTTCCACTCGAGCCAGGCCACGTGCGAACCGGAGGACATCAGGTTGCTGAAGCCGTACCCGGACTCGGCGGAGGCGTACGTCTCGGACACGGTCCCGTTGGCCACGTCGATCACGGCCCGGCCGCCGGTCCGCGCGGCCGCCGGGCCCGTCTCGTAGCCGACGAAGGCGACGCCGCCCTGAACCGGCGTGCTGGTGAAGAAGTCGGTGGCGTCCGCGGGCAGCCCCGACACCTTGCGGCTGGTCGTCGTGGCGCCGTCCTTGCTCACGACGTGCAGTTCCGCCGTACCGTCGTCCTTCGTCACCTGCGCGAGCACGCTGGTCGGGCTCACCACGGCCACGTAGTTCGCGCCGAGCGCGCCGAGGTCGATGTCCACGCCCGGGGCGGACGGGTCGGCCATGTTCCGCAGGGTGAGGGAGCGCATCTCGGAGATGAAGTTGGCGTCGCCGAGGACGACCACGTCGGTGCCCGCCATGGTGAAACCACCGTCCTCGGGCGGGTGGAGCCGGGTGGGGGCGCCACCGTCGTACGGCGTCCAGAGCAGGTTCCTGGTCGCGTTCTCGAAGGAGTGGGTGAGGAAACCCGTGGTGCCCACGCCCGCGAGATTCGAGCCTTCGGGGAAGCCGGGAAGGGCCGCGGCCTGCTCGGCCGAGGCCGAACCCGAGGCCAAACCCGAGGCCGAACCCGAGGCCGAACCCGAGACGGAGACCGAACCGGCCGCGAAGGCGGCCGGGGCGGTGGCCAGCGTGCCGGCACCCAGGGCCGTGACGGCGAGCCCAGGGCCGAGATCCGCACACGACGAGGTGTCCGCGGGTGCTCTGGCCGCCATCCGCAGCGGCGCCACCTACAGCATGGCGGATACGACGCATCCCGTAGGGCAGCATGCCGGGGTCTTTGCACGCCGACTTCAGCGCATGCGGCTGCACGGAGTGGAGCCTCTTGGGCTGGAACGAATGGTGCGGCTCCTCCGCGAGCATGGCCGGCCGGTGCGCGGAGGGCTGATCCATTCTGCTGATCGGAAATGGACCTTCCTGCTCTACCTCACCGAAGACGGCAGCGCACTGGTGGCCTGCGCCCGCCTGCAGCGGCGGGTCGAGCGATCACCACTTGAGGAAAGCGGGAGGGCGTACCCCCGCGGGCACGGCTACCGACTGAGAGCCTCAGCGAGGTCCAGGAACAGCGATACGCCGAAGGCGGCGGCGGCTACGATCCCGACCACCAACAGGGTCACGATCAACGCGATTGCCATCGTGATCCGCGTGCGTCTCACCGCCGACCTGTATGCGCTGTCGTCGTCCCAGTCCTGATCATGCATGGCGGCCCCCTTGGCAGGCACCGTACAAGAGGTACGTGGTTCGCCTCGCCTGCCGGCGGCCCCCTGACGGGGGCCCTGCTGAAGAAGACCGCCGATCAGGCCGGCGAGGCTCTCTGGGGCCTGCCCGAGGGCAGGTGAGACGGAAACTGAGACGGACAACGAAGAAGGGCCCCGCTGCAAGCAGCGGGGCCCTTCGACATCGTGCCCGGTGAGGCACTGGCGGAGGATACGAGATTCGAACTCGTGAGGGGTTGCCCCCAACACGCTTTCCAAATGTTCGTACGGGGGTCCGGCTGGGGTCGTACTTGTCCTGACCTCGGGTGGAGTGACTGGGGCGCTACCTGGCGGACGGCCCCGGACGGGGGCGAATGCAACCAGAACTGCAACCACCGTTCGACTACTTACGCCCCTCGGGGCCGTACCACTGGAGGGGTTGGCCGGTTACTGCGGCGATGCACTCGAAGTCGTGGTCGCAGTGCAGGAGTGTCAGTCCCTGCAACTCGGCGGTCGCGGCGACGACGAGATCCACCGCACCGGCGCTGCGGTGCTTGCCCTGTTTGGTGAGGGCTTCCTGGACCTGCCAGGCGCGGTCGTAGGCGCGGTCGTCGACCGGGACCCAGCCGAAGATCAGCCGTATGTCCTCGATGCCGCGTGCCCGGTCGGCGGCCGATCGGGCGCTGTAGAAGAACTCCAGCTCCGTGATGGGGCACGTGGCGATGAGGCCGGCTGCTGCTGCCTGGTCCCAGCCGTACTGCTCCGCGTCGCCCCGCATGAATCGGGCGAGGGCGCTGGTGTCGATCAGGTAGAGCGCGGCATTCACCGTCGGTAGTTCCGCTTGTCCTCGAAGAGCGTCAGATCGAACGCGCCTTCGTCGGCCGCGGCGCGCAGGCGGGTCAGGGCCAGCGCCCGCCGCCTGTTCTCCAGTACCTCGCGCAAGGCTGTGTTGACCGTCTCCTTCTTGGTACTGGTGCCCAGGGCTTTGGCTACGTCTGCCACCAGCTCGTCATCGAGGTCGATCACTGTCCGGCTCATGTGCACCTCCCGTATATCAACTGTGGAAACAAGTATATCTCTCATGGTTCATCGATGTCATGGATTCACGTCGGCATGACGCCGTGGATGCGGGAGAGGGTGAAGACGCGTTCGTCTTCTCGCAGGTGGCACCAGGCTTCGAGGTAGGGCGGGTCGAGTTCGAGGCGGCTGAGGGTGCGCACCGTGCGGTTGCCGGAGGCGGCGACGTACTCCACGGCGATGGCATGAGCTGCGTCGATGGCGTGGGCGAGCTGGCGGACGTCGGTGTACGGCAGGCGCTTCGCCCACCCTGCGACGATCTCCTCGGTGTCTGTGGCGAAGGGCACTCCGCCCTCGAACGGTGCTGGTTCGGGAGCCGTTGCCGGGGCGGCCAGCAGCCGGGTCGCCAACGCGCTCGGGTCGAAGGCGGCGGATCCCTTTGCCATGCTCGGGGCAGCGGTCCGGCCGCCGCCCCTCGCCCTGGAGCCGCGCGGAGCCGGAACGCAAGCGGCGGCCCGCCGAGGCCGGGTCTTCTCGATGCGTACCGTTCCCTCGTCGGTCTCGGCGACGGGGGCGTATCCCTCGGCCCGAAGAGCGGCGAGGGTCGCGTCGAGCGGGCTGCGGCTGATCAGCACCGTCGGTGCCAACTGGCGCAGCCCAAGCTTGGCGAGCTTGCGGTGGGCGGCGAGTTCGGCCAGGAGCGCGGGCTCGTCGCCGTGGAGGACGCAGGCGGCGGGGGCGATGCGCACGCGCCCGTGGCTTCGTGCGGTGTCGGTGATCAGGTACGACAGCGGCTGTGGCAGCGGCTCGGCGGCGACGGCGGCCAGGTCGGCCGTGATGTCCTCGGGGGTACGGCCGGCGTCCAGGGCCCGGCGGACGCTGCCGGGGCTGAACCGCCACACCGATGCCGTGCCGTTGGTCTCCCGGTCGGCGACGGAGTCCAGGAGCGAGGCCAGCCGCGCGGACGGGGTGCCGGTGACGACGGCGGTGAGGTCGGCGCCGATCCGGGCCGTCGCGGCGGCCGAGGGCAGCAGCCGACGGCATTCGATGCCCAGCCTCTCCGCGTCGCCGGTCCACAGGTGGATGCCGAAGGCGGACAGAGCACCGCGTGCGAGTACGCCGAGGAGTTCGGCCTCCTGGATCACGGTGGCGAACGGCGTTCCGTCCGGCGACGAGTCGGCGAGGGGGCGGTGCCAGGCGACCAGCGGCCCCAGATCCGACGCGACCCGCACGCCCTGCCCTGTCGGGAGCCGCGCGGCTGAGGCCAGCAGACCGTGGCGGGCCTGCACGCAGCCGTTGCAGGGCGGTGCGCCGCCGAGTGCCGGGAGAGCCTTGTTGTCCTCGTCGCGGGCCTGGGTGGGGGTGAGCGGCAGGTTCCACCATGCCTGGAGCAGTACGGCGAACTGCTCCGGGGGTTCCTGTGCCGCCCAGGCGTCGTATGCCTCGGTGGGGGCCACTCGATCGCAGTCCCGGGCCAGCAGCCCGGCGGCGTACGCGGTCTCCAGGGTGAGGCGTACGACGGTGTCGTCGGCCTGGGCGGCCTTGCCGATCCGTGCCAGTTCACGCGCACCGATCCCGCCGGACTTCAGCCGGGCCGGCGCGGTTGCCGAGCAGGCCGACAGGACCGAGGCAGCGCCGGCGGCGAACGCCGAGGCGACGGCCGACGCCTCGCGGTCGACCTCCCTCGGTGTGACGGGCGCCAACCCCACGGAAGGCGGGACGGCTTGGAACGGGGCGTGCCAGCCGGGCCCGCGCAGCGCGAGTGCCACCTCGGCGGGCATACGGGCCGGGCCGTAGCGGTGGCGGTCCTGGACCAGGAGTCCCCGCTCCAGTGCCCATCGAGCGCCCGGTTCGAGATCGGGGCCCGGACTCCCGAACATGATGAACCGCGCGGGCCTCGCGGGCCCGGCCCCCGCTCGGCCTTCCAGCAGCTTCCGGGTCGCCGCAGGGGCAGTGGCGACCACGGAGAGGATCCGCTCCGGGTCGCCGTGGTGTTCCATGAGCGCGGCCAGCCGCTGCGCCTTGCTGCCCGGCGGTTTGACGCCCAGTGCCGCCAGCATGCCGCGTAGCTCGTCGGAGGTCGTGCCCGTGAGCAGTTCCTCCAGCGGGGCATCCAGGCCCAGTGGTGCGTCCCACGCCTGCCGGAGCGGTCCGGCCATGCGGAGCTTCCCTGCGCCGTCAGGCCAGACCAGAGCATGATCGGCGAGAGCCTCCAGTGCGGCGTCCAGCTCGCGGGCGGCTTCACCGTCCGCCGCTTCCAGCAGCTCCGCCAGGGCATCGCGCGACGCGGGCGCACCCAGCGCCGCCAGCGCTTCGGCGACCTGGAGATGAGGCAGGGCGAGCTGCGGCAGGGCAAGCGCCACCGATCCCGGGCGCTGAAGACGGTCGGCCAGTTCCCCCACCGATCGCGGCTCCGGAGGGGACGCGGCGTCCCTCCGCGTCTCGAGCACGCGTGCCAGGCGACAGCCGTCAAGGCCGTCCAGCCAAGTCGCCAGCGTCGATCGGGACTTCATGCCGGGACACCTCGCGGGATCAGGACCATGGCAGCGGGGAGACCCGCCGCGGGGTTTCAAGGATGTCGTACCCCTGTGATCCGCAGATGCCGTACGGGGCAGGACTCCCCCGTTGGTGGGCGCCGGCATCCGCGAGGCGGCGGGAGTGGGGCTACCCAGTTACCCGAGACACCCGAATTAGGTGCATGTGAACGCAACCGGAAATGCAACCGGAGCATGACGAGAAGCCGAGCCGCAGATTGCGGCTCGGCTTCTCGTTTCGCCTGTTCAGGCGGCTGCGGAGGATACGAGATTCGAACTCGTGAGGGGTTGCCCCCAACACGCTTTCCAAGCGTGCGCCCTAGGCCTCTAGGCGAATCCTCCGCCGCAAACAATACAAGACGTTGAGGAGTGCTCGCGAACCTGATCCCCGGGAGCGATCCCGGAGGTCGGTCCGAGGTCGATCGGGGGCACGTGGGGCCCCTGGGATCGGGTACCCTTGGCGGAGCCCCTCACGTGGCGCTATCTGACTGAACTCCCCCAGGGCCGGAAGGCAGCAAGGGTAGGTCGGCTCTGGCGGGTGCGTGGGGGGCGCTTGCGTTCCCGGGAGTGCCCGGGTTGTCGGTGGGCGCCTATAACCTCGTATACGTGTCGTCTCTCGCGCTGTACCGCCGCTATCGCCCTGAGTCCTTCGCCGAGGTCATCGGGCAGGAGCATGTCACCGACCCGTTGCAGCAGGCCCTGCGGAACAACCGGGTCAATCACGCGTACCTGTTCAGCGGGCCCCGTGGATGCGGCAAGACGACCAGTGCGCGCATCCTCGCGCGCTGTCTGAACTGTGAGCAGGGTCCCACTCCCACCCCCTGCGGGGAGTGCCAGTCCTGCCGTGACCTGGCGCGGAACGGGCCGGGGTCGATCGACGTCATCGAGATCGACGCCGCTTCGCACGGTGGTGTGGACGATGCCCGTGACCTGCGGGAGAAGGCGTTCTTCGGGCCCGCGTCGAGCCGGTACAAGATCTACATCATCGACGAGGCGCACATGGTCACCTCGGCGGGCTTCAACGCCCTGCTGAAGGTGGTCGAGGAGCCGCCGGAGCATCTCAAGTTCATCTTCGCCACCACCGAGCCCGAGAAGGTCATCGGGACCATTCGGTCGAGGACGCATCACTACCCCTTCCGGCTCGTGCCGCCCGGGACCCTGCGGGAGTATCTGGGCGAGGTCTGCGGGCGTGAGGGCATTCCCGTCGAGGACGGGGTGCTGCCACTCGTCGTGCGCGCCGGTGCCGGGTCCGTGCGTGACTCGATGTCCGTCATGGACCAGCTGCTGGCCGGCGCCGCCGAAGACGGTGTGACATACGCCATGGCGACGTCTCTTCTCGGATACACGGACGGGTCCCTGCTCGACTCCGTGGTGGACGCCTTCGCCGCCGGGGACGGCGCGGCCGCGTTCGAGGTCGTGGACCGGGTCATCGAGGGCGGCAACGACCCCCGGCGGTTCGTCGCCGACCTGCTCGAGCGCCTGCGGGATCTGGTGATCCTCGCCGCCGTGCCGGACGCGGCCGAGAAGGGGCTCATCGACGCCCCGGTCGATGTCGTCGAGCGCATGCAGGCGCAGGCCTCGGTCTTCGGCGCCGCCGAGCTCAGCCGGGCCGCCGACCTCGTGAACAGCGGGCTCACCGAGATGCGCGGGGCCACCTCGCCGCGGCTGCAGCTGGAGCTGATCTGCGCGCGCGTGCTGCTGCCCGCCGCCTTCGACGACGAGCGGTCGCTCCAGGCCCGGATCGACCGGCTGGAGCGCGGCGCCGCCGCCGCGCCCGCGCCCGTCTTCACCACCGGTTCGCCGGCGCCCGCGATGGGGTACGTGCCCGGTCCCGAGGCTCACACGCCGATGGCGCCGCCTCCGCCCCCGCCCGCGCCGGTCCAGCCCACCCCGACTCCTGCCCCAGCACCCGCCCCCGCGCAGCCGACTCCGGCCGCCGAAGGCCCCCGCCCGGGCGCCTGGCCCGGGGCCGCCACACCCGGTGCCCCCGCCCCCGGCGCCTGGCCGGGCGCTTCGGCCCCCGCCGCTCCGGCGCCGCAAGCCCCCGCTCCCGCCCAGGCCGCTCCCGCGCAGCCCGCCCCGGTCGCGCCCGCCGGCGACATGGCCCAGGGCGCCGCCCAGGTGCGGAACATGTGGCCGTCGATCCTCGAAGCGGTCAAGAACCGCCGCCGCTTCACCTGGATCCTGCTGAGCCAGAACGCCCAGGTCGCCGGGTTCGACGGCACCACCCTCCAGCTCGGCTTCCTCAACGCCGGCGCCCGCGACAACTTCGCGAGCAGCGGCAGCGAGGACGTCCTGCGCCAGGCGCTCGCCGAGCAGTTCAACGTGCAGTGGAAGATCGAGGCGATCATCGACCCCTCGGGCGGTGCCACACCGCCGCCCGCCGCGGCCAACTTCGGCGGCCGCCCGGCCGCGTCCGCGCCCGCCCCGTCCTTCCAGCAGGCCCCGCCGCCCGCTCAGGCCCCCGCGCCCACCCCGGCACAGGCGCCGCCCACGCCCCGCCCGCAGGCCTCGGCTGCCGCCCCCGCTCCCGTGGAGGCACCGCCGCAGCGCCGGCCCGTCGCGCCCGAGGACGACGTGCCGGAGGAGGACGATCCCGACCTCGTCGACTCCGCCCTCTCCGGCCACGAACTGATCGTGCGCGAGCTCGGAGCCACGGTTGTGGAGGAATACACGAACGAGTAGGGCCGTCTCGCTCGGTGGCCCGCACAAAGACCACGGCCGCCCCCGGGCTACCCTGGCTGGCGTGAAGGTCCTCGTCATCGGCGGCGGCGCCCGCGAACACGCCCTGTGCCGCTCTCTCTCCCTCGATCCCGACGTCACCGCTCTGCACTGCGCGCCCGGCAACGCCGGAATCGCGGAGGTCGCCGAGCTGCACCCCGTCGACCAGCTGGACGGCGCCGCCGTCGCCGGCCTGGCCACAAGCCTGGAGGCCGATCTGGTCGTCGTCGGCCCGGAGGCCCCGCTCGTCGCCGGTGTCGCCGACGCCGTCCGCGCGGCCGGCATCCCCTGCTTCGGCCCGTCCGAGCAGGCGGCGCAGCTGGAGGGCTCCAAGGCGTTCGCCAAGGACGTCATGGCCGGGGCCAACGTCCCGACCGCCCGCAGCTACGTCTGCACCACCGCGGAGGAGATCGACGAGGCGCTCGACGCCTTCGGCGCTCCGTACGTCGTCAAGGACGACGGTCTCGCTGCCGGCAAGGGCGTCGTGGTCACCTCCGACCTGGCCGAGGCCCGGGCGCACGCGCTCGCCTGCGGCCGCGTCGTCATCGAGGAGTACCTGGACGGCCCCGAGGTCTCCCTCTTCGCGATCACCGACGGCGTCACCGTCCTTCCCCTCCAGCCCGCGCAGGACTTCAAGCGCGCGCTCGACGGCGACGAGGGCCCGAACACCGGCGGCATGGGCGCCTACTCGCCGCTGCCCTGGGCCGACCCCAAGCTGGTCGACGAGGTCATGGACACCGTCCTGCAGCCCACCGTCGACGAGCTGCGCCGCCGCGGCACCCCCTTCTCCGGGCTGCTGTACGCGGGTCTGGCGATCACCAGCCGCGGTGTACGGGTCATCGAGTTCAACGCCCGTTTCGGCGACCCGGAGACCCAGGTCGTGCTCGCCCGGCTCCGCACCCCGCTGGCGAGCGTCCTGCTGAACGCCGCCAACGGCACGCTCGACAACGAGCCGCCGCTCAACTGGCGCGAGGACGCGGCCGTGACCGTGGTCGTCGCCTCGCACAACTACCCCGGGACGCCGCGTACGGGTGACCCGATCGAGGGCCTCGACGAGGTCGCGGCGCAGAACGCCCCGCACGCGTACGTGCTGCACGCCGGCACCAAGCGGGACGGCGACGCGATCGTGAGCGCCGGCGGCCGCGTCCTGTCGGTCACCGCGACCGGGGAAGACCTGGCGCAGGCCCGCGAGCGGGCGTACAAGGCGGTCGGCCGCATCCGTCTGGACGGCTCCCAGCACCGTACGGACATCGCGCGCAAGGCCGCGGGGGAGTGAACCCCTAACCGCCCCGGACCGTCATCACCTTTACCCAAAGCCATTCCATCGAGTGAGGGCTGGGCCATCCGGATGACGCCCGCCGAACCCCCAACTAGGGTGCGGCGAAGGCGTTCCGGCACTTGGCCCACCGGCATTGCGATGTCAGTGGCGGGTGCCACAGTGGGGGAGTGAGCAACACCGCCACAGGCAGTCCCGACGAGGGCAGGAGGGGGTGATGTACGGCGTGTCCGGTACCGGTTCCGTTGTCGGCGAGGAGATGGGTGCGCGCGCCGCGCGCACCCGGGCCCTCGCCGTGCTCCGTGTCCGCGGCAGGGCGCTGGGCCTCGCGCTGCTCCCCGCGGCCGCGGCCGTGATCCTCTACGCGGGCGGGGGCACCGGCCGGTTCACGGGTGCCGGCTGGGACGCCGCCCGCTGGGTGACCACCGCGCTCGCGCTGGTCGTCCTGCTCGCCACGGCCGCCGTCGCGCTGGTCGTCGCGCGCGCCCGGCCCGCCGTCACCCCGACCGTGGAGCTCTCCGAGACCGCGGCCCCCGATCTGTACCGGCTGGTCCGGGACCTGGCCGACCGGCTGGGTGTCCCGGCGCCCTCCGCGATAGCCCTGACGCCGGACTGCGACAGCTGGCTGGAGGACCGTACGCATCCGGCGCACGGCACGACGCAGGGGCTGCGCCGCTCCGCCGACGCGCCCGTCCTCGTGATCGGCTCGCCCTTCCTGTGGTGGATGCGCGTGGGCGAGCTGCGGGCGGTCCTCGCCCCCGTCGTCGCCGGTACGGCTCCGGCGGCACAGCCCGACATAGCCGCGGCCCGCCGCTTCGTGCAGGGCCTGGACGCCGCCGTCGCCGTTCCCCGCCGCGCCGGGCTCGACCCGGTCAGCAGGCTCGGCGCCCACGCGATCGGGCGGGTCGCCCGGGTTCTGCTGCGCCTGTGCCGCGGGCATGCGGCCGAGATGGAGCGGGGCGTCGCCGCGGCCGGCTCCGAGCGTGCACAGGCTGTGGATTACGGGGTCCGGATCGTCGCCCAGGAGCAGGTCGGCCTCGCCTACGCGGGCTGGGACCGGCTGCTCACCCGGGTCGCGCTGCCCGCCTGGCGGATGGGCCGCTGGCCCGCGCGCCTGGACGCGGGCGTGGTCTCCGCCCTCACCGAACTCTCCCGCCGTGACCGCCTCGCCGAGGGTTTCGCCTCCCGGCTCGGCGAGCGCCCCGCCTGCGACCTGCTCGAAGAGCCCGGGGCCGTCGACGAGGCCGCCTCGCTGCTCGCCGCCCGTCTCTTCCACGGCGGCCCCGCGGAGTCCGGCCCGGACTGGTCCCCGGTGGACTGGAACCAGTACCCGGAGGAGGTCGTGGACCGGAAGTGGCGCTCCGACGCGGCCCGGCTCCACCAGGTCCTCGACGATCTGGGCGTGCTGCCCACCGGCTCCGCGAGCGCCGACGGCCCGACCGGCCCGACGCTGACCCGCGTGATGTCCCACCTGTCGACGCGCCCCCCGGAGGCCATCGCCCCGGACACCATCGCCCCGCAGGCCATCGCCCCGGACACCATCGCCCCGGACACCATCGCCCCGGAGGCCATCGCCCCGGAGGCCATCGCCCCGGAGGCCATCGCCCCGGACACCACCGCCCCGCAGGCTCCGCCCGAGGCGCCCGCCCCGGACGGCGTCCCCGAGGACCAGGACGTCCCCGACGCCCCGGACGACCAGGACCCCCACGCCCCTGGCGAGCACGACGGCCCCGAGCCGTCCGCCCCCCACCCCGCCGCCGACACCCTCGCCGCCGCGCTCACCGCCCGGGTCGCCCGCGAGGAGGCCGCCAAGCCCGCCGCTCCCGTCCCCGCGCCGCACGCGGCCACCCTCGGCGCGGACACGCTGCCGCTCTTCCCGCTGCAGCCGCCCCGCACCGGGCGCGATCTGCTCGCCGACCATGTGACGGCGATGGTCTGCTGCGCGGCCGTCGACACCGCCGGCGCCGCTCCCGGCCTCGACTGGCTCGACGGCCCGGCACTCCTCGTCGGCGGCGAGCGGAACACGGACCTGACCGCCCGCGTCCTCGCCCTCGTCGAGGACGGCGACCCCGTGCCCCTGCGCGCCTGGCTCACGGAGACCGGCGTCCGCCCCGAGAAGCCCGTGCGCCTCGTCTGAACCCCCGTACCCCCGTACCCCCGTACCGCCGTACCCCCGTACCGCCGGAAGGGCGTCTTCCGTTCACGTCAATTCGCGACGAACGGTGACGGAGTGCGTGCGTTATGTGATGTGCTGGGGACCGGCACTGACAGCAGCACGTGACAACAACACGACGGAAGACGGCGCGGGGGAGTCGAGGGAGGGGCGCAGTATGGGGGCGGAGCAGATCAGGCGGTGGGAGTCGGGCGCGCTCGCCCACGCCGTGTCGGACCCCTTCGGCCAGGGCCCCCTGCCCTGGCTGCGCGGTTCGGAGAACTACTTCGACGACACGGGACAGGTCGTTCCCTGGTACGCCGACGAGACCCTGGCCCGCGGCGGCAGCGGCGGCCCCCGTACCGCCGACGACGTACGCAGCCAGATCAAGGGCTTCGCGTCCAACGGGGCCGTCGCCCCCGGCGAGGCGATCGATTTCCACATCACGGTGGACCCGCCGCAGCAGTTCTCGGTCGACATCTACCGGATCGGGCACTACGGCGGCGAGGGCGCCACGAAGATCACCACCAGCCCGCGCCTCTCCGGAATCGTCCAGCCGGCCCCGCTCACCGCCGACCGGACGGTCTCGTGCCACCACTGGTGGCAGTCCTGGCGCCTGCAGATCCCCACCCTCTGGTCGATCGGCGCGTACGTCGCCGTGCTCACCACCGCCGACGGCTACCGCTCCCACATCCCCTTCACCGTCCGCGACAACCACCCCGCCGACCTCCTCCTCGTCCTCCCGGACGTGACCTGGCAGGCGTACAACCTCTACCCGGAGGACGGCCGGACGGGCGCCAGCCTCTACCACGCGTGGGACGAGCAGGGCCGTCTTCTCGGCGAGGAGGATGCGGCGATCACCGTCTCCTTCGACCGCCCCTACGCGGGCGCGGGCCTGCCCCTCCACGTCGGCCACGCCTACGACTTCATCCGCTGGGCCGAGCGGTACGGCTACGACCTGGCCTACGCCGAGACCCGCGACCTGCACGCGGGCCGCGTCGACCCCACCCGCTACCGCGGCCTGGTCTTCCCCGGCCACGACGAATACTGGTCCGTCCCCATGCGCCGGACCGTCGAACTGGCCCGCGAGCAGGGCACGTCCCTCGTCTTCCTCTCCGCCAACACCCTCTACTGGCAGGTGGAGCTCGGCCCGTCCCCCTCCGGGGTCCCCGACCGCCTCCTCACCTGCCGCAAGCGGCGCGGCCCCGGCCGGCCCGCACTCTGGCGCGAGATCGACCGCCCGGAGCAGCAGCTGCTCGGCATCCAGTACGCGGGAAGGGTGCCGGAGTCGCACCCCCTGGTCGTACGGAACGCGGACCACTGGCTCTGGGAGGCCACCGGCGCGGGCGACGGCGACGAGATCCCGGGCCTGGTCGCGGGCGAGGCCGACCGCTACTTCCCGCGCACCGCGCTCCCCGAGCACCAGGGCCGCATCCTGCTCGCCCACTCCCCCTACCAGGACGGCGAGGGCGCCCTGCGCCACCAGGAGACCTCCCTCTACCGGGCCCCGTCCGGGGCGTGGGTCTTCGCCTCCGGCACCTTCGCCTGGTCGCCCGCCCTGGACCGGCCGGGCCATGTCGATCCGCGCATCCAGCGCGCCACCGCGAATCTCCTCGACCGCATCTGCAAGAGGGACTGACCAGCAAGAGGGACTGACCAGCATGAGGGACTGACCAGCCTGTCGGCGGGCCCGGCCGACGCGTCCGTGTCCCTGTGCGAGAGAATCGAAGCGCTCCCTGGATCAACCTACGCGGAGGAACCGTGTCCGGATTCGTAGAAAAGCCCGAGCCTGTTCAGGTCCCGGGCCTCACCCACCTCCACACGGGCAAGGTGCGTGAGCTCTACCAGAACGAGGCGGGCGACCTCGTGATGGTGGCCAGCGACCGCATGTCCGCGTACGACTGGGTGCTGCCGACCGAGATCCCCGACAAGGGCCGGGTCCTCACCAAGCTCTCCCTGTGGTGGTTCGACCGCCTCTCCGACCTGGTCCCCAACCACGTCATCTCCACCGACGTCCCGGCAGGCGCCCCCGCCGACTGGGAGGGCCGCACGCTGATCTGCAAGTCGCTGCAGATGGTGCCGGTCGAGTGCGTGGCCCGCGGCTATCTGACCGGCTCGGGCCTCCTGGAGTACAACGAGTCCCGTACGGTCTGCGGTCTCGCGCTCCCCGAGGGCCTCAGCGACGGCTCCGAGCTGCCCGCGCCGATCTTCACGCCCGCCACCAAGGCCGCCGTCGGCGACCACGACGAGAACGTGAGCTACGAGGAGGTCGCCCGCCAGGTCGGCGCGGAGACCGCCGCGCTGCTGCGCCAGACGACGCTCGCCGTGTACGGCCGGGCCCGTGACATCGCCCGTGACCGCGGCATCATCCTCGCCGACACCAAGTTCGAGTTCGGCTTCGAGGGCGACACCCTGATCCTCGCCGACGAGGTGCTGACCCCGGACTCGTCCCGCTTCTGGCCCGTCGACCAGTGGCAGCCGGGCCGCGCCCAGCCCTCGTACGACAAGCAGTTCGTCCGCGACTGGCTGACCTCCCCGGCCTCCGGCTGGGACCGCAGGAGCGAGGAGCCGCCGCCCGCGCTCCCGCAGGAGATCGTGGACGCGACCCGGGCGAAGTACCTGGAGGCGTACGAGCTGCTGACCGGCAACACCTGGTCGTAGCGCACGAAGAAGCCCCCGGTCGGATCGACCGGGGGCTTCTTTCATGGAGCGGACGACGAGATTCGAACTCGCGACCCTCACCTTGGCAAGGTGATGCTCTACCAACTGAGCCACGTCCGCATGCGCCGTAGCGCGGAGCCAACTATACCCAACCTTTCTCCCGTGCGAGACGCACCGCCGTATGACGGTTCTCGGCGCCGAGCTTCGCGGCGGCCGATGAGAGGTAGTTCCGGACCGTTCCCTGCGAGAGCGAGGCCCGCTCGGCGATCTCCGCGACCGGCGCGCCGTCGGCCGCGAACTCCAGGACCTCGGCCTCCCGCGCGGTCAGCGGCGAGTCCCCGGCGGAGATCGCGTCGGCCGCCAACTCCGGGTCCACGTAACGGTTTCCGGCGTGCACAGTACGGATGATCTCCGCCAGCCGCTGGGCGCTGACGGTCTTCGGCACGAAGCCCCGCACCCCGGCCGCGAGCGCCCGCTTGAGGTGTCCGGGGCGGCCGTGACTGGTCACGATCATGGTCGTGCAGCCGGGCAGTTCGTCGCGCAGGGATGTGGCGACCCTCACACCGTCGAGGCCCGGCATCCGCAGATCGAGCACCGCGACATCGGGCCGGTGGGCGCGGGCCATGGCGAGCGCCTCGGGTCCGGTGGCGGCCTGGGCGACGACCACGAGATCGTCCTCCAGGGCGAGCAGCGCGGCGAGCGCCCCGCGGATCAGATGCTCGTCGTCGGCGAGCAGGACGCGTACGGGAGTGCCGGTCACGGCCTCGCCGCCCGTCGCTGTACGGGTACGGACGCGGGCGCCGATACGGGATCGGGCGCCGGTACGGAATCGGGCGCCGGTACGGGATCGGGCGCCGATACGGGTACGAGCGCCGTCACCCGGAACGAGCCGCCCTCGTCCGGCCCCGCCTCCAGGGTCCCGCCCACCGCCGCGAGCCGTTCCCGCAGCCCTTCGAGGCCCGAGCCGCGCCCCATCTCCGCTCCTTCCCGTACACCGTCGTTCCGCACTGTCAGCAGCACCGAACCGTCCTGCTCCCGCAGCGAGATCGCGCACCGGCGCGCGTCCCCGTGCCGCAGCACGTTCGTCGTGGTCTCCCGGACCACCCACCCGAGCACCGACTGCACCTCGGCGGGCAGTTCGGCGGGCAGCCCGGTCTTCACGGGATCGATCGCGCAGTCGATCCCGGCGGCGCCGAGCACCCCGCGCGCGCCCTCCAGCTCGACGCGCAAGTCCGCCTCCCGGTAGCCGCGCACCACGTCCCGTACCTCCCGCTGGGACTCCTGCGCGATCCGCTGCACCTCGATCATCTGGTCCACGGCCTCGGGGCGTTCGCGCCGCGCCAGCTGCACGGCGAGCTCGCTCTTGAGCGCGATCACCGAGAGGTTGCGGCCCATGACGTCGTGGAGATCGCGCCCGAAGCGCAGCCGCTCCTCGGCGACGGCGAGCCGGGCCTGGAGCTCCTTGGACCGCTCCAGCTCCCGGACGACCTTGAGCAGCCAGGAGGAGAATCCGCAGGCGGCGCCCAGTCCGGAGCCGCCGAGGAGCACGGCGACCGCCGAGCCGAGGGCCGGTCCCGCGCCGATCCCGAGGGCGGCGACCGCGGCCCCCGTCCCGATCGCGGTGCCGAGCACGGCGTAGGACATGTGCCGCACCCTGCGCAGGCACATGACCAGGGTGCCGAGGGTGAAGACGATCAGGCCGATCATGGCGGCCGTCGTCACCGTGCTGTCCTTGGTCACGCCCGCCGCGTCCAGGACGAGCAGGGCCAGCGAGGAGGACCCGGTGAAGCCGCCCAGCGCGGCCGCGTGCCGGACGGGCCGTTCGCGCCGCTCGACGGCCCAGTCCAGGGCCCGGGAGGCGACGACGGCGGAGAGCACCGCGTGCGCACAGATCAGCAGGAACAGGGCCAGGGCGGTGCCGTCGCCGAGCCGGCTGTCCTGGTCGCGGGAGAAGGGCACGCCGCCGAGGGCCATGATCTCCAGCGGCGCGAAGACGTGGAACGTCCACCGCGTGTACAGCTCGACCTTGGCCGCACTGCTGCGCCCGCTCCACCACCCCGTCAGCCTGGACACCCGCCCGGCCCCCCTCTTCTGGCGCCGCGGCTCCCAGCGGAACCACCGTCGGACAGCAAACACCGTGATCGTTCCCCAGGCCAGCGTGTTGAGCCCGGCGGTGTGCAGGGCCCTGGCCTCGCCGACGCCGAACCAGCCGGCGCGTACGAATTCCATGACGCCGCTGAGCAGCAGCAGCCGGCAGACGTCGGCGACGGCGTCCGGAGGCACGTCGGTGGGGACCAGCATCCCGGAGCCCATGGCCGAGACGAGGAAGAACGGCAGGGTGGTGATGCCCGCGCTCTCGACGTTGCGGGTGATGACCGTGGTCGCGGCGGCGGCGGTGAGGAGGGCGACGCCGGCCAGGAGACCGAGCACGAGCAGCTCGGGCCGCCGTGGCGCGGGCAGGTCGAGCAGGGCGATCCCGCCGGCGGTGAGCACGGCGCACTGGGCGAGCGCGATGGCCCCGGAGGGGAGCGCGGCGCCGGCGAGGAGCTCCAGGTCGCTCGCCTCTCCCGTACGCGGCCGCTTGAGGACCAGTTCCTCGCGCCGGGCCACCAGGGCCGAGACCAGGCCCATGGAGACGACCAGGATCAGGACCATCCCGGTACCGCCGACGAGGGTGGCTCCGGCGACGCCCATGGGCAGTTCGCCCTCGTCGATCCGCGCGCCCGAGGACCGCAGCACGAAGGTCATCAGCAGGGGCATCAGGAGGGCGATGAACAGGTTGTTCTTGTAGGTCCGCTGCCTCGATCACGTTGGTCGTGGCTTCAGCCTCCCGGCGGAGGAGGCCGGTCGGCAGCGCGTGCTGTCATCACTGCTCATGACACATGTCAGAGCCGACTCGTCGCCCCGCCGGGCACGACGAAGGCCCCGGTTCGTGAGAACCGGGGCCTTCGATCTGGAGCGGACGACGAGATTCGAACTCGCGACCCTCACCTTGGCAAGGTGATGCTCTACCAACTGAGCCACGTCCGCATTGCTGCCGCTCAGCTCTCACTGGGCGGTGCGAGCACCACTCTACCTGATCCACAAGAGTGGTCGGTAATGCGATGCAGAGCGGGTGACAGGAATTGCACACTGCGCCTTCCCCCTGGAAGGGGGATGTTCTACTACTGAACTACACCCGCACGCTGCGTGAGGTCCGGCCCTGCGGCCTCGCCCCTCGGCGTGATCCAGACTCTAGCCGATCAGTGGGGGTGCAGTGCAACTCCGTTCCTGGCAGGGAGTCAGCCCGCCGTCCCGGCCGGCCTCAACTGGCCTCGCGGAAGGCCTCGTAGACCCGCTTCGGGATGCGGCCGCGGGCGGGCACGTCCATCTTGTTGGACTGCGCCCAGGCGCGGACGGCCGCCGGGGAGGGGGCCACGGCCGTGTGCTTGTACGAAGTGACGGGGGCGCTCGTGCCGCCGGCCCGGGCGGCCGCGGCCTTGCCCGTCAGCTTCCGGCCGGCCGCGAGGTAGGGGGCCAGCGCCTTGCGCAGTTTCTTTGCATTGGCGGGATTCAGGTCGATCTCGTACATCTTCCCGTCCAGGCCGAACGCAACCGTTTCCGCCGCTTCTCCGCCGTCGATGTCGTCGAAGAGAGTGACCACCACACGCTGAGCCACGGATATCGGTCCTTTCCTGCGGTCCGCCGTGTCATGGGTGGCGTGGGTAACGCCTCTGACGTGCGGCGACACCGGATTTACGGCTGTCCCGGGACAATGCTGCTTTCCTCTGTATTCCTTTGTACAGCGGTAGGCGTCGCAATGTGAAGCCCAGCCAATTGCATCAGCGTGTCCCACCGCAATGGGCCGCGCAATATTTCACTTGAATTTTCCGTGAGGATCTTTGGGGTCGTTTGTAGGGTCCTCCAGACTTCTACCCGCGTAGAATTTGGAGGCAGGTACGCTGAGGGAACCGCCCACGCAACACACCACCGGGAGTGCCAGTGGCACGCGTCGTAGTCGACGTCATGCTCAAGCCGGAGATCCTCGACCCCCAGGGCCAGGCGGTGCAGCGTGCACTGCCCCGCCTGGGATTCGACGGAATCGCCGACGTCCGCCAGGGAAAGCGCTTCGAGCTGGAGGTGGAGGGACCGGTCGACGAGGCCGCCCTTGCCCGCATCCATGAGATGGCCGAAACCTTCCTTGCCAACACCGTGATCGAAGACTTCACCGTGAAGGTGGAGTCGTGACCGCACGCATCGGCGTTGTCACGTTCCCCGGAACGCTGGACGACCAGGACGCGCTGCGCGCAGCCCGCCTGGCGGGCGCCGAGCCCGTCTCGCTCTGGCACCGCGACAAGGACCTCAAGCAGGTCGACGCCGTGGTCCTGGCCGGCGGCTTCTCCTACGGCGACTACCTGCGGGCCGGAGCCATCTCCCGCTTCTCGCCGGTGATGGAGACGATCATCGAGCAGGCGAAGGCGGGCATGCCCGTCCTCGGTATCTGCAACGGCTTCCAGATCCTCACCGAGGCCCATCTGCTGCCGGGCGCGATGCTGCGCAACAACCACCTGCACTTCATCTGCCGCGACCAGAAGCTGCGGGTGGAGAACGCGGACACCGCCTGGACCGTGGACTACGGGCAGGGCCAGGAGATCCAGGTCCCGCTCAAGAACATGGACGGCCGGTACGTCGCCGACGAGCGCGTGCTCGACGAGCTGGAGGCCGAGGGGCGGGTGGCCTTCCGCTACCTGGACATGAACCCCAACGGCTCCCTCCGTGACATCGCGGGCATCACCAACGCCGCGGGCAACGTGGTCGGCCTCATGCCGCACCCCGAGCACGCCGTCGAGCCGCTGATCGGTACGGGCCGTACCGACGGCCTCGGTTTCTTCACCTCGATCCTCAAGAAGCTGGTCAACGCCTGATGACTCTGGACACGGTCAAGCACGCGACCGAGACGCCGGACAGCGAGCAGCCCTGGAAGGAGCTCGGCCTCAAGGAGGACGAGTACGCCCGCATCCGCGAGATCCTCGGCCGCCGTCCCACCGGCGCCGAGCTCGCCATGTACTCCGTCATGTGGTCCGAGCACTGCTCGTACAAGAGCAGCAAGGTCCACCTGAAGCAGTTCGGCGAGAAGACCCCCGCCAACGACGCCATGCTCGTCGGCATCGGCGAGAACGCGGGCGTCGTCGACGTCGGCCAGGGGTACGCGGTCACCTTCAAGGTCGAGTCGCACAACCACCCGAGCTACATCGAGCCCTACCAGGGCGCGGCCACCGGCGTGGGCGGCATCGTCCGCGACATCCTCGCCATGGGCGCCCGCCCGGTCGCGGTCGTCGACCCGCTGCGCTTCGGCGCGGCCGACCACCCCGACACCAAGCGCGTGCTGCCCGGTGTCGTCGCCGGCATCGGCGGCTACGGCAACTGCCTGGGCCTGCCGAACATCGGTGGCGAGGTCGTCTTCGACGAGTGCTACCAGGGCAACCCGCTCGTCAACGCCGGCTGCATCGGCGTGATGAAGCACGAGGACATCCACCTGGCCAAGGCCTCCGGCCCCGGCAACAAGGTGATCCTCTACGGCGCCCGTACCGGCGGCGACGGCATCGGCGGCGTCTCGGTCCTCGCGTCCGAGACCTTCGACGACACCAAGCCGACCAAGCGCCCCGCCGTCCAGGTCGGCGACCCCTTCCAGGAGAAGCTCCTCATCGAGTGCACCCTGGAGATCTTCAAGGAGAAGCTGGTCGCGGGCATCCAGGACCTGGGTGGCGCCGGCCTCTCCTGCGCGACGAGTGAGCTCGCGAGTGCCGGCTCCGGCGGTATGCGCGTCGAGCTCGACCGGGTCCACCTGCGCGACGCGACCCTCTCGCCCGAGGAGATCCTCATGAGCGAGTCGCAGGAGCGCATGTGCGCGATCGTCGAGCCCGAGCACGTCGACCGCTTCCTGGAGATCTGCGAGAAGTGGGACGTCATCGCCACCGTCATCGGTGAGGTGACCGAGGGCGAGCGCCTGGAGATCTTCTGGCACGGCGAGCAGATCGTCGACGTACCGCCGCGGTCCGTGGCCCACGAGGGTCCGACGTACCACCGGCCGTATGCCCGCCCGGAGTGGCAGGACGCGCTCCAGGCCGACGACGCCGGCAAGCTGCCGCGGCCGCAGAACGGTGAGGAGCTGAAGGACCAGGTCCTGAAGCTGGTCTCCTCCCCGAACCAGGCGTCGAAGTCCTGGATCACGGACCAGTACGACCGGTTCGTGCAGGGCAACACCGTCCTGGCGCAGCCCGAGGACGCGGGCATGGTCCGTATCGACGCGGAGACCAACCTCGGCGTGGCCATGGCGACCGACGGCAACGGCCGGTACGCCAAGCTCGACCCGTACACGGGCGCGCAGCTCGCGCTGGCGGAGGCGTACCGCAACGTCGCCGCCTCCGGCGCCAAGCCGCTCGCGATCTCGGACTGCCTGAACTTCGGTTCGCCCGAGGACCCGGCCGTGATGTGGCAGTTCGCGGAGGCCACCCGTGGTCTCGCGGACGGCTGCCTGCAGCTGGGCACCCCGGTCACCGGCGGCAATGTCTCGCTGTACAACCAGACGGGCGAGGTCGCCATCCACCCGACGCCGGTCGTGGCCGTGCTCGGTGTGATCGACGACGTGAACCGCCGTACGCCGATCGCCTTCGCGGAAGAGGGCCAGCTTCTCTACCTGCTGGGCGACACGCGTGAGGAGTTCGGCGGCTCGGCCTGGTCCGAGGTGATCCACCAGCACCTCGGCGGTCTGCCGCCGGCCGTGGACCTCGACCGGGAGAAGCTGCTCGGCGAGATCCTGATCTCCGCCTCCCGCGACGGCATGATCGACGCGGCGCACGACCTGTCCGACGGCGGTCTGGTCCAGGCGGTCGTCGAGTCCTGCCTGCGCGGCGGCACGGGCGCGCGCCTGGTCGTCCCGGACGGCCTGGACGCCTTCACCTTCCTCTTCAGCGAGTCGGCCGGCCGTGCGGTCGTGGCCGTCCCGCGCAGCGAGGAGCTCCGCTTCACCGACATGTGCGGCGCGCGGGGTCTGCCCGCGACCCGGATCGGTGTCGTGGACGGTGAGGAGATCGACGTGCAGGGCGAGTTCAGTCTCGCGCTGAGCGAGCTGCGCACCGCGCACGAGGCGACGATCCCGGGCCTGCTGGCCTGATCCGAGTCGGTACGTGAGGCGGCCCCCGGTCCTCGGACCGGGGGCCGTCCCTCGTTCAGTCGGCCTGCCCCCAGAAGGCGTCCGCCTCGTCGATGTCCTCGACGCACTCGTCGACGTCGGTGATCTTGCCTCCGACGATGGTGAAGAAGAGACCGCCGCGCATCTCGATGCCGCGGTCGCCGCGGTCGCCGTGCCACTTGTGGGTCGATATGACGTGTCCCCGGCCGTCCGGGTACACGCCCTCCATCTCGACCCGGAAGGTGCCGTGGGTGAGCTCCATGAGACGCCCGAAGTGGGCGAGGACGTTGTCCGCGCCTTTGAAGTGCCCGGACATCTGACTGGATCCCGGTGAGTGGTGGGTGCAGTCCGAGGTCATCAGAGACCGCAGGGTCTCCGTGTCTCCTTGGGAGAACGCTTCGTAGCCCCGGCGGACCACGACGCTGTCAGGGTGCTCGGCCATGGCTGTCCGACCCCTCTCGTACGCGTAGGTGTGCTGGAAGCCCTCCCTTTCCAGTCTCCGACTACCCTCGCCCCCATGCCACCGGCCAAGAAGCGCACGCGCAGCTACGACTCCGCCAAGATCCGGGCCGCCGTGCTCGCCCAGTTCGGGAACGTACGGGAGGCGGTGAGCGCGCTCACCCCGGAGCAGCTCGACGGGCCGACCCGGCTGGGGGAGTGGACGGTACGGGACCTCGCCGCGCACATGACGATGGTTCTCGGCTCGGTCGTCCGCAAGCTCTCCGAGCCCGAGCCGGCGACGCTCGAACTCGCCCTGCTGGACTGGCCCTCGGCGACCGCCACCGCCGCCGCGACGATCGACGAGGACACGCGGGCGATCGACACGGGCGACCTGCCCGGCCTGTACGCGCGGACGGTGGAGCGCTTCGAGGAGGCGATCGCCGGCGCCGCGGACGAGCGCCTCGTCCCGACGCGCTTCGGCACCATGCGGCTCGGTGACCACCTGGTCACCCGCACCCTCGAACTCGTCGTCCACACCGACGACCTGAACGCGGCGACCGGCCTGGACGTCCCGTACGACCGTCAGGCCCTGGCCGCCTGCACCCGTCTTCTCGCGGACGCGCTCGCGGCGAAGGCCCCGGGCGGCGCGGTCGAGGTACGGGTCCCGCCGTTCGCGGTCGTCCAGTGCGTGGAGGGCCCCCGGCACACCCGCGGCACCCCGCCCAACGTCGTCGAGACGGACCCGCTGACCTGGATCCGGCTGGCGACCGGTCGTACGGGATGGGCGGAGGAGCTGGACGCGGCGCGGGTCAGCGCGAGCGGGGAGCGGGCGGACCTCGCCGCCCTGCTCCCGGTCATGGGCTGAACGGAACGGAACGGAACCGTCCGTCCCGCCAGGCCGTCCCACCGGCATGCAGAAGCCGCGCATCACCGCAGCCACCGCCGCCCTGGCCTCGCTCCTCGTCCTCGCCGCGTGCGGCACCGAGAAGGCCGGGTCGGACCCCGGCGCGGGCACGGTCTCCCCTGACCTGCCGGTCACCGGCGTCCACTGGGCGGTGGACAGTCTGACCGTCGACGGCAGGAAGACCCCGGCGCCCGCCGGCACCTATGTCGAGATCGAGAAGAACGGGCGGGCGAAGGGCAACTCCGGCTGCAACCACTTCGGCGCCACCGTCACCGTCGAGGGCGACACCCTGGAGGTCGGCCTCGGCGAGACCACCGAGATGGCGTGCGACGCCATGGACTTCGAGACGGCCTTCCACAAGGCGTTCACGGGGAAGCTCAAGGCGAAGCTGGCCGGCGACCGGCTCACCCTCACGGCCCCCGACGGCACGACCTCGCTCGCCCTGACCTCCGAGCCGCCGGCCCCGCTGAACGGCACCACCTGGACCGTCGACTCCCTCCTCTCCGGTGACACGGCCACCTCCGTGCCGAAGGGCGCGGAGGGCAAGGCGCACTTCGTCATCGACAAGGACGGCAAGGTCGGGGGCAGCCTCGGCTGCAACAGGTTCTCCACCACGGCCGAGATCTCCGGCCGGACGGTGACCTTCGGCCAGATCACCACCACCCGCATGAGGTGCACGGGCCCGGAGATGGACCTGGAGACCGAGCTGTACGAGGTCTTCGGCGGCTCGGCGACGTACGAGCTGCGCCACCGCGGACTGTCGCTCGTCAACGCCGAGGGCAAGGGCTTCGCCGCGACCGCGAAGGGCTAGCGGGCGTCCTGGTGCGAACTGCGTCACACCCCAGGGCCCCCACCCGTGCCGTACGAGCGTCCGCTTGCCGTCGCCCGGCCGGCCGGGAGCCCGTTCCCGCCTAGGGAGAAGGGCATCTACGCACGTCAATGGATCAGTTCGTACGATCACACCACTCGGAGGCCCCTTGGATTTCCCCAATTCGGACCAGTGGTCGACCTCGCCTACACTCGGAGGCGTGCCACGTGGTGACGGTCGACTCAATCACGATCTGCTTCCCGGCGAGAAGGGCCCCCAGGACGCTTGCGGCGTCTTCGGTGTCTGGGCTCCGGGTGAAGAGGTCGCAAAGCTCACGTACTTCGGGCTCTACGCCCTCCAGCATCGGGGTCAGGAATCCGCGGGAATCGCGGTCAGCAACGGCTCCCAGATCCTCGTCTTCAAGGACATGGGCCTCGTGTCCCAGGTCTTCGACGAGACCTCTCTCGGTTCCCTCCAGGGTCATATCGCGGTCGGTCACGCCCGCTACTCGACCACCGGGGCCTCCGTGTGGGAGAACGCGCAGCCGACGTTCCGGGCGACCGCCCACGGCTCGATCGCGCTCGGCCACAACGGCAACCTGGTGAACACGGCGCAGCTCGCCGAGATGGTCGCCGACCTTCCCAAGAAGGAAGGCCGCACCTCCCGGGTCGCCGCCACCAACGACACCGATCTGCTCACGGCGCTCCTCGCCGCCCAGGTCGACGAGGACGGCAAGCCGCTCACCATCGAGCAGGCCGCCGCGAAGATCCTCCCCGACGTCCGGGGCGCCTTCTCCCTCGTCTTCATGGACGAGCACACGCTCTACGCGGCCCGTGACCCGCAGGGCATCCGCCCGCTGGTCCTCGGCCGTCTCGAGCGCGGCTGGGTCGTCGCCTCGGAGTCCGCCGCCCTCGACATCTGCGGCGCCAGCTTCGTCCGCGAGGTCGAGCCCGGCGAGATGATCGCGATCGACGAGAACGGCATCCGCACCTCCCGATTCGCGGAAGCGAAGCCCAAGGGCTGTGTCTTCGAGTACGTGTACCTGGCGCGCCCGGACACGGACATCGCCGGACGGAACGTCTACCTCTCCCGCGTGGAGATGGGCCGCCGCCTCGCCAAGGAGGCCCCGGTCGAGGCGGATCTCGTCATAGCGACGCCGGAGTCCGGCACTCCGGCCGCGATCGGCTACGCCGAGGCCAGCGGCATCCCCTTCGGCGCGGGCCTGGTGAAGAACGCCTATGTGGGCCGCACCTTCATCCAGCCCTCCCAGACCATCCGCCAGCTGGGCATCCGACTGAAGCTGAACCCCCTGAAGGAAGTCATCAAGGGGAAGAAGCTCGTGGTCGTCGACGACTCGATCGTCCGCGGCAACACCCAGCGCGCTCTCGTCCGGATGCTCCGCGAGGCCGGCGCCGCCGAGGTCCACATCCGGATCTCCTCGCCGCCCGTGAAGTGGCCGTGCTTCTTCGGCATCGACTTCGCCACCCGCGCGGAGCTGATCGCCAACGGCATGACGGTCGACGAGATCGGCAAGTCGCTCGGCGCGGACTCGCTCTCGTACATCTCCCTCGACGGGATGATCGAGGCGACCACCATCCAGAAGCCGAACCTCTGCCGTGCCTGCTTCGACGGCGAGTACCCCATGGAGCTTCCGGACCCCGAGCTGCTCGGCAAGCAGCTGCTCGAGACCGAGCTGGCCGCCGGCCCGGCCGCCACCGCGGCCGCCGACGCGCTGCGCCGTCCGTGAGACCCCGCAGTAACGCAGTAACGACACGAAAGCTCTGAACCCATGTCTCAGACCACCGGTGCCTCCTACGCGTCCGCGGGCGTCGACATCGAGGCGGGTGACCGCGCCGTCGAGCTCATGAAGGAATGGGTGAAGAAGACGCAGCGCCCCGAGGTCCTCGGCGGCCTCGGCGGCTTCGCCGGCCTCTTCGACGCCTCCGCCCTCAAGCGCTACGAGCGTCCGCTGCTCGCCTCCGCCACCGACGGTGTCGGCACGAAGGTCGACATCGCCCGCCAGATGGGCGTGTACGACACCATCGGCCACGACCTGGTCGCGATGGTCATGGACGACATCGTCGTCTGCGGCGCCGAGCCGCTCTTCATGACCGACTACATCTGCGTCGGCAAGGTCCACCCCGAGCGGGTCGCCGCCATCGTGAAGGGCATCGCCGAGGGCTGTGTCCTCGCCGGCTGCGCCCTGGTCGGCGGCGAGACCGCCGAGCACCCCGGCCTGCTGGGCCCGGACGACTTCGACGTCGCCGGCGCCGGTACGGGTGTCGTGGAGCACGACCGTCTGCTCGGCCCCGATCGCATCCGTACGGGTGACGCCGTCATCGCGATGGCGTCCTCCGGCCTTCACTCCAACGGGTACTCGCTCGTCCGCCACGTGGTGTTCGACCGGGCCGGCATGACCCTCGGCCAGCAGGTCGAGGAGTTCGGCCGGACCCTGGGCGAGGAGCTCCTGGAGCCGACGAAGATCTACTCGCTGGACTGTCTGGCGCTCACCCGGACGGCCGAGATCCACGCCTTCAGCCACATCACGGGCGGCGGCCTGGCCGCCAACCTGGCGCGGGTGATCCCGGACGGGCTGCACGCCACGGTCGACCGCTCGACCTGGACCCCGGGCGCCGTCTTCGACCTGGTCGGCAAGGCAGGACAGGTCGAGCGCCTGGAGCTGGAGAAGACCCTGAACATGGGCGTCGGCATGATGGCCGTCGTTCCGGCGGAGTCCGTGGACGTGGCCCTGGCCACGCTCGAGGACCGGGGCGTCGAGGCCTGGGTCGCGGGCGAGATCACCGAGCGCGGCGACCACGCGACGGGCGCGGAGCTCGTCGGCGACTACGCCAAGTAGGAGGGCGCTACGGGCGGCCTCGGCCGCCCGTAGCCCGTCACAGCACCGAACAGCATCGATGCAGCACAGAAACCCGGTCCAGGTATCCCTGGACCGGGTTTCTGTCTGAGCAGCGCTCTTGTTAAGAGGTCAAGCGCGACGCTGGGACGACGCGTCAGGACCGGACTCGTCGTCCTCGTCCTCGTCGTCCGTGTTGTAGAGATCCGCGTACTGCGCGTACGGGTCGTCTTCCTCGTCGTCGTCCTCGAACGGCTCGCCATTCGGCGGCTGGCTCGAAGTCGAAGCGCCCAGCTCGCTGGCCAGACGCGACAGGTCAGTCCCGCCGCTGCTGTACTTCAGCTGGCGGGCGACCTTCGTCTGCTTGGCCTTTGCCCGGCCGCGCCCCATGGCTCGACCCCCTCGGTGACGGGGCTCGACGGCCCCAGAGTCTTGACACGCGTTCATGATTCGGAACGGGCTCTCGGCAGAGAGACCGGTCCGTAGGGCTTCAACGGTACCTGCTTCCGTGGCCATACGGTACGCCGCACGCATCACATGACCCGGTACAGAACCATCGAGGTGCCCTGTCCTCGCTGGTCAATCGCGATTTTAACCTCTTCTTGAGGGCCGACCCGCCGACCGGGGTGAGTCATCTCTCGATTGGGGTGAACCTACAAAGTTCACCCCTGGGAGCACCCCGGCGGGCCGGCCCTGTCGAGAATCAGCCGCGGCGGGCGTCGGCCATCCGCTGCTCGGCGATCCGGTCGGCGGCCGCGGCCGGCGGAATGCCGTCCACCTTCGCACGTGCGAAGATCTCGAGGGTGGTGTCGAAGATCTTCGTGGCCTTCGCCTTGCACCGGTCGAAGTCGAAGCCGTGCAGCTCGTCGGCGACCTGGATCACGCCACCGGCGTTGACGACGTAGTCGGGCGCGTAGAGGATCCCGCGGTCCGCGAGGTCCTTCTCCACACCCGGGTGCGCGAGCTGGTTGTTGGCCGCGCCGCAGACGATCCTCGCGGTGAGGACCGGCACGGTGTCGTCGTTCAGCGCGCCGCCGAGGGCGCACGGGGCGTAGACGTCCAGGCCCTCGACACGGATCAGGGCGTCGGTGTCCGCGACGACCGTGACCTGCGGGAACTTGTCCGTGATCCGGCGGATGGACTCCTCGCGTACGTCGGTGATGTACACCTCCGCACCGTCGGACAGGAGGTGCTCGACGAGGTAGTGGCCGACCTTGCCGACGCCCGCGACGCCGACCTTGCGGCCGCGCAGGGTCGGGTCGCCCCACAGGGTCTGCGCGGAGGCGCGCATGCCCTGGAAGACACCGAAGGCGGTGAGGACCGAGGAGTCGCCGGCGCCGCCGTTCTCGGGGGAGCGGCCGGTGGTCCACTGGTTGGTGCGGGCCACGACGTCCATGTCGGCGACGTAGGTGCCGACGTCGCAGGCCGTCACGTAGCGGCCGCCGAGGGAGGCGACCATACGCCCGTAGGCGAGCAGCAGCTCTTCGGTCTTGATCTTCTCGGGGTCCCCGATGATCACGGCCTTGCCGCCGCCGTGGTCGAGGCCGGCCATGGCGTTCTTGTACGACATGCCCCTGGAGAGGTTCAGCGCGTCGGCGACGGCCTCCGCCTCGGTGGCGTAGGGGTAGAAGCGGGTGCCGCCGAGGGCCGGGCCCAGGGCGGTGGAGTGGAGAGCGATGACGGCCTTGAGGCCGGAGGCGCGGTCCTGGCAGAGCACGACTTGCTCGTGGCCACCCTGCTCCGAGTGGAACAGAGTGTGCAGCACGTCAGCAGGAACGACAGGAACGCCGGTCACATCGGTCACGGTGGTGACTCCCAAGTACGAAGCGGCGGATACGCCGGTCCCCCCTGCGGGTGGTGGCGGGACCGGTTCGGCAAGAGAGTAAGTCCTACCTGGGCGTAGATCCGCCTCAGTGCTGAGGATCACCCCCTCCCGGAGTACCTCCGTGGAAGGATTTGCGACATGTCGGTCGCCTCCTCGGTCCTCGTCCCGTATGCCACCTATCTGCGCGTGTACGAGCCGCTGGCGGCTTTTCCGGAGCCGGAGCGGGGGCACTGGGCCCGGTACGCGCGCCGGGCGGACACCCCGACCGCGCAGGACGAACTCCGCCGCTCGCTCGCGGATCTGCTGCCGACGCCGCCGGTCCCGGTGCCGGTCCACGAGAGCGGTGACGCCTTCGTCGCGTACGTCGACGGGGTGGTCATGGTCTGCCCGTGGCGGACCCGGCTGCGGGGCTGGCTGGCGCTGGAGGAGCTGGGGGAGGCGAGGGAGGCGTGGCCGGAGCGGGCGCTGCCGGGTCCGGTGCTCGACGTGATGCTGCCGCCGGTGGTGCGGGCCCAGGTCGCGGCGGACCACGAGCGCTGGCGGCAGCGGAACCCCGACGCGCGCCCGTGGATCCGTACGGCGGTCTGGCAGGTGCCGGTGCGCTGGTTCACGCTCTTCGCGGACGAGGAGCGGGAGTACGTGCCGGGGGAGCAGGGCTCGGCGGCGGTGCTGCGGTACCGGACGCCGATGGTCCAGGCGCGGCGCCGGCTGGCGCGGGCGCTGCGGACGCTGCGCGAGGCGATCGACGAGGGTCCGCTGACCGAGGGTCTGGTCGAGGTCGGCCGATGGCTGGAGGAGTTCCATCCGCGCGCGCTGGTGGAGCTGGACTACGGCGGTCTGGTGCACGCCCTGTCGGCGGACCGGCTCGCGGCGGACCGGTCGGCGGCGGATGTGGCCGAGGGGATCGCGGCGCTGCGGGAGGGTGACGGAGAGGGTGCGAGCGAGGCGTACGGCCGGGTCGCGGAGCGGTGGCGGGCGATCCGCAACCTGCAGTTCGCGAACTGATCATCGACAGAACACATCCGGCTGATGTAAATGATCATTGAGCGTCGCGGGGCTTCGGTGTGCGCTCGTGAGGACCTTGGTGCGTGTGTGTCGGGACGTAGGTCCCGATCCGGGCCTTTGGCTCAAGCGTGACGGACAGCACTTACTACGCCCTTGCGCCCATCGCCCACCCTCGTGCCAAAATAGGACAAGGAGTCCGGGGAGGGTTCCTTCCGTCCAAGTATGGGCGGAACACTCAGCATTGCACTCTATGGGGGGTCTGACGACTCCTGATCGCTCTGTGACTGATCGTCACAGTGGCGTGACTGTCCGTTATGGCATGGTCCATCGACTTCCGCCCGCTGATGAACACCTGCGAGGGCAATTCCATCGGTTTGGCCGACGTGGCTGGACGGATGGTGTAGTTGTAGTGCCGAGGACAAGCCGTTCGTCCTATAACCGACTCGGCTCGCGTCCGCCATTTCGGGCAACGCGGGTCAAGGTGCAGAATTTAGAGGAAAGAACCGAGAAGGTTCGGTTCTCCCGAGGAGGCCGCTCATGACCGCTCGCACCCCTGATGCCGAGCCGCTGCTGACCCCCGCCGAGGTCGCCACGATGTTCCGCGTGGACCCGAAGACGGTGACCCGTTGGGCGAAGGCAGGAAAGCTCACGTCCATCCGCACCCTGGGTGGACACCGCCGGTACCGCGAGGCTGAGGTCCGCGCCCTGCTGGCGGGTATTCCGCAGCAGCGCAGCGAGGCCTGAGGTACCTGCAGTACTCGTAACACCCCGTAAGACCGGGCATTTCCGGGTCCCCCAACCTGGACCGCCCACCCCAAGCTCTGCCGACGGGCGCCTGCCCCAACAGGCTCTACGTCATCGATCGCGCTGGACTCCGCCGGGTCCAGCGCGATCTTTTTTGTGCCCGCTCACGAAGCTTGAAGGTTGGTGCAATTGCACATATTAAATGGGGCGGGTGTAGGAAGGGCATAAGCGGGGCACTTTGTAAAACTCGTTCGGTGACACCCGTCACACTGGCGAGGTCTTGCCAAGAACCAGCCTGCCACTCCTGGCGGCGTCCTCAACCCGCCGATGGTCATGGGCTGGTGGGACTTTCGTCCTCGGTCTGCTCGAGCTCCATGGCGAGCCTCAGGAGGCGGTGACAGACGGAACACCGCTGTGTGATGTGCCCAAAGCGGGAGGCGGCCGCCAGATGGGCGCGCAGCAGCGCGCGTACCTCATGCCTCGACTGCCGTGCTGCGGATGCCGCGGCCATGCGCGACCACCTCCGGTGTGGGCCCCCGATTCCCTGATGTCTGGGGTACCGGCGGCCGGCGGACGGCGTCAATACACGGGACCGCAACGAAGCGGCACGACGAAGAAGGCCCACACCGATCGGTGTGGGCCTTCTCTTCGGCGATCCTGACGGGACTTGAACCCGCGACCTCCACCTTGACAGGGTGGCGAGCTAACCAACTGCTCCACAGGACCATGCTCGCAGCCCTCAGTGGGGGCTGCGAAGAAGACTGTACAGCAGGTCAGAGGGTCTGGTCGAACCGGCGCAAGGCGACACCCGGAAGCGGTGCCCCCGGTTACGGCGCCGCCGCGTCGATCGCCTTCACGATCCGCTTGTCCGAGACCGCGTACGCCGTGCCCAGCGCGTGTGCGAAGTAGCTGACCCGGAGCTCCTCGATCATCCAGCGGATGTCGGTGACCTCCTTCGGCACCGGCCTCCCCTGGGGGAGCTGTTCGAGCAGCCAGGCGTACTCGTCCAGCATCTCGTGGACCTTCGCCATGCGCGTGGTGTCCCGCTGGACCCCCGTCGGCATCTGCTGCAGCCGGCGGTCCACCGCCACCAGATAGCGCATCAGGTCCGGCAGCCGCCGCAGGCCCGTCCTGGTGACGAAGCCCGTCGGCATCAGCCATGCCAGCTGCTCGCGGACGTCCGTCAGGTTGTCGATCAGGGCCAGGCTGTTCGTGGCCTTCAGGCGCCGCTCGCAGGCCTGCCAGGCCGCCAGGATCTGCTGGACCTGGTCCACCGTCCGGACGGTCGCGTCGACGAGGTCGGCGCGGACCTTGTCGTACAGCTTCCGGAAGGACTCCTCGTCCCACACCGGCCCGCCGTGGTCCGCGATGAGCTTGTCGGCGGCGGCGGTCGCGCAGTCGTCGAAGAGCGCCTGGATCGAGCCGTGCGGGTTTCGGGACAGCGCCAGCTTCTGCTGGTTGGTGAGCTTGTCCGAGGCGAACTTCGCCGGGTTCACCGGGATGTTCAGCAGGATGAGCTTCCGCGTGCCCCGCCACATGGCCTGCGCCTGCTCGGCCTCCGTGTCGAAGAGCCGTACGGCGACGGTCGCGCCCTCGTCCACCAGCGCCGGGTACGCCTTGACCGGCTGCCCGGCCCGCCGGGTCTCGAAGACCTTCGTGAGCGTGCCGATCGTCCAGTCGGTGAGCCCCGTGCGCTCCAGGGACTGCCCGGAGCCGTCAGGGCCCGCCGTGGCGGCCGCGGCGGCCTTGGAGAGGGCCTGGCGGGCCTTGGGGCGCAGCTTCAGCTTCAGCGCCTCCAGGTCCTTGTCCTCGGCGAGCTTGCGGCGCCGCTCGTCGACGATCCGGAAGGTGATCTTCAGGTGGTCGGGGATCCGGGAGAGGTCGAAGTCCTCCGGAGCGACCGGGACGCCGACCATGCGGTGCAGCTCGCGGGCGAGCGTGACCGGAAGCGGCTCCTGCAGCGGCACGGCCGAGTCCAGGAAGCGGGTCGCGAAGTTCGGCGCGGGCACGTAGTTGCGGCGGATCGGCTTCGGCAGCGAGCGGATGAGCTCGGTGACGACCTCTTCCCGCAGGCCCGGGATCTGCCAGTCGAAGCCCTCGTCCGTGACCTGGTTGAGGACATGGAGCGGGATGTGGACGGTGACACCGTCCGCGTCGGCGCCCGGCTCGAACTGGTACGTCACCCGGAACTTCAGCTGCCCCTGCCGCCAGGAGTCCGGATAGTCGGCCTTGGTGACCCCGGCGGCCTTCTCGTTGATGAGCATCTCGCGCTCGAAGTCGAGGAACTCCGGTTCCTCGCGCCGCTTGTGCTTCCACCACGAGTCGAAGTGCGCGCCGGACACGACGTGTTCGGGCACGCGCTTGTCGTAGAAGTCGAAGAGCGTCTCGTCGTCGACGAGGATGTCCCGGCGGCGGGCGCGGTGCTCCAGCTCCTCGACCTCGGTGAGGAGTCTGCGGTTGTCGGCGAAGAACTTGTGGTGCGTGCGCCAGTCGCCCTCGACGAGCGCGTTGCGGATGAACAGGTCACGGGAGGCCTCGGGGTCGATCCGCCCGTAGTTCACCTTGCGGTCGGTGACGATCGGCACGCCGTAGAGCGTCACCTTCTCGATCGCCATGACGGCCGCCTGGTCCTTCTCCCAGTGCGGCTCGCTGTACGTCTTCTTGATCAGGTGCTGGGCGAGCGGCTCGATCCACTCCGGCTCGATCCGCGCGTTGACCCGGGCCCACAGGCGCGAGGTCTCCACCAGCTCGGCGGACATGATGAAGCGCGGGGGCTTCCTGAAGAGCGCCGAGCCCGGGAAGACCGCGAACTTGGCGCTGCGGGCGCCCAGGTACTCGTTCTTCGCGCCCTCCTTCACGTCCTTCATCCCGATGTGGGAGAGGAGGCCGGCGAGGAGGGAGACGTGGACGGACTGCTCCGGCGCGGCAGCGTCCGCCGAGGGCTCCTTGAGGTGGATGCCCATCTGCTTGGCGACCGTGCGCAGCTGCGCGTAGATGTCCTGCCACTCGCGGATGCGCAGGAAGTTCAGGTACTCCTGCTTGCACATCCGGCGGAACGAGGACGAGCCGCGCTCCTTCTGCTGCTCGCGGATGTACCGCCAGAGGTTGAGGAAGGCGAGGAAGTCGCTCGTCTCGTCCTTGAAGCGGGCGTGCTGCTGGTCGGCCTGGGCCTGCTTCTCGGCGGGCCGCTCCCGCGGGTCCTGGATGGAGAGCGCGGCCGCGATCACCATGACTTCCCGTACACAGCCGTTCTTGTCCGCCTCCAGGACCATGCGGGCCAGGCGCGGGTCGACCGGCAGCTGGGAGAGCTTGCGGCCCTGCTCGGTGAGACGCTTCTTCGGATCCTTCTGCGTGGGGTCGAGCGCGCCCAGCTCCTGGAGGAGCTGCACGCCGTCGCGGATGTTGCGGTGGTCCGGCGGGTCGATGAAGGGGAACTTCTCGATCTCGCCGAGGCCGGCCGCGGTCATCTGCAGGATGACGCTCGCCAGGTTCGTACGGAGGATCTCGGCGTCCGTGAACTCCGGGCGGGCGAGGAAGTCGTCCTCGGAGTAGAGACGGATGCAGATGCCGTCGGACGTACGGCCGCAGCGGCCCTTGCGCTGGTTGGCGGAGGCCTGGCTCACCGGCTCGATCGGCAGCCGCTGGACCTTGGTCCGGTGCGAGTAGCGGGAGATACGGGCGGTGCCCGGATCGATCACGTACTTGATGCCGGGGACGGTCAGCGAGGTCTCGGCCACGTTGGTGGCGAGGACGATCCGGCGGCCGGGGTGGGCCTGGAAGACGCGGTGCTGCTCGGCGTGGGAGAGGCGCGCGTAGAGGGGGAGGACCTCCGTGTTGCGCAGCTGCTTCTTGAGGAGGGCGTCGGCGGTGTCGCGGATCTCGCGCTCGCCGGAGAGGAAGACCAGGATGTCGCCGGGTCCCTCGGACTGGAGCTCGTCGACGGCGTCGCAGATCGCGGTGATCTGGTCGCGGTCGGCCTCTTCGCTGTCCTCTTCCAGGAGGGGCCGGTAGCGGACCTCGACCGGGTACGTACGGCCGGAGACCTCGACGATCGGCGCGTCGCCGAAGTGGCGGGAGAAGCGCTCGGGGTCGATGGTCGCGGAGGTGATCACGACCTTGAGGTCGGGGCGCTTGGGCAGCAGCTGGGCCAGATAGCCGAGCAGGAAGTCGATGTTGAGGGACCGCTCGTGGGCCTCGTCGATGATGATCGTGTCGTAGGCGCGCAGCTCGCGGTCCGTCTGGATCTCGGCGAGCAGGATGCCGTCCGTCATCAGCTTCACGAAGGTCGCGTCCGGGTTCACCTGGTCGGTGAACCGGACCTTCCAGCCGACCGCCTCGCCCAGCGGCGTGCGCAGCTCCTCCGCGACGCGCTCGGCGACCGTGCGGGCGGCGAGCCGGCGGGGCTGCGTATGGCCGATCATGCCGCGCACGCCCCGGCCGAGCTCCAGACAGATCTTGGGGATCTGCGTCGTCTTACCGGAGCCCGTCTCACCGGCGACGATCACGACCTGGTGGTCGCGTATCGCCTTCAGGATCGCGTCCTTCTTCTGCGAGACCGGCAGCTGCTCGGGGTACGTGACCGCGGGCACGCGGGCGGCCCGCCCGTCGACGCGCTCCTTGGCCTTGCCGGCCTCGGCGGCGATCTCGTCCAGGACGGCCTCACGGGCCTCGGGCTTGCGGATGCGGCGGGCGCCCTCGAGGCGGCGGCCGAGCCGGTGGGCGTCCCGCAGCGAGACCTCGGCCAGGACGGACTGGAGGGCGGCGAAGGAAGTAGACATACGGACCCCAGGATCGCACCCCGGGCGGAGAACCGGCGAACCGATTTCCAGGGCGGTGCGGCCCGTAATATTTCGGGCACGTCGAGCCGAGAGGTACCCCTATGTTCCGCACCGTCCGCGCGCTGGCGGCGTTCGCCGCGCTGGTGGGCGTGGTGCTGGGGCTGCTGGGGTGCGGTGCGCCCCAGGCCGGGGCGAGCACGCAGGTGGTGGTGCAACCGGCCGGGATCCCGCCGGGCTGCGGCCAGGGTCACACGGACGACGGCGCCGCCCGGCCGGCGACGCCGCCGCGCCCGACCGGCTTCGGCGAGCTGCTCCCCGCGCTCACGGGCGAGCGGACGGCCTGCGGGGTCTGGGGCGGGGACGGAGGAGTACGGGACCCGGCACCGGGCCCCGAGCCGCCGGAGCTCGTACCGCTGTCACCGGTGGAGCTGTCGATCCTGCGCGTTTAGGCGGGGCTGAGCCGTCCGTCCTCGTCCGTTTCTGTGTGCAGGAGTTTCCGCATGTCCACGTCCACGTCCAAGTCCAAGCCGATCGTGATCATCTCCGGGGTGGCCGTCGCCGCCGCCCTGCTCGCTCTCGTCTCGTACACCGCGACCAAGCCCTCGTCGGGCGGTTCCGCCGGTTCCTCGTCCGCCGTGGCCGAGGTCTCCGCCGACCCGGGCAACGGCGTCTACCCCGAGCTGGAGGCGTACGCCCGCCGCGACGCCGGCGACAAGCTGGCCCTGGGGCGGCCGGACGCGCCCGTCGTGCTGATCGAGTACGCCGACTTCAAGTGCGGCTACTGCGGGAAGTTCGCCCGGGACACCGAGCCCGAGCTGGTGAGGAAGTACGTCGAGAACGGCACCCTGCGCATCGAGTGGCGCAACTTCCCGATCTTCGGTGAGGAGTCGGAGGCGGCGGCCCGGGCCGCGTGGGCGGCGGGGCAGCAGGGCCGGTTCTGGGAGTTCCACAAGGCCGCGTACGCGGAGGGCGCCAAGGAGAAGGGCTTCGGCAAGGAGCGGCTCGCGGCCCTCGCGAAGGAGGCGGGCGTCCCTGACCTGGCGCGGTTCGCGAAGGACACCGACGGCGCGGCGGCGCGGGAGGCGGTGAGCAAGGACCAGGAGCAGGGGTACTCGCTGGGGGCGACCTCGACCCCGTCCTTCCTGGTCAACGGGCGGCCGATCGCGGGCGCGCAGCCGCTCGACACCTTCACGGAGGCGATCGAGGCGGCGAAGGCGGCGGCTGCGGCGAAGACCGAGGGCCGATGACCCCGGACATCGGATACCTCGCGGCCTTCCTCGGCGGTCTGCTGGCGCTGCTCAGCCCGTGCAGCGCCCTGCTGCTCCCGGCCTTCTTCGCGTACTCGATCGACACACGGGCGAAGCTGGTGGCCCGTACCGGCATCTTCTACGCGGGCCTGGCCACCACCCTCGTCCCGCTCGGCGCGGCCGGTTCGTTCGCCGGGCGGCTGTTCTACGGCCACCGGGATCTGCTGGTGGCCCTCGGCGGCTGGGTGATCATCGTGCTCGGGGTGCTCCAGATCCTCGGCATGGGCTTCGCCTCCCGCCGTATGGCCGAGGTCAGCGGCCGGATCCGCCCCACGACCGCGGTCTCCGTCTACGCCCTCGGCCTGGTCTACGGCCTTGCCGGTTTCTGCGCGGGCCCGATCCTCGGCAGCGTCCTGACGGTGGCGGCGCTGAGCGGCAGCCCGGCGTACGGGGGGCTGCTCCTCGCCGTGTACGCCCTGGGCATGGCGGTCCCGCTGTTCGTGCTCGCGCTGCTCTGGGAGCGGTACGAGCTGGGCGGGCGGCGCTGGCTGCGCGGCCGCACGCTGCGCCGGGGCCGCTTCGAGCTGCATTCGACCTCGCTGCTGTCGGGCCTCTTCTTCGTGGTGCTCGGCACGCTGTTCCTGGCCTTCGACGGCACGACGGCGCTGCCGGGGCTGCTGTCGGTGGACGACTCGTTCGCGGTGGAGGAGCGGGTGGCGTCGATGGGCCGTTCGGTGCCGGACTGGGCGCTGCTGATGGCGGTGGTCGCGGTGGTGGCGGTGGTGCTCGCGGTGCGGGGTTGGCGGGGGAGGCAGCGCGAGGAGGCCTGAGTACGGGGAGGGCGCCCGGTTCCTGGCCGGGCACCCTCCCCGTACCCCCCGGCGTACCCCCACGGGCGCACGAAAAAGGCCCCGTTCTTCCGAACGGGGCCTTCTCTTTGTGGCTGGGGCCGGGGTCGAACCGGCGACCTATCGCTTTTCAGGCGATCGCTCGTACCAACTGAGCTACCCAGCCTGGGGTATCCCCAGCTCGAAGAGCGAGGGGACGAGACTGTTTCCAGCCTCAGCGATCCTGACGGGACTTGAACCCGCGACCTCCACCTTGACAGGGTGGCGAGCTAACCAACTGCTCCACAGGACCATGCAATGTGCGAGACAAGTCTCGCACACGGTGATGCGTGCCCCCAACGGGATTCGAACCCGTGCTACCGCCTTGAAAGGGCGGCGTCCTGGGCCACTAGACGATGAGGGCTAAGGGCCCACCTGGGCGCTTCTCAGCGCGTCGGGGACGTGAGAAGCATATGGGATCCCGGCCGCTATCGCCAAAACGGTTTCGCCTGGGGGGACAATGGCCGGGTGCTGGAGATGACGCGCGAGGAGTTCGAGGAGCTGGTGGCCGAGTCCTTGGACCGGATTCCGCCGGAGCTGACGCGGCTGATGGACAACGTCGCGGTGTTCGTGGAGGACGAGCCCTCGTCGGACGACCCCGAGCTGCTCGGGCTCTACGAGGGGACTCCGCTGACGGACCGGGGCGAGTGGTACGCGGGGGTGCTGCCGGACCGGATCACGATCTACCGGGGGCCGACGCTGCGGATGTGCGAGTCGCGCGAGGACGTCGTCGCGGAGACCGAGATCACCGTCGTGCACGAGATCGCCCACCACTTCGGCATCGACGACGAGCGGCTGCACGCGCTGGGCTACGGCTGACGGGTGACTGTCGGCTGACGGCGGGCTGATGGCGGGCTGACGGCCGGCCGGCTCGCCGGCCGAGGGGCGGTTGCCGCGGGGGCGTGTCTCTTGTGGCGCAAAGGGAGTTGGGCAGCGAAACGCGTTTCCTTTCCTGGCTTTCCCGCCCTTTGTGTCTTGGAGGTGCCTCCGTGCGCCATTTGCCCACCCGCGTGAGATGGGCCGCGACCGCGTTGGCGGTCGCCGCCTGCGCCGGTCTGAGCGGCTGCATGAGTGTGAGTGACGAGGGCGCGAAGCCGGCGCCCAGCGAGTCCGCGGGGAAGCAGGGCGTGGCGGCCGACTCCGACGGGGGCGCCGGGGGCTCGGGCCGGCACGGCGGGTCCGGTCGGGACATGGCCGGGAAGGGCGGGCCGGACGTGGACGGGACGGGCGAGGAGTCGCCGGTGCCGAGCGGGTCGCCGTCCGTCTCGGCGAAGCCCTCGGCGGACGCGCCGGGGGGCAAGGGCCCCAAGCCCAAGCCGGGCCACGAGCCGGGCAGGCCGAGCGCGCCGGGCGGGGACCCCACCCCGCCGGTGGATCCGCCGGAGCCGACGCCCACGCCGACCGACCCGGAGCCGACCCCGACCCCGAGCCCGAGTCCGACTCCGGAGCCCACGCCGGACCCGACCGACTCGCCGACCTCGACCCCCGGCGCGGACACCCACATGGGTGCGATGAAGGCGGCGGACGGGCCGGGCAGGTCGACGGAGCCGGAGGCATCGCCGCAGGTCGGGCCCGCGTGACGAGGTCCGGTTTGCCATAGGTGGGGGAGGGTGCGTATGGTGGTAGATCGTTTGATCCCATTGCCCGGCGCCGACACAGAAGAGCGCCGTGTGGCGCGTACTCTCCCTAGCCGTGGCTGGACCGCATTGAGGCGGTCGATTTGCGAATTTCACGGAGTTGACGGGCGCGTGCCGAGACTCCGGAAGGTTTCGCATTTCGCATGTCCATTTTCAGTTCTGACCACGCCGTCATGCCCGAGAACGACGAGATCGTCGAGGCCGTGGAGGCCACCGAGATCGTCGAGACCGAGGCTTCCGACGTGACCGAGGCCGCTGAGGCCACCGAGGCCGAGTCCTCCGAGCCCACCATCACCTTCGCCGACCTGGGCCTGCCCGAGGGCGTCGTGCGCAAGCTCGCGCAGAACGGCGTGACCACCCCCTTCCCGATCCAGGCGGCGACCATCCCGGACGCCCTGGCCGGCAAGGACATCCTCGGCCGCGGCCGTACCGGCTCCGGCAAGACCCTCTCCTTCGGTCTGCCGACGCTGGCCCAGCTCGCCGGTGGCCACACCGAGAAGAAGAAGCCCCGCGCGGTCATCCTCACCCCGACCCGTGAGCTCGCGATGCAGGTCGCGGACGCCCTCCAGCCGTACGGCGACGTGCTCGGCCTGAAGATCAAGGTCGTCTGCGGCGGTACGTCGATGGGCAACCAGATCTACGCGCTCGAGCGCGGCGTCGACATCCTCGTCGCCACCCCGGGCCGGCTGCGCGACATCATCAACCGCGGCGCCTGCTCCCTGGAGAACGTCCAGGTCGCGGTCCTCGACGAGGCCGACCAGATGTCCGACCTGGGCTTCCTGCCCGAGGTCACCGAGCTGCTCGACCAGGTGCCCGAGGGCGGCCAGCGCATGCTCTTCTCCGCCACCATGGAGAACGAGATCGGCACGCTGGTCAAGCGCTACCTGAACAACCCGGTCAGCCACGAGGTCGACAGCGCCCAGGGCAACGTCACGACCATGAGCCACCACGTCCTCGTCGTGAAGCCGAAGGACAAGGCGCCGGTCACGGCCGCCATCGCCGCCCGCAAGGGCCGCACGATCATCTTCGTCCGCACCCAGCTGGGCGCCGACCGCATCGCCGAGCAGCTCGTCGAGTCCGGCGTGAAGGCGGACGCGCTGCACGGCGGCATGACGCAGGGTGCCCGTACCCGCGTGCTCGCCGACTTCAAGGACGGTTACGTCAACGCGCTGGTCGCGACCGACGTCGCCGCCCGCGGTATCCACGTCGACGGCATCGACCTGGTCCTGAACGTGGACCCGGCCGGCGACCACAAGGACTACCTGCACCGCTCGGGCCGTACCGCCCGTGCCGGCCGTTCGGGTGTCGTGGTCTCCCTCGCGCTGCCGCACCAGCGCCGCCAGATCTTCCGTCTGATGGAGGACGCGGGCGTCGACGCCTCGCGTCACATCGTCCAGGGCGCCGGCGCGTTCGACCCGGAGGTCGCCGAGATCACCGGTGCGCGTTCGCTGACCGAGGTCCAGGCGGACTCCGCGAACAACGCCGCCAAGCAGGCCGAGCGCGAGGTCGCCGACCTCACCAAGCAGCTGGAGCGCCTGCAGCGCCGCGCCGTCGAGCTCCGCGAGGAGGCCGACCGCCTGGTCGCCCGCGCGGCGCGCGAGCGTGGCGAGGACCCGGAGACCGCGGTCGCCGAGGTCACGGAGGCCGCCGAGGCCGAGGTCGCCGCAGCCCTCGTGGCCGCCGAGCCGGTCCAGGAGCGCCGCGAGGAGCAGCGCCCGGCGTTCCGCGACGAGCGGGGCAACTACGAGCGTCGTGACCGTGGTGGCGACCGCGGCGACCGTGGTGGTTTCCGCCGCGACAACGACCGTCGGGACAACGACCGTGGTGGCTTCCGTCGCGACGACCGCCGGGACAACGACCGTCCGTCCGGTGGCTTCCGCCGTGACAACGACCGTCGTGACGACCGTGGTGGTTTCCGCCGTGACGACCGTCCGTCCGGTGGTTTCCGTCGGGACAACGACCGTCCGTCGGGCGGCTTCCGTCGCGACAACGACCGTCCGTCCGGTGGCTTCAACCGTGACAACGACCGTCCGTCCGGTGGCTTCCGCCGCGACGACCGCCCCTCCGGTGGTTTCCGCCGCGACAACGACCGTCCGTCGGGCGGCTTCCGTCGGGACGACCGTCCGTCCGGTGGCTTCAACCGTGACGACCGTGGCGGCTTCCGCCGTGACGACCGCCGCGACAACGACCGCCCCACCGGCGGCCACCGTGGCAGTGACCGTCCGTTCAACCGTGACCGCCGCGACGACCGTCCCGCGGGCGGCTTCCGCTCGGGCGGCGACCGCCCGTACGGCCGCCGCGACGACCACCGGGGCGGCGACCACCGCGGCACCGGCACGAACACCGGCTCCTTCGGCCGCCGCGACGACAAGCCGCGCTGGAAGCGCAACGGCTGATCTGGCGTAGGCAGCTGAGACAGCCGAGACAGCTGAGATAGCTGATCAGGGCCCGTACGACACCTCGGTGTCGTACGGGCCCTGCTTCTTTGAACAGGTTCGAAAATACCTTCCGGCGGCTGTGCGGCTCCTGTTAGCATCCGATCATTCGCATGGGGGGCGGTGTGGCCGGGGGGCCACCCATTACTTCTGTACTTCTGTTCAGCACAGGCACCGCTGTCTCCCCCATGCCTCTTCTTCATGCATCAGGGGAGGATCGAGTGCCTCGCAGCGCTCTTCTACGCCATTCCATCGCGGCCGTCACGGCAGCGACCCTTCTCGCCGGCATCGGCCCGCTGGCCTCGACGGCCACCGCCGCCCCGGCGTTCGCGGCCGGTGCCGCCGCCGCGACCATCGACCCGTGGGCGGCGTCCGCGCCGCTGACCGACGGCACGGCCATCCACGGCCTCGTGGATCTCAAGACGGCCAAGGACGGGGCGGTCGTCGCCCTCTGGTACCGGAGTCCCGAGGACCACAGCAAGCTCGAATACGTGGTGTCCGTACGCCCGGCAGGCAGTTCCGCCTGGGGCGCGCCGCACATCCTCACCACGTCGCCCAGCCAGCGCGGTGAGGCCCAGCTCGTGGTCTCGGCCGACGGGTCCGTCACGGCGGCCTGGATGGAGTTCCCGAACGACGTTTCGCCGGGGGACGAGAAGCCCGGCGGTGTGTTCCGCATGGCCGTCCTCGCGGCCGGCGCCACGACGTGGTCCGCCCCGTCCGAGATCATGACCCACCCCGACTGGGTCCACGGCGGGAAGGTGGCAGGCTCCCCGTCCGGAACGCTCGTCGCGACGTGGACGGCCGTCTCGGAGGGCAGGACCGGGCTGTACTCCTCGGTCCGCACGGCCCCGGACCAGGCGTGGTCGGAGCCGGTCCGCCTGGACGAGCCGCTCGCGGACGCGGGCCTCTCCTCCGCAGGGCAGCTCGTCTACTCGGGCCAGGGCACGGCGACCGTCGTCTTCCAGCAGTCCGGTGCCGAGACCAGCGAGATCAAGGTCGTCGACCGGACCGCCGACGGCACGTGGACCAAGCCGGTCACCGTCTCCGCCCCGAACGCCTACGCGCACAACCCCTCCCTGACGCTTGGTCAGGACGGCCGTGCCGTGCTCCTCTGGACGACGCAGGAGTCCCCGGCGGCCCAGGAACAGACCGAGGTGATCGCCCAGCGCCCCGCCGGAGGCCTGACCTGGGGGGCCGAGGAGCCGGCCAACGGGTTCGAGGGCGGTACCTGGCGGAAGATCGCCGTCGGCCCGGAGGGCGACGTCACGCTCCTCGGGGTCTCCTGGACCGATGAGAACCGGTTCGGCGCCCGCACCACCACACGGTCCGCCGCGACCGGCGTCTGGTCCGCCGTGAAGACGATCTCGACGGGCTACGTCCCCGACGACCAGTTCGATCTCACGGTCGGCCCCGACGGCACCGTCCACGCCGTATGGACCCAGGGTGACCAGGACCGGAAGCTGATGACCTCCTCCCGGGTCAACGGCGTCTGGTCCGCGACGCCGACGCCGCTGTCCACCAACACCAGCGGCTACGCCCTGGGCCTGGTCACCGTCGACGCGGCCAGCCGTCCCGTCGCCGTGTGGCAGCAGTCCACCGGCGACTTCACCACCCAGCTGCGCGCGGCCACCACCGCCCCCGCCCCCGCCCCGGAGCCCAAGCCGCTCCCCAAGTGGCGTGACTACAGCGGCGACGGCAAGGGCGACCTGCTCGCGCTCACCTCCGGCGGGTCGCTGACCGTGCGTACGGGCACCGGGACCGGAGGTCTCGCTACGGGCGCCACGGCGACCGGCTGGCCCGCGGGGTCGGTCGTCGTGCCCGTGGGGGATCTCTCGGGGGACGGGTGCAACGATCTCGTCGTGCGGAACTCCTCGGGGGTGCTGACGCGGCACGACGGTGGCTGCGGCAAGGCCTTCTCGCCGAACGGTCCGCGGCTGACGATCGGTTCGGGGTGGCAGATCTACAACAGCCTCTCCGCGCCGGGCGATCTGACGGGCGACGGCCGGACCGACCTGCTGGCGCGCACGCCCGCCGGTGAGCTGTGGCTCTACGCCGACGACAGCGCGGGCAAGTTCAAGCCGCGCGTGAAGGTCGGCTACGGCTGGCAGATCTACAACGCGATCGCCGGCGTCGGCGACCTGAACGGCGACCGGTTCGGTGACGTGCTGGCCCGTGACACGGCCGGGGTGCTGTGGCGGTACTACGGGACCGGCAAGGGCACGCTGGGCGCCCGCGTGAAGGTCGGCGGCGGCTGGCAGATCTACGACTCCGTGGTGGGCGTCGGCGACATCACCGCCGACGGCAAGGCCGACCTGGTCGCCCGGGACACGGCCGGCGTGCTGTGGCGCTACAACGGCACCGGTGCGGGCACGTTCGCCGCCCGGGTGAAGATCGGCGCCGGCTGGCAGATGTACAAGACCCTGTCCTGACAGGTGACGCTCGGCAGGGCCCGCCCCGCACCTCGGTGCCGGTGCGGGCCCTGTCCCGTATCGGCATTCGGCATTCGGCGGTCGACGTCCGACGGGTTACGCTCAGCCGGTCGACGGGGCGAGACGTGCCGGCCAGGGGGCCCGGCGGAGGCTTCTCCCCTCGTCCGCATCTCCGTTCGGCCCTGGGGAGGGACTCTCTTTGTCACGCCATGCCCGTGTGCGGCGCCCTCGCGCGCGTACCGCCGTCCTCGCCGTCGCACTCCTCGCCTCCGGCGTCGGAGCGGCCGGGACCACGCCGTCCCTGGCCGCACCGGGCGCGCCGGTCGTGGGGATCGACCAGCTGGACGTGACGCCCAACTGGCGTGCCGTGCCCCGGCACGAGACCGTCACCGCCGTCGGCCCCACGGGCTATGTGCACGAGACCGAGGACTCCGCGAGGACCACCGGCGGAGAACTGTGGTGGACGGACTTCACGGACCCCTCGAAGAGCGTTCCGCTCGGGTACGGGGTGGGGCGCCCCTTCGCCGAGTCCGGTATCGGCGGGCGGTACCTGTACGTCCAGCGTGAACTCGGCGCGTACGTCGTCCGCGACCTGGAGACCGGCACCGAGCGGGCCGTCGACACGCCGCCGACCGCGAGCTACTGGGGGCTCCTCGGCGACAAGCTGCTCTTCGAGCAGCGCGCCTCGGAGGAGTTCGGGACGTCCGCCGGCTACTACCTGCGGCGCGCCGCCGACCCGACGGGCGCGTCGATCCCCGTGACCGGCTGGCCCGCGGACGCCAACGTGCCCGCGGCGCGGCTCGTGGCGGGTGACGCCACCGTCGCCGTGATCCGCTTCGGCCGGTCCTCGGACCCGTACGACGTCACGTACAGCGACCTCGGTCTCGTCGATCTGAGCACCGGGCGGATGACCGTGGTCCCGGCGACCACCCCGTCCGGGAGCGGGCTCGCCGCGCCGGTGGCGGTGAGCCCCGACCGGCTCGCCTGGATCGACGCGGGCCGCCGGGTGCATGTGCGGCAGCGCGCCGACCTGGCCGGTGCCGAGCAGACCTTCGTCCTTCCCGAGGGCCTGAGCACCGCTCGTATCGGCATCGTCGGCGCGTGGGTCCTCGCGTTCGGCGAGGCCACGGGCGAGGACGCCGCCCTGAGGCGGCGGCTCGTCGCGCTCCACCCCGACGGGCGGTCGCAGACCCTCCTGGAGAAGGCCGAGGGCGAGATCAGCCAGGTCGGCGGCGGGGGCGCGGCCGTCGTCGGCGGCAGCTCCGCCACCGACTGGGCCGTCCTCAAGGCCGTTCCGGGCAAGGAGGGCGGCGCGCCGGTCCTGGAGAAGCTGCGCCGCGTCGAACCGATGCCGGCGACGGTGCACTCGATCGCGCTCGGCGCGGGCCGGCTCTCCAGCCTGGAGGGCGGCGGGCCGCAGGGCACGGGCTTCCACGGGCGGACGCTGCCGGTCGGCCCGCTCCACACCGGTGATCCGCAGCCGGTCTGGGCGGGCGCGGAGCCGAAGCGGCTGGAGAGGACGACGCCGCTGTTCGACAGTGGTGACGGCCGTACGGTCTATCTGGCCCACGACGACTTCAAGCCACTGGAGGTCGTCGCCCGCACCTCCTCCGGGCAGGTGAGCCGGGCGCTCACGGCGGACCAGCACGGGAAGCTCGCCGACGCCTTCGGCCGGTGGGCGGTGTTCCAGGGCGACGGCGGAGAGACGCTCGTCGTGGATCTGGACGCGGCGGCCGGCACGCCGGCCGTCGTCCGGAAGCAGCCGAAGGCGGCGGCGGCACTCTGGGGCGACACCCTCTTCACGGGCACGTCCACGAACGGTGAGGTCGCCCGCGTCGACCTGGCCACCGGCAGGGACCTGGGCAAGGTGACGACCGGCGCCGGCTGCCCGGCCACGGAGCTCCAGGCGGCCGCCGGGCGCTGGCTGTACTGGACGTGCGGTCAGATCTCCCAGCAGGGGGTCGTCGACCTGAAGACGGGGGCGAGGATCTCGCTGGGGTCGGGGACCGCCGCCGGCGGTCTGCTCGGCGACGGCTACTACGTGGCCCGGGATCCGGGGGGCTCGTTCAGGCTCCGGGTCACCGACTTCCGCACGGGGCAGGCCCAGACGCGTTTCCTCGACGACTCCGCGACCGCGGTCGTCGTCGGCGCCCGCCGGGAGGCGTGGACCGTCGACCGGTTCGGCGGGCCCGTCGCGTACCGGGACGGTGACAACCGCGTCCACGTGGTGTGGCCCGGCGTGCCCACCTCCGACCTGACGGCGGCCGCGACGAACGCGCCGGCGGCCATGCGGGTCGGCGACGGCTGGAAGGCGTCCTGGTCGCTGTCCAAGCCGGCGTCGATGTGGCAGCTGACGGTACGTCGCAAGGCGACCGGCGCGGAGATCCGTACGTACGGAGGCGGCGAGGCCCGGAGCCGGATCGCGGCGGCCTGGGACGGCAGGACGGCCACGGGGAAGATCGTCCCGAACGGCACGTACACATGGACGCTGTCGGCGAACACCGCCGACGGGCAGGGCCAGGACCTCGCGGTCTCGGGCGCGATCGAGGTGTCCGGCGGTGTGCCGGAGTGGCGGGATCTGGCCGGGAACGACGGTCTGGGCGACCTGCTGGTGATGGACACGGCGGGTCTGGTGTCGATGTACCGGGGTACGGGCGCGGGCGGCGTGTCGGCGCGGATCGCGGGGACGGGGGCGGCGTTCCCGACGTCCTCGGTGCTGGTGCCGTTCGGTGATGTGAACGGCGACGGCTGCGCGGACGTACTGATCCGGGTGGGCGACCAGCTGCGGGCGTACCGGCCGGGCTGCGGAAAGGTGGTCTCGGCGTCGTCGCCGTACACGCTGATCGGCGCGGGCTGGGGTCAGTACGACGTGCTGACCTCGCCGGGCGATGTGAACGGCGACGGGTTCACCGACCTGATCGCGCGTCAGGCGTCCACGGGGGACATGTACTTCTACGCGGGTACGGCCGACCACCGGGTGAAGTCCCGGGTGCGGATCGGCACGAACTGGAAGCTGTACAAGAAGATCGTCGGCGCGGGCGACCTGAACCGGGACGGCCGCGGCGATCTGCTGGGCGTCGACGGCTCGGGCGTGCTGTGGCGCTACTACGGCACGGCGACCGGCGGCGTGTCGCCCCGGGTCAAGGTCGGCGGCGGCTGGGGCGTGTACTCCTCCCTGGTGGGCGTCGGCGACCTGTCGAGCGACGGCAGAGCGGACCTGGTCGCCCGGGACACCTCCGGCCGCCTCTGGGGCTACAGCGGCACGGGCACGGGCCTGTACGGCACCCGGGTCCTGATCGGCACCGCCGGCTGGAACGCTTTCAAGGGCCTGTACTGACCCTGCACCGCCCCTGTACCGACCCCACCCGCGGGGTCCGCCCGGCCATCCGGGCGGGCCTCGCGGAGACGGGGCCGAGTCGGATACCCGATCGGTTCCGGGGATCTATGCGGCTATGCTCGTGGGTGATGTGCCAAGGGCCGTTAGCTCAATTGGCAGAGCAGCGGACTTTTAATCCGTTGGTTGTGGGTTCGAGTCCCACACGGCCTACCGATGGCGACGCGCCCCGACCGGGTTCCGACCGGCCGGGGCGCGTCGTCGTTTCAGCCCGTCCGGTGCGCGCGGATGGAGGGGCAAGGTCCGGCTAGACGACCGGTGGGCGGCCCAGGCGGCTCATGCGCCAGACCGTGGACCAGCGCATGGGGGTTCTGGCGCCGCCCGGGCGGCGTACGCCTTCGGCGAAGCCGGCGAACCAGGCCTTCAGGCCCGGCAGGGACCGTGTGCGGGCCAGGGTCAGGAGCGTCCATACGCCCAGGTAGGCGGGGACGAGGAGAGCGGGCAGGTTTCGCTTGGCCAGCCAGACGCGATTGCGGGCGGTCATCCGGTAGTAGACGGCGTGTCGGGCCGGGCTGGTCTTCGGGTGTTGCAGGAGCAGTTCCGGCGCGTACAGCACCTTCCATCCGCCATCGAGGGCACGCCAGGCGAGGTCGGTCTCCTCGTGGGTGAAGAAGAACTCCTCCGGCCAGCCGCCGATCTGGTCCAGCATCCGCATCGACAGGCCGTGGCCGCCGCCGAGGAAGGTCGTCACCTCGCCCCCGCGCAGAGGGTCCTTCGCGCCCAGGCGGGGCACGTGGCGGCGCTGGGTCTCGCCGGTCTCGTCGGCGATGCGGAACGAGACGATGCCCAGCCGGGGATCCGCCTCGTACAGGTCCGAGAGCCGGCGGAAGACGTCCGTGTCGACCAGCAGGCCGTCGTCGTCCAGGTCCACCAGGACGTCGACGTCGCCGAACTCGCGCAGGACCCCGATCGCGACGTTCCGGCCGCCCGACACGCCCCGGTTCTCCGGCAGCTCGACACCGGTGACCCCTTCGGGGAGGTCGGGAAGCGAACCGGTGCCGTTGCCGACCACGACGACGCGGGCGGCCGGCTCGTCCTGGCCGGTCACCGAGTCGAGCAGCGCCCGGAGTTCGGCGGGCCGGGTGCCCATCGTCAGTACCGCCACACCCACGCGCGGTCGCGCCACAGCCCACTCCGTCCGGTCACCGGGATTGTCCCGAGCCCGCGATGCTAGCCGCCGCACGGCCACCTCTCGTTCACGTCGTTCACGCGAAAGGCACCCGCCCCGCCCCACCCCGCCCCGTCAGACGTTCAGCGCCGCCAGGCGCTCCGGGTCCGCCAGGATCTGGATCTCCACGATGCGGTCGTCCACGACCGTGAACGCCATCAGGCCCGCCGGGCGGCCGTCCACCAGGGAGACCACGCCGGGGGCGCCGTTGACCAGGACCGTGCGGTAGGCGCGGCGGTAGCGGGCGAAGGTGAGGGCCTGGCCGATGACCGCCTCGGCGCCGCGGACCAGCTTCGAGGCCGCCGCGAGCAGCTTGCCGCCGTCCGCGCGCAGGACCACGTCCGGGTCGAGGACCGCGAGAAGGCCCTCGAAGTCGCCGCCCTGGGAGGCCGCCATGAAGGCGTCGACGACCTCGCGCTGACGGGTGACGTCCGGTGCGGGGGCCGGGACCGCGCCCTGCACGCGGCGGCGGGCGCGGCTGGCGAGCTGGCGCGTCGCGGCCGGGGTGCGGTCCACGATTTGGGCGATCTCGTCGAAGGAGACCGCGAACATGTCGTGCAGGACGAACGCCAGCCGCTCGGCCGGCCCCAGCGTCTCCAGGACCACGAGCAGCGCCAGGCCCACCGAGTCGGCCAGGAGCGCCTCCTGCTCGGGGTCGGTGGTGGTGCCGTCCGTGCCGCGGACCACCGGGTCGGGGACGTAGTACTCCAGCGGGTCCTCGCGGCGGGAGGCGCGCGAGCGCAGCATGTCCAGGCAGACCCGGCCGACGACCGTCGTCAGCCAGCCGCTGAGGTTCCGCACCTCGCTGATGTCGGCGCGGTTGAGCTTGAGCCACGCTTCCTGGACGGCGTCCTCGGCCTCGCTGAGCGACCCGAGCATCCGGTAGGCGACCGCTTTCAGGTGGGTGCGGTCGGCCTGGAAGCGCTCGGCCAGGAGGTCCTTCTCGTCCATGGTCTGTGCCTCTCCCTCGTCGATTCCCGTCATGGGCATGACGGACGGCATCCGCGAAACGTGACCGAGGCGTGAGATCCCCGTCGCCCCCCGGCGAACGCCCGGCTTTCCCCGGCCGATCGGCTTCGGTACCGGGCATTGCCACTTCAGCGTGTTGATCTTCAGCCGTAGATTTTCACGCATGACGACAACCGCGCAGGTCAACGCCGTACTTCGTACCCCGCCGGCCACTCCCGCCGCCGCGGCCGCCTACTTCTCCGCCAGCCTCGCCTTCCACGCCGACGTCTCCGATGTCGCCTCCGCCCTCGCCGCCGACGGCGACCCCGGCTTCGTGGTCCTCGACTCCCGCTCCACCGCCTCCTGGGACCAGGGCCATGTCCCCGGCGCGGTCCACCTGCCGACCGCGCTCATCGCCGAGCAGGCCGAGCAGCTGCTCGACAAGTCCGTGCCCGTGGTCACGTACTGCTGGGGCCCCGGCTGCAACGGCGCCACGCGCGCCGCGCTCGCCCTGGCCCAGCTCGGGTACCAGGTGAAGGAGATGCTCGGCGGCTTCGAGTACTGGGTACGCGAGGGCTTCCCGTACGAGACCTGGGAAGGGCCCGCGAAGAAGGACGCGGACCCGCTGACGGCTCCGGTCGACTCCGAGGACTGCGGCTGCTGAGCGGCTGCTGAGCGGCCGCCGAGCGGCCGCCGAGCCGGTGCCGGGAAAACGGATTAGGGGATCGGCTCACCATGCCGTAAGGTCATATTCACCGACGCGGGGTGGAGCAGCTCGGTAGCTCGCTGGGCTCATAACCCAGAGGTCGCAGGTTCAAATCCTGTCCCCGCTACTCAGTAGCAACGAAGGCCCGGATCCAGTCACTGGATCCGGGCCTTCGTCGTGCCGCGTCGTCTCCCACCACATCTTTCGGGCTTGACCTTTACGCAACGTCAAGATCTAGCGTTTTCGGTATGGAGTGGTCGATCCAAGAGATCGCCAAGAAGGCCGGCACCACCAGTCGCACCCTCCGCCACTACGGCGAGCTGGGACTGCTGGAGCCGAGCCGGATCGGCGCCAACGGTTACCGGTACTACGACCAGGCGGCGCTCGTGCGGCTCCAGCGCATTCTGCTGCTGCGCGAGCTGGGGCTCTCCCTGCCCGCCGTCGCCGAGGTCCTCGAAGGCCAGCGGGACACGTCCGCCGCCCTGCGCACCCATCTCCTCCTCCTGGAGCAGGAGCGGGAGCGCATCGGGCGGCAGATCGAGGCCGTGCGGACCACTCTCCACAAGACCGAGAACGGAGAAGAGCTCATGGCCGAGGAAGTGTTCGACGGGTTCGATCACACGCAGTACGAGGAGGAGGTCACCCAGCGCTGGGGCCGCGAGGCGTACGAGAAGGGCGACCGCTGGTGGCGCTCGCTCGGCGCCGCGCAGAAGAAGGCCTTCATGGACGAGCAGGCCGGTATCGCCCGCGACTTCGCGCAGGCGGCGCGGGACGGCCTCGCCGCCGACAGCGACGACGTCCAGGCGATCACGCGGCGCCACGTCGAGTGGCTGTCGATCACCACGACGCCGTCGAAGGAGTACGTGATCGGCCTCGGCCGGATGTACGTCGACGACCCGCGTTTCACCGCCAACTACGACCGGCACGGCGAGGGCACCGCCCTCCTTGTCCGCGACGCGATGCAGGTCTACGCCGAGCGGAATCTGTAGCCGTACGCCCATAAGTAAACGGTGGCCAAAACGGGGCCTGTCGCTTTGCGACTGCACGGCGCCGAACCGTAGTGTCGCGCGCACCATGAGTGACGGAGCGGTGACTGACGTGCGGCGGCGGGCGCCCGCCGTCTTCGTCCTGCTCGCGCTCCTCGCCCTCCTCGTGAGCGTCTGCCACGGTTCGCACGGGCACATGCTCCCCGTCGCCGGCGCGACCACCGCCTCCGCGCCCGCTCTGCCGCACGGCTGTGAGCGGCCGGGCGAGACGTGGTCCTTCGACGCCCATCTGCCCGCGCAGGTCGCGCCGCAGTCCCCGGTGCCGGACGCCGCGGGAACCGCCGTCCTGTCGTACGCGGAGCTCTTCCCCGCCCCTCCGCACGCGCGCTGCGTCCGGGGCAGGGCGGGTCCCGGCCCCGAGCCGGGCCGGCTGCTGATCGCCCTCGGAGTGGACCGGAACTGAACCGGGTCGCACGACACACGACGACCCCGGTTCCTTCCGCGCTCACGCGCTTCCGCGTACCACCCCAAGGACGTATCTCCCATGAGCAAACTGCTGTCCCTGGCCGAGCAGACCGTCGGCAACACCCCCGTGCTGTGGATGGACGACGGCTACTGGGCCAAGCTCGAAGGCTTCAACTTCGGCGGCATCAAGGACCGCGCCGCCCTCTACATGGTCGAGCAGGCGCGCCGCCGCGGTGAGCTGCGGCCCGGCGCGCCCGTCGTCGAGTCGACCTCGGGCACCCTCGGCCTCGGCCTGGCGCTCGCCGGGGTCCTGCACGGGCACCCCGTCCACGTCGTCACCGACCCGGGCCTCGAACCGATCGTCGAGCGGATGCTCGTCGCCCACGGCGCCCAGGTCCACGTCGTGCCCGAGCCGAGCCCGCAGGGCGGCTGGCAGCAGGCCCGGATGGACCGGGTCGCGGAGCTGCTCACCGGCCTCGACGGAGCCTGGTGGCCGAACCAGTACGGCAACCCCGACAACCCCGCGGCGTACGGCGGGCTCGCCGCCGAACTCTCCGGGCAACTCGACAGGATCGACGTCCTCGTCTGCGCGGTGGGGACGGGCGGGCACTCGGCGGGCATCGCCCGCGCCCTGCGCGCCACGTCGAGCCCCGCCCTGGAGCTCGTCGGCGTGGACTCCGTGGCGTCCACCGTCTTCGGCCTCCCGGCCGGCGAACGGCTGATGCGCGGGCTCGGCTCCTCGATCCACCCCGGCAACGTCGACCACGGCGCCTTCGACGAGATCCACTGGGTGGGGCCGGCGGACGCGGTCCGGTCGGCCCGGCGCCTGGCGTCGCGTCAGTTCGCCACCGGAGGCTGGAGCGTGGGCGCGGTCGCGCTGGTCGCGGGGTGGCTGGCCCGTACCCGGCCGCGCGGGACGCGGATCGCGGCGGTCTTCCCGGACGGCCCGCAGCGGTACTTCGACTCCGTCTTCAGCGACGAGTTCTGCGCGGCGCACGGGCTGCTCGACGCTCCGGTACGCGAGGAGCCGGCGGCGTACGAGAGCGGCGGCGCGGTCGACGGCTGGACCCGCCGCGTGCTCGAGCGGGTCCGATGAGCGCGCGGACCGAGGCCTCCGCCAAGGCCTCCGCGAAGGCCTCCGCCAAGGGCGGGATCTGGCGCCAGAGCCGTAGCTTCGAACCGGCGGTACGGCTGCTCTTCCTCAACCAGCTGACCATCAACCTCGGCTTCTACATGCTGATGCCGTACCTCGCCGCGCATCTCGCCGACGGTCTGGGGATGGCGGCCTGGGCGGTCGGGCTCGTCCTCGGCGCCCGGAACCTCTCCCAGCAGGGCATGTTCCTGGTGGGCGGGGCGCTGGCCGACCGGCTCGGCTTCAAGCCGCTGATCGTGGCCGGCTGCGCGCTGCGGACGGTCGGCTTCGGGGCGCTCGCCTTCGCCCAGTCGCTGCCGATGCTGATCGCCGCGTCCCTGGCGACGGGGCTCGCGGGGGCGCTGTTCAACCCGGCCGTGCGGGCGTATCTCGCGGCGGAGGCGGGGGAGGAGCGGCGCGTGGAGGCGTTCGCGCTCTTCAACACGTACTACCAGGCGGGGATCCTGCTCGGGCCGCTGGTGGGGGTGGCGCTGACCGGGGTGTCGTTCCGGCTGACGTGCGTGGTGGCGGCGGTGCTGTTCGCCGCGCTGACGCTCGTACAGCTGCGGCATCTGCCGGTACGGCTACGGGAGAAGGCCTCCGAAGCCTCCGAAGCCTCCGAGTCGACCGAGGAGCGGGGCCAGTTCCGTACCGTGCTCGCCAACCGCACCTTCTGGCTCTTCTCGTTGGCGATGACCGGCTCGTACGTCCTGTCCTTCCAGGTCTATCTGGCGCTCCCGCTGGCGGCGGACGGCACGGCGGCGACGACCGCGCTGTTCGTGGTCTCCGCGCTCGTGGCGCTGGCCGGGCAGCTGCGGATCACGGCCTGGTGCCGGGCGCGGCTCACGCGCGAGCGGTGTCTGGTCCTCGGCCTCGGGCTGATGGGCGCGGCGTTCCTGCTGCCGGTGGGGGTGCCCGGGCTCGTGGGTCTGCTGCTGTGCGCGGCGGCCCTGGCGGTCGCGAACGCGGTGCTCTACCCGTACGAGATGGACACCGTCGTCGCCCTCTCGGGCGGGCGGTGGGTGGCCACGCACTACGGGCTCTACAACACCGTGTGCGGGGTCGGGATCACGCTAGGGAACCTGGGGACGGGCGTGCTGCTCGACGTGACGGGGTGGTCGGCGGCGCCGTGGCTGGTCCTGTGCGGGGTCGGCCTCGGCTGCGCGGCGGCGGTGGGCGCGCTGGGGCGGGGCGGCCGGCTGGGCGCGGGCACGGCGAGGGATACGGGCGCGGGCGCGCGGGGCTGAGGGGCGCGCGGGGCGGCCCACCGCGCGCGTCACCCACTCGGCCGAGCGAAGGTCGCCTCGCGGCGCGGCTCCCTTCACCCTGGGGAGGGCGCGGTACGGTCCGTCGCCGTGTACGGACCGGGCAGGAGAGCACTCGTGGGGCAGGGGCAGGGGCGGCGAGCGGCGGGCGGCGACAAGGGGAACGGGACCGGAAGCGGGAATGGGAACGGGAACGGGCGGCCGGGCCCGCGCGCCGAGCGGGCCCGCCGGTTCATCCGTGCCCTGCCCCCGCTCGTCATCGCCGGCGGTGTCGTCTTCGACCTCTCCACCCCGCCCACCTACACGGCGGCCCCGCTCTTCTCCGCCGCGCCGCTCATCGCCGCCCCGTTCTTCTCGACGCTGACGACCCTGCTGACGGGCATCGCCGCCGTCCTCGCCGGTGTCGGGCTGCACATCTACAACGACACCGTCACCGAGGTCCCGGCCCTCACCGAGACGCTCACCGTCGTCACCGTCTCCGCCCTCGCCCTCCTCATCAACCGGGTCGTCCAGCGCAGCGGCGAGCGGCTCGCCTCGGCCCGGGTGATCGCGGAGGCCGCCCAGAAGGCGGTCCTGCCCACGCCCGCCGAGCGGATCGGCGGGCTGCAGGTCGCGGCCCGCTACGAGGCCGCGCAGGCGGACGCGTTCATCGGCGGCGACCTGTTCGCCGTCCAGGACACGCCGTACGGGGTACGGCTCGTGGTCGGCGACGTCCGGGGCAAGGGGCTCGACGCGGTCGAGGCCGCCGCCGTCGTCCTCGGCGCGTTCCGGGAGGCGGCCGAGCAGGAGTCGACGCTGGAGGCCGTCGCGCAGCGGCTGGAGCGGGCGCTCGCCCGGGAGGGGACCCGCCGCGACGGCCTGGACGCCTTCGAGGGGTTCACCACCGCCGTCCTGGCCGAGATCCCGCGCGGCGACGGGCTCGTACGGGTGGTCAACCGCGGCCACCCCGAGCCGCTGCTGCTGTACGCGGACGGGGGCCTGGAGCTCCTGGAGCCGAGCGAGCCGGCGCTGCCGCTCGGCATGGGCGAGCTGGCCGCGTGGCCGGACCGGGCCGACGAGACGCCGTACCCGCCGGGCGCCACGCTGCTCCTCTACACCGACGGGCTCTCCGAGGCGCGCGACGCCGAGGGCACCTTCTACGATCCCGGCGAGCGGCTCTCGGGGCGGATCTTCCCCGGGCCCGAGGAGCTCCTCGACGCGCTCGTCGACGACGTCCGCCGGTACACGGGCGGGGGTTCGACGGACGACATGGCGCTGCTCGCGGTGAGCCGGCCGGCGGCGGGGCAGCCGCCGCGGCGCCGGACGATGCCCGTGGTGCCGTAGCCATCGTCACCATCTGTAGTGGAGGTATACCGCTCCGATAACAATTGATCCGCCGTCAGTTCTGGAGGGATGGAAAGGTCTGTACTGAAGCGGGATCAAATCGGGCTGTAGTGGCGCAATTTTGCGAATGATCAACGGGAACAGCTTGGAATCGGGCCCTCGTGTCTATTAACGTTCGATAACGCAGCGCGGTCGTCCCAGCCGTCGCAAGAGACGGCACCGTGCGCACGCGCCGAATCCTGAAAAGGAACCGGGGAACCACTACTTGGGGTGAATCGGGCACTTTCGCACCTGTGCGACAGCGCCCGTAGGAGACCTTCCTGCTCCGAACCCGTCAGCTAACCCGGTAGGCGAGAAGGAAGGAAAGGAGTACGCCTCCGTGGCGTCCAACACCCCTGCCGCCGAAGGTACTTTCGACGGGTTCAACGCGTTCGGTGCTTCGGGCGCCGCCGGGACGGATGACGACGCGACGGCGTGGGGTGAGTGGAACCCCACCGAGGACTCCCTTCGCCAGCAGGCCCGTTCCGGTGGCCGCCACCGGGTCGTGAAGCAGCGCTCGGGCTTCGCCCGCTCCTCCACCGTCCTCGGTGTCGGTGTCATCGCGGCCGTCGGCGCGGGAGGCATGGCCACCGCCAAGGACAAGCCCCCGGTCTCGATCTCCCTCCCCGACCTCAACCTTCCGGACGCCTCCGAACTGCCGGGCGTCGGCGAGCTCATCTCGGGCGAGGACGAGGACGCGAACGGCACGGGCTCCGGGACCAACAACCTGCAGCCGCTCACCGCCTCGCTCACGCTTCCGGCCGACGCGGCCGGGAAGTCCGACGGCGACTCCGCGTCGGCGGCCACCGCCGACGCCGGCGAGGCGCTGCGCGCCCGCATTCTCCAGCAGGCCGAGCAGCAGCAGGCCTCCGCCGACGCCGCCGAGAAGGCCGCGGCGGAGAAGGCGGCCGCCGAGAAGGCCGCGGCCGAGGCTGCGGCCCAGGCGGAAGCGGCCGAGCAGGCGGCGGCCGAGGCGAAGCGGAAGGCCGAGGAGGAGGCCGCGGCGAAGGCCGAGGCCGAGCGCCTGGCCAAGCTCGCCGCGAGCTACGCGCTGCCCACCTCCTCGTACACCCTCACCTCGACGTACGGCCAGTCCGGCTCCATGTGGTCCTCCGGCTACCACACCGGCCTCGACTTCGCGGCGCCCACCGGCACCCCGGTCAAGGCGGTGCACGGCGGCACGATCACGTCGGCGGGCTGGTCCGGCTCCTACGGCTACCGGATCGTCCTGGAGCTGGAGGACGGTACGGAGGTCTGGTACGCGCACCTGTCCTCGATGACGGCGAGCGTGGGCCAGACGGTGGGCACCGGCGACACGATCGGCCGCGTCGGCGCGACCGGCAACGTGACCGGCCCGCACCTGCACCTGGAGGTCCACACCCCGGGCGGCGACGGCATCGACCCGGCGGCCTGGCTGGCCGGCAAGGGCCTGTCGGTCTGAGTTCCCCCGCTGTGGGCCGGCTTGGCCCGGCTTGGCCCGCCGTGGCCCGCAGTGGCCCGGCTTGGCGTGGCCGACTTGGCATGGCCGCAGGGCCTGCCCGGCCCGGACCGCAGTCGATCCATGGCGCACACCCCTGACTCCGGCAGTCCTGTCGACACCCCCCCCGACGCCAGGGCTGCCGGACCGGCCTGCTCACCGCGGCCGCATGTCCAGCGGCGGCTAGCGGCGGCTAGCTGCGGTACGGGTTGTAGCCGCCGTAGTCCAGATACTGCGGCGGCGCCCACACCCGGCCGGTCGCCCGCGCCGCGTACGTCAGCGCGGGCGAGGCGACCGCCTTGCGCTGCCAGAGATGGTGGAGCAGCTCCTGCTCGCGCGCGGTGAAGTCCGGGCCGGCCGCGCCGCGCTGGGCGCGGTGGCGCAGAAAGGCCAGGGTCGTCGCGAACGCCTCGTACTCCCCGACCGTCGCGGCGGCCGGCCGCCCGTACGTGCGGGCGGCGAAGTCGCGGGCCATCGAGCGGGCCCGCATCGAGGAGAGCGCGAGCGGTTCGGCGGGCGAGAGCCAGCCGGCCGCCGCGTACGCCGGGAGCTGCCCGGATATCGTGCGCAGTTCCCGCTGCCGGCTCCATATCGCCAGCCAGGTCAGCAGGCCGAAGGCGGGCACCATGAACAGCCCGTACACGGCGATGAAGCCGAGCGGGCCGAAGGTCGTCGAGCCGTTCCACAGGGCGTGCATGCCCATGGCGAGGACGAGTCCGGCCACGGGGAACAGGATCCGCCGGACCCGCGCGCGGCGGGCGGCGAGCGCGGCGAAGCCGAAGCCGAGGCCGGTGAGCACGGTGAAGAGCGGATGCGCGAACGGCGACATCACGATGCGTACGAAGAAGGTGCCGGCGGTCACGGAGCCGAGACCGGACGAGCCGAACTCCTGGTCCTCGCCGAAGGCGTTGCCGAGGTAGAGGATGTTCTCGGTGAAGGCGAAGCCGGTGGCGGTGAAACCGGCGACGACGACTCCGTCGACCAGGCCGGTGAAGTCCCGTCTGCGGAAGAGGAAGAGCAGGAGAACCGCCGCCGCCTTCGCGCTCTCCTCGACGACGGGCGCGACGACGGTGGCGCCGAGGGTGTCGGCGGAAGCCGGGTCGGCGGTGGCGGTCGCGATCCAGCGGACCGCGAAGGAGTTGGCGAGGATCGCGACGAGCGCGGCGGCGAAGGCGCCCCAGGCGAAGGCGAAGATCAGATTCCGCCAGGGGCCCGGCTCGACGCGGTCGAGCCAGCGGAACGCGGCCATCAGCAGCGGGACGGGCAGGACGGCAAGGCCCAGTCCGACGAGGAAGCCCTCGGTGCCGGTCTGCTCCCGTACCAGCGCGAGGATCACCAGCGCGCAGAGCGCGAGCAGCGTGATCACGGCGACGGCCCGGACCACCTTGCTGCGCCAGAAGGCGCGACGAGGCCGGTAGCGCCAATGGGCGCGGTCCGGGACGCCCGCGAAGGCCGGCTCCTCGGTGTCCCGGGCCGGGACGGGGACGTCGTTCGACACGTTCGACACGTCAGCGACCCTAACGAGGAGGACTGACACCCCGCGAGGGAGTTCTACTTCCTGTGGAAAAGCAGGTCGTGCACGAGGTGGCCCTTGTCGAGACCCTGCCCCTCGAAGCGGGTGAGGGGGCGGAAGGCCGGGCGGGGCGCGTAGCCGCCGTCGGCCTGGGTGTTCTCGAAGTCGGGGTGCGCGGAGAGCACCTCGAGCATCTGCTCGGCGTACTCCTCCCAGTCCGTGGCGCAGTGCAGGACGGCACCGGGCTTCATCCGGGTCGCGAGGAGGGTGAGGAACTCGGGCTGGATGAGGCGCCGCTTGTGGTGGCGCTTCTTGGGCCAGGGGTCCGGGAAGTAGACGCGGCAGCCGTCGAGGGCGTCGGAGGCGAGCATCTCGCGGAGCAGGATGATCGCGTCGCCGTTGGCGACCCGGACGTTCTCGAGGCCGTTCCGGTCGGCGAGACCGAGGAGATTGCCCTGGCCGGGGGTGTGTACGTCGACGGCTAGGATGCCGGTGCCGGCGTCGGCGGCGGCCATCTGGGCCGTGGCCTCGCCCATGCCGAAGCCGATCTCCAGGACGACGGGCAGACCGCCGAACATCTCGTTCAGATCGAGGATCCGCTTGCCGTCGATGTCCAGGCCCCAGTCGGGCCACCGCTTGAGCATGGCCTCGGCCTGACCGGCGGTGACGCGGCTGCGACGCGGCTGGAAACTGCGGATCCGCCGCTCGTGGTGCGACCCGGCGGGATCGGGCAGGGGCCCTTCCCCGGCGGCGAACATCCGGCTTCCGCGCCGGGCGGGCTGCGTGGCGGTTTCTCGAGACTCAGACACAATGCCCCGATTCTACGGCGTCCCCCCGAGCCCCTGCGGGGCCCGCAGGGGGAAGGCCCCCGACGCCCGGCGGGGCCCGGGGCGCAGCCCCGGGGCAGCAAGCCCCCGCCAGCCCCCCGGGCAGAGTTGCGGGGGTGGGGGCTACAACAGGGCCAGGGCCCTTCGGGCCACCTCGCGGCCGATGGGGAGCGATGCCGTCGCCGCCGGGCTCGGCGCGTTCAGGACGTGCACCGTCCTCGGCGCCTCGCGGATCAGGAAGTCGTCCACCAGCGTCCCGTCCCGCAGCACCGCCTGCGCCCGCACCCCCGCCGGTGCCCGCCGCAGGCCCTTCTCCTCCACCGCCGGCAGCAGCCTGCGCACCGCCTCCGTGAAGGCCCGCTTCGACAGCGACCGGCGCAGCTCACCCGCTCCGTACCGCCAGTGCTCCCGCGCGATCTGCCACGACCCCGGCCAGGCCAGCGTCCCCGCCACCTCGCCGGGCCGCACGACCGACCAGCCGTATCCCTCCCGTGCCAGCGCCGGCACCGCGTTCGGTCCGACATGCACGCCGCCGTCGACGCCCCGCGTCAGATGGACCCCCAGGAAGGGGAAGGCCGGGTCCGGCACCGGGTACACCAGGCCGCGGACCAGCGAAGGGTCCGCCAGCTCGTAGTACTCACCGCGGAACGGGACGATCCGCATGCCCGGGTCGTCGCCCGCGAGCCGGGCGACCCGGTCGCAGTGCAGCCCCGCGCAGTTCACCAGGGCCCGCCCCCGCACCACCGTCCCGGCGGCCGTGCGGACGGCGACACCCCACGGCCGCCGGTCGACCGCGGTGACCTCGGAGCCGTACAGGATCCGCGCCCCGGAGGCCTCGGCGAGCTGCGCCGCCACCGCCCCGTAGTCGCAGATCCCGGTCGTGCCGACGTGGATCGCGGCCAGGCCCCGCACCCTCGGCTCGTACGCGGTGATCTGCGCGGGCCCCAGCTCCCGCACCGGGATGCCGTTCTCCCGGCCGCGCTGCACGAGCGCGTGGAGCCGGGGCAGCTCGTCGCGCCCGGTGGCGACGATGAGCTTGCCCGTGACCTCGTACGGGAGGCCGTACTCGGCGCAGAACTTGACCATCTCGGCCGCGCCCGCGACCGCGAACCGTGCCTTCAGGGACCCCGGGCGGTAGTAGATCCCGCTGTGGATCACCCCGCTGTTCCGCCCGGTCTGGTGGCGGGCCGGGCCTGGCTCCTTCTCCAGGACCGTGACGCGGGTGCCGGGCGCGGCGCGTGTCAGGGCGTACGCCGTCGACAGACCGACGATCCCGCCGCCGATCACGAGCACGTCACAGTCCACGTCCCGCACGGACACCTGCACCACCTCCCACCCCGATAGTGCACTGGCCCACTGACAAAGCCGTTAAACCCGGTGGGACACGCGTCACGCCGGGGCCACGAGCAGCGGACGCGCCCGCTCGCGCAGCTCCATGACCCGCGGCTCGTCCCCGTACGGTTCGAGCCGGTGGAGCAGGTCCCGTACGTACTCGGTGGTGCGGGCCGACGAGATCCGGCCCGCGACCTCCACCGCGCGCGTGCCGGCCGCGCACGCCGCGTCCAGATTGCCCGACTCCAGCTCGGCGACCGCCGACACCACGAGCCGCAGCCCGTGTGAGCGGACGAACTCCTCCGTGGGCCGGGACAGCGCCTGCTCGGTGAAGCGGCGCACCTGGCGCGGGGCCTTCAGGTCCCGGTAGCACTCGGCGGCGTCCGCGCAGAACCGGTCGTACGAGTAGAAGCCCAGCCAGGTCGGGTCCGGGTCGCCGTCGCGCGAGCGCTCCAGCCAGCCCTCGGCGGCCTTGAGCGCGGCCGCCGCGGCCGTCCCGTCGTTGGCCTTCGCGTGTGCACGGGCCTCGACGAGCCGGAAGAAGGACATGGTGCGGGCGGTGGCGAGCCCGCGGTTGCGCTCAAGGGCGGCCTGGGCGAGGTCCACGCCCTCGTCGGCGAAGCCCCGGTAGGTGGCCTGGAGCGACATGGAGGCGAGGACGTATCCGCCGAGCGGCACGTCGGCGGCGGCGCGGGCCAGGCGCAGCGCCTGGATGTAGTAGCGCTGGGCGGCCTCCTGCTGGCCGGTGTCGAAGGCCATCCAGCCGGCCAGCCGGGTCAGCTCCGCGGTCGCGCCGAACAGGGCCCTGCCGACCTCGTCCGAGTACGAGCCGAGCAGCAGCGGCGCGGCGTCGACACGTAAGCACTCCGGCACCATCGAGGAACGCCAGTCGCCGCCCCCGTACTTGGAGTCCCAGCGGCGCGCGTCCTCGGCGGCCTCGCGGAGCTTGGCGACGTCGCTGTGCCCCACGCGCGGGTGGGGGCCGGTCTCGGGCCCGTCGGCCGCCGGGGCGGCGTCTGGTCCGTCGGCGGGTTCCAGCAGGCGCTCCACGGAGGAGTCGGCGGGCGTGATCAGCCAGCGGGAGGCGGGGGTCGCGTACGCGCTCACCGCGAAGGAGCCGGCCAGCGACTGCCAGATCCCGCCACCGCCGGCCCGTCGCCCGGCGAGATCAAGCCGGTACAGGTCGGTCGCCGAGCGGACGGCCTCGCCCACGTCGCGCGGGAAGGCGAGACCCACCTCGGGCGCCGGGTCGGCGTCCGCGAGGCCGATCTCGTGCAGCGGCACGGGGCGGCCGAGCTTCTGGCCGATCGCGGCGGCGATCAGGTGCGGGGCGGCGCCCTGCGGCACCATGCCCTTCGACACCCACCGGGCCACCGACGTCTTGTCGTAACGAAGTGTCAGACCACGCTGCGCGCCGAGGTCGTTGACGCGCCGGGCGAGGCCGGCGTTGCTGATTCCCGCGAGGGCGAGAACCGTGCCGAGCTTTTCGTTCGGCCCGCGTTGCTCCCTGGACATGACGCCACCCCTCGACACCCAGACGGCCGCCACGACGCCGGGCATAGGCGTGCGGCATTCGTAAACACAGCGTAGTTCGCCGCATCCCGACCGTTAAGGGGCGGAGTTCCGTATGGCGGGATTGTTGTGGGAACAGACGGATGGCCGACAGATGGCGTAGCGGCGTCGGCGGATCGGGCGCCGCCCGGCGCCCGTGGGGCGGCTTGGGGCGCGTGCTCCGGGTGTGTGGCCGTGCGCCCACTCGTGCGCTCTCGCCCGGTCGCCGGGGGAGCGCTTCCATGAGTGCTGCGTGGGTCGGCCCATCCGGCTGTGGACCGGTGGGCTGGGGGACACCGTCGCCCCAATCCCCGCGGGCGGCGGACGGCTCCGGGAGGCGGAAAGCGCCTCCCGGACTGCCGGGAGACCCGCACTCTTCGGGGCGTTTGAGTCGCCTGAGGCGCCGGGGCGCCGCCGAGAATGGCCGAATGACGACGGTGGTCGCGGCGGTGCCAACTGTCCCATGCCAGGGGCGCATTCGCCTTTTCGCGTGCGACCCCGGAGCCCCTCCTGTGCGCCGTTGTCGTGGCAGCATGTTCCTCCACTGAACTGACGTGGAGGCGCCGATGCGATGGCTGGTGGGCTGGAGCAGTGTCGCCGCGAGCTTCGGAACGGTCGGTGCCGTGGGGGGCGCGGCATCCGAGGGGCGCACCGTGCACCCCGTGGGCGCACAGCTTCTGTGGGGTGACCCCGATCCGTTGTGGGCGGTCGGCGACTGGCGCCCCGACGAGGTGCGGGTGGTCCGTGTCGACGAGCACACCCGCCTTGCCGTCCTGGGGTGTTGCGCCGCGAGCGACGAGGAGCTGAGGGTCGGCCTGCTCACCGCGCGCGGTGGCGCGCTGCGCCATCTCACCGCCTGGGCCGGCAGCTACACCGCCGTCGTCCAGGTCGGCCGGCGGGTCACCGTCACCGGCGATCTCGCGGGCGCGCGGCCCGTGTTCCACACCCCGTGGGCGAACGGCACGGCGTACGCCACCGCCGCCCTGCCCCTCGCGGACCTCATCGAGGCCCAGCTCGACATCGGTCACCTGGCCGCGCTGCTGGCCTGCCCCGAGACCCCGGAGGCGCTGCGCGACTCCACACCGTACGAAGGGGTGAAGCGCGTCCCGCCCGGGCACGCGCTGATCCTGCGCGAGGGGTCGCGCGAGATCACCGGGTACGAGCCGGTGGCCTCGCTCGCGGTCGCCGCGGCCCAGATCGAGCCGCGCCGGGCGGTGGAGGGCGTACGGGACGCGCTGGTCGACGCCGTACGGGCCCGGCTCACCGCGCCCCGGCACGCGCCGGAGTCGCCGCTGCCGGACCCCGGGCCCGTCCCCGGCATGGGGCCCGCCGAGCGGCGGGCGGCCCGGGGCGGCGGACCCGCGCCCGGGATCGGCGCGGATCTGTCCGGAGGCAGCGCGTCCGGAACGCTGGCCCTGCTGGCGGCCGGGCTCCCCGGGGTGCCCGGGACGATCCTCGGCCATGGCACGGGCGCGGGCGAACGGCTGCTGGCCGTCACCTTCAACGACCTGACGGCCCACGGCGGTCCGGGCGGCGAGGAGGAGCTGGAGCGGGCCCGGGTGATCGCGGCGAACCCCCGGCTGCACCACGTCGTCGTGGCGGCGGGCGAGGAGGCCCTGCCCTACGCGGAGCTGGACGGCCCGCTGACCGACGAGCCCGGTCCCTCGCTCGTCGTCGCCGGCCGGCACCGGAGGCGCCTCGCGGGCGGCAGCGCGGACCACTTCACGGGTCTGGGGGCCCGTCAGGTCCTGGACGCGCATCCGGCGCGCCTCGCCGACCTGCTGATGGACCGGCGGCGCAGGTCGCTGGTGCGTCCGGTGACGGCGCTCGCCAAGGCCACGGGCCCCTCCGCCGGCTCGCTCCTCGTCCCGCTGACGGTCTACCGGGCGGCGCGCCGCCTCGCCCGTACGCCCTACCGCTCGGGCCTGGAGGAGGCGGCGACGCGGCTCCTCGACGCGAACCGTCCGGGCCCCGGGGCAGTCGGCCCCCTGGAGGCGTCCCTCTCCGCCCTGACCTGGTCGCGCCCCGGTCCGGCGGCGCGGTGGCTGACGGGTGAGGCGCTGGCTGAAGTATCGGTTCGCCTGACGCGGGCGGCGACGCTGCCGACGTCGGTGCAGCGGCCGGGGGAGGCACGCGCGCGTGCGGCGCTCGCCCGTGCCGCGGGTGACCAGCGGGTCCTGGAACAGGCGGCCGAGATCCGCAGCCAGCGGCTGCACGCGCCGTTCCTCGACAACCAGGTGGTACGGGCCTGCCGGGCCCTGCCCGAGTCGCTGCGGGTCCAGCCGGGGGCCCGGGCGTCCGTCCTGCGCACGGTCCTCGCGGGGGCGGGCATCCACGACCTGCCGCCCGGCTGGGGCGCGCCGAACCCCGCCGTGCCGTCCTCGGCCGCCCGCGCGGGCCTGCGCACGGCGCTCCCGGACCTGATGGCCCTCTTCGACGCCCCGCTCCTCGCCGACGCGGGCCTGATCGAGGCCCGCGTGGTCCGCAAGGCGCTGCGCGCGGCCTCCGAAGGCGAACCGGTCCCGCTGGACGGCCTCGCCGACCTCGTCTCCACCGAACTCTGGCTCCGCCGCCTCCTCGCCCGCCGCGGCACCTGCTGGACAGGCACGGCGGCCCCACGCCAACGCGCGGTGGTGGGCCCTCTGGTGCCGTCGGCACGGCGGTCGTTGCTGGCCTGAGGCGCAGGGGTGGCGAAACGTACCAGCACGCTCGTTCGAGTGAACGTCATCCGGATCCGCGCCTGCGGATGGGCCTACGCTGGGAATGTCGTGCCCGAGCGAAGGAGGTCCGTCATGGCGATGCCGCTGCCGGTTCCGGGGGACGAGTTCCCCGACGACGTGCCCGACAATGAGGGCGCGAGTGTCCAGGAGACCTTCGAGCTGTTCAGTGCGCTGGCTCCCAAGGGCTGGCGCGTGGAGCTGATCGAAGGGGAGATCTGCGTGGTACCTCCGGCTAACGGGCAGCACGAGGAGATCGTGTCGGAACTCAGCGGACAGTTCCGGGACCACGACAAGGGCCTCGGCCGCTACACCGGCATCGGCCTGTACCTGCCAGGTGCCTCCGACACGATCCGTGTCATCCCCGACCTCGTCATCGCTCCCAAGGGCAGTTTCGACGACCAGCAGGAGTGGCACGCACCGGACCCCGTCCTCCTCGTCGGCGAGGTGACGTCCTCCTCCACCGCAGGCCGCGACCGTGTCCAGAAGATCCGCGGGTACGCCCGCGCCGGAATTCCCCTCTACCTGCTGATCGACCGTGAGGCCGGTGAGGCCGTCGTCTGCTCCGAGGCGGAGGGTGACGACTACGCGCACAAGGACATGTACAAGCTGGGGGCGAAGGTTCGACTTCCGTACCCCCTCGGCTTCGAGCTCGACACGGCGGAGTTCTGACCTGGCACCCTCCGGGGAAACCCTGAGGCGCCTCGCACCGCCCCCAGGGACAATGACCGCGTGCGGTACCTCATCCTCGGCGTCACCCAGGTCCTCGATCTCCACGGCACCCCCCTTCCCCTCGGCGGCGCACGTCTGCGCGCGCTGCTCGCCGCGCTCGCGCTCCGGGCCGGACGCCCCGTCCCGGTCACCGAGCTCGTCGCCGACGTGTACGGCGAGGAGCCCCCGCACGACGCCCCCGCCGCCCTCCAGGCCCTCGTCGGGCGGCTGCGCCGCGTGCTCGGCAAGGACGCGGTCGGCTCGACGCCCGGCCCCGGGTACCGCCTCCACGCCGGACCGGACGACATCGACCTGTACGTCTTCGAGCGGCACGTCCGGGACGCAGGCGCCCACCTCGCCGCCGGCGACCCCGACACCGCCGCCGCCCTCCTCCGTACCGCCCTCGCCCTCTTCCGCGGCCCCGTCCTCGCCGATCTGCCCGACCACGCGCGCGTGCGCCCCGAGGCACAGCGGCTCGCCGCCCTGCGCCAGCGCGTCGAGGCGGACCTCAGGCGCGGCGCCGTCGCCGGACTCGTACCGGAGCTGTCCGAGCTGACCGACGCGTACCCGTACGACGAAGGCTTCCGCGCCCAACTCATCCGCGCCCTGCGGGCCGAGGGCCGCCAGGCCGACGCCCTCGCCGCCTACGAGGACGCCCGCCGCGCCCTCGCCGACGGCCTCGGCAGCGACCCGGGCGCCGAGCTCGCCGCACTCCACCAGGAGCTCCTCCGGCCGCCACCGCCCCCGCAGCCGCGGGAGACCGGCAACATCCGCCCCCGCCTCACCTCCTTCGTCGGCCGCGAACCCGAACTCGCCGCGCTCCGCGCCGACCTCACCCACTCCCGCCTCGTCACGCTCACCGGCCCCGGCGGCTCCGGCAAGACCCGCCTCGCCGAGGAGGCCGCCCGCCGCTCGGGCGCCTGGCTCGTCGAACTCGCCCCGCTCGACGACCCCGACGCCGTACCCGGCGCCGTCCTCTCCGCCCTCCGCCTGCGCGAGACCCACCTGATCACCCGGGACGGCCAGCCCCTCCACGACGACCCCACCGGGCGCCTCGTCGAGCACCTCGCCCCCCGCTCGCACCCCCTCCTCCTCGTCCTCGACAACTGCGAGCACGTCATCGGCGCGGCCGCCGCCCTCGCCGAGACCCTCCTCACCCACTGCCCCGACCTTCGCGTCCTCGCCACCAGCCGTGAACCGCTCGGCGTCCCCGGCGAGACCGTCCGCCCGGTCGAGCCGCTGCCGCCCGGCCCCGCCCACCGCCTCTTCGCCGAACGCGCCCGCGCCGTACGCCCCGGGTTCCGGATCGAGGACGACCTCCCCACCGTCGACGAGATCTGCCGCCGCCTCGACGGACTCCCGCTCGCCATCGAACTCGCCGCCGCCCGCCTCCGGCTCCTCACCCCGCGCCAGATCGCCGACCGCCTCGACGACCGGTTCCTTCTCCTCACCTCCGGCAGCCGGACGGCCCTGCCCCGCCAGCAGACCCTCCGCGCCGTCGTCGACTGGTCCTGGGACCTCCTCGAACCCGCCGAGCGCACCCTGCTGCGCCAGGTCTCCGTCTTCACCGGCGGCTGGGACCTCGCCGCCGCCGAGGCCCTCGCCCCGGACGCCGCCCACACCCTCGGCGCCCTGGTCGACAAGTCCCTGGTCGTCGCCGCCCCGACCGACGAGGGCGCGATGCGCTACCGGCTCCTGGAGACCATCCACGAGTACGCCGCCGAGCGCGCCGCCGAGACCCCCGTCCTCCTCGCCGCCGCCGAGGCCGCCCACACCGCCCACTTCACCGCCCTCGCCGAGGAGGCCGAGCCCAAGCTCCGCTCCGGCGAGCAGATGCCCTGGATCCGGCGGATCGAGACCGACCTCGACAACATCCGCGCCGCCCTCCACCGCACGGTCGTCACCGCCCCCGACGAGCCCGCGGCCCACCGGCTGATCTTCGCCATGGGCTGGTTCTGGTGGCTGCGCAACTACCGCCCCGAGGGCCTGACCTGGGTCGACCGCACGCTCCTCCTCGGCACGGACCCCGACGACCCGGCCGACCCGCGGCACTGGCCGCGCATGCGGCTGCGCATGCTGCAGTTCTTCCTCGTCGCCGAGAGCCACACGGTCAGCGACTTCTGCGACGACCCCGAACTCGCCGCACTGGTGGTCCGGGTGCGCACCGCCTTCAGCCGGAACGCCGGTCCGGAGTCGGCCCGTTTCCCGGGGCTCCTGTGGCCGTTCACCGCCTACCTCACCGAGGAGCCGGCGGTCGTCCGCGCGATGCTGGACGACTGTGTCGCCAACTGCCGCCGCCACGGCGGCGAGTGGGAGGTCGGCGTCAGCCTGATGTTCCGTGCCCACATGGTGGTCGACATGCCCGGCGGGATGCCCGGCATCGACGAGGACCTGGCCGAGCTGCGCGCGCTCTCCCGCCGGGTCGGCGACCGCTGGATGCGGGCGCAGGTGGCGAGCGCGGCGGCCGAGGCGAACATGATCCGCGGCCGGTACGAGGACGCGGGCGAGGCGTACACCGAGGCGCTCGAACTGGCCCGCGAGGTCGGCGCCCACGCCGAGGCGCCCTTCCTGCTCGCCCGCCTCGCCGAACTGGAGTACCGCGCGGGGGACATGGAGGCCGCCGAGGCGAGTCTCGGCGAGGCGCTGGCGGAGGCCGAGCGGTACCGCGTCAACGACGCCGGGACGTTCATCTGTTTCCTGCACGCCGCGATCGCGATCCACCGCGGCCGGATCCCGGAGGCCCGCGCTCACCTGGAGGAGGCGGGCCGGCTGCATCTCACCACCGCGCCCCCGCACTTCGAGGCGGCCCTGGCCGGGCTCGACGCCCGTATCAGGGCGTACGAGGGCGGGGGCGCCGAGGCCGTCGCGCAGGCGGCCGAGGCGCTGCGGATGGCGGGGGAGGCGCAGACCTCCGACTTCATCGCCGTGCACCTGGCGGAGGGCACGGCGATCGCGCTCCACCTCGACGGCGCGTCCCTGCTCGCCGTACGGGCCCTGGCGGCCGCGGACACCTGGCGGGCCGGGGTTCCGCGCTCGGTGCCGGAGCTCCGGGAGACGGAGGCCCTGACCGCTCGGGCGCGCGCGGAACTGGGCGAGTCCGGCTACGCCGCCGCGTACGCCTCCGGTGCCGGCCTCACCCTCGACGAGGTCGTCGCACTGGCGCAGGCGTACGCGCGAGCGCCCGCGGGCGAGGGCGTCGGGCGCGGCTGATCCGCGACGGCGCCTCGTCGGCGACCGTGACCCGGGGCGTCAGGCGCAGCTGATCCGCGACTGCGCCCAGTCGGCGATCGCGACCCGGCCGAACGGCGTGTGCTCCTCCACCACCAGGCGGATCGTCTCGCGACCGGCGATCCCGATGTGCACCGGGACCGCGGGGTCGCCCGGCCGGACCACCTCCGAGCGCCACAGCCGCTCACCGTCTCCGTAGACGGAGAAACGGACGCCGCCGACCCCGAGGGGCGCGCTCAGGTCGTCGATGCCGACGAGCGCGTCGTAGCCGGCGCACTGCCGGTTGAGGTCGATGGTGAGCGAGGACGGCGCGTGCACGCTCACCCCGTGCGCGTACCGGGTGCCGCCCATCGACAGACCGTCACGCGCCCACATCCAGCTGCTGTCGCCGAGCCGTACCTCGGGCTTGGTGCCGTCGCCGAAGATGCCGTAGTCCAGCTGGTTGACCTGGTAGACGGCCTGCGGGGCGGGCGGCGGGGGCTCGGGGGTGGTCACCTTCGGGCTGGGCGTCGGCGTCGGCGTCGGGCTCGGCTTCGGCGGTGGCGGGGTCGGCGTGGGGCTGGGCTCGGCCGACGGGGTCGGCGTGGGCGTCGGGGTCGGCGGCGGCTCGGGCGCCTGCACGCGCGGGGCCGGCGGCGGGGTGGGCTTGGGTGTCGGCTTCGGCGGCGGCGTCGGCTCCGGTGGTACGAGGGGCGCGACGGCGGGCGGCGACGGTGCGGGCTTCGCGACCGGCTGCGGGTCCCCGGACAGCGCCCACACCAGGCCGGCGGCCGCGGCGACGGCCACCGCGGCGGCGATACCGGCCTTCGCGGGGGCGCCGAGCCCCTCGGCCACGGCGGCGGACGACGCCCCGGCCGTGCTCGACGAACCGGCTCCCGTGGCGGCGGCTCCCGTGGCGGCGGCGGCCGCACCGGCCCCGGCGGCACCGGCGACCCCGCCGGCCACGACACCGGCGGCCTTGAGCGAGAACCCGGCGGCGAACCAACCGATGACGGCGACCGGCAGCAGCGCGGGGATCCCGGCGTTGACGTGCGCCAGCTCACCGGCCGCGAGCCGGCACTTGGCGCACTCCTCCAGGTGCTTGCGCAGCCCGCGTTCCGCGCGCATCCGCAGCCCGCCGCGCGCGTAGGCGCCGAGCCGGTCGGCATAGCGGGCGCAGTCCCCGCCGGAGGTGAGGGACTGGCTGACATGCGCCTGGAGGTAGGCCTGCTTGAGTCCCTCGCGGGCCCTGCTGGCCAGGACGGCCGTCGCGTTGGCGGTCAGTCCGAACAGCGGAGCGACCTCGCTCGGCGACTCCTCCTCGACGGTGGTGTGCCACAGCACGGCCTGCCACCGCTCGGGCAGCGACCGGAACGCCTGCATGGCCAGCGACTGCTCGGCCTCGTGCATGGCCCGGACGTCGGCGCCGAGGTCCAGTGTGTCCTGGTCGGAGACCTCGGAGGTGCGGGTGGCCTGCGCCGCGAACACCGCGAAGTCCTCGACAAGATGTTCCCGCTTCTGCGTCCTCGTCCAGTTCGCGGCCACCCGCCGGACCGTGGTCAGCAGATAGGCGCGGACGGCCTGCTCGGGCCCGGCCCCGCCCCGTACCGCCTGCAGTGTGCGGGCGAACACCTCCGCCGTCAGGTCGTCGGCGGTGTGCGCGTCGCGGCAGCACGTCTTGGCGTAGCGCCGCACGGCCTCGGAGTGGCGACGGAACAGCTCTTCGTACGCGCTGTCGTCGCCGTCCCGCATCAGCTGGATGAGATCGGCGTCGGAGGGCGGCAGTTCGACGGGCGGCGGCAGTACGGAGTCGCGCTCGCGCTGCTGGGGCACGCTGGGCTCGTCGGCCCCGGGCGCCGTGCTCGGAACCGCGCTCGGAAACGGGCCCGGAACCGCCGCCGGCGCCGGTGGGCCGGCGGGCGCACCGGAGAGACCTCCGGGCCCGCCCTGGCTCGGCACCTGCCGGGAGGACAGGCCTCCGGTCTCCGTGGCACCGCCGTTGCCCAGCGGCTCGTCCCGACCGTCACCGCTCATCGCGGAAGCCCCCGTATGCACGCTCAGACCCGAACACCGGCCAAGAGTGCCACAGAGCGGAGGCGCGCCGAACCCTCCCGTCCACTTACCACTCGTCCGGGGCGACTTCCTGTATCCGGGCGTAACCGCTCACGCGTTCGTGGAAGGCTCAACGGACCGCCCGGACCGCCCGGACCGTCCGGCGACCAGGCCCCGCCCGGCCCGACCCGCGCCCGCTACCGCGAACGCAGGCCCTCCAGAAGGATGTCCAGGAGCCTGGCCGAGGCCGCCGCCTGCTGCGCCGCGTCCGGCAGCGCGGGCGCCGCCGTGGCTATGACGAGAAGGACGTCCGCCACGGTCACGTCCGCCCGCAGCTCGCCCGCCTCACGGGCCCGGTCGACCAGCCGCCCCACGACCTCCAGGAGCTCCGCAGCGCCGGAATCGTCCTGCTCCGCCGGCGGCACCGCACGCGGCGCGACGACCCGCGGCTCGCCCTGGTCCGCGAAACCCCGCTGGTGCGGCACCCGAGCCTCGTCCCCCGCGGACCGCGCCGGAAGCACCAGGTCGTCACCGTCCACGCCCACCCGCAGGACCTGCGGCGGCAGCAGCCGCCCCGCGCCCGAGGCCACCGAGGTCCGCAGGAACCGGGAGAGCGCCGACCACGGCTCGTCCTCCTGCCCGAGGGCCGCGCGGGCCTGCTCGGTCAGCCGGGAGGTCTCCTCCTCGGCTATCCGGCGCACCAGCACGTCCTTGCTCGGGAAGCGGCGGTAGACCGTGCCCACACCGACCCGAGCGCGGCGCGCCACGTCCTCCATCGGCGCCCCGTAACCGAGCTCGCCGAACACCTCGCGCGCGGCGCGCAGGACATGCTCCAGATTCCGCTGCGCGTCCACGCGCAGCGGCGCCGACCGGCCGATCGGCCCCGACACTCCCGTACGTCCGTCGACCTGGCCGTCCGCCGAGCCGACGACAGCCTGCCAACGCGCATCCTGCATGTGCATAAGCGTTCCCCCGCTCATGATGTCTCCCCCCGGAGACTCCCCGCCCTGACACGGGATCGACGGACCTCCCACGCTCTGGTCCCACGCGCTGCGATCCGACACCCCGACGAGGTACGAACATAGTTGAGTCGAGGTCAATTCAGAAGGGGCAGTTCCGCACGGTGCGCCCCCCGATCGGAGCAAGGACCCCAACTCTCCCGATTCTGACCCCCCACACCACCCCGCGCGCCCACCCTGACCTGGGCAGTTCACGCTGTGCCCACTCGGTGCGCCACCCCGCGCCTCCGCGCCCCTCCGGTCACACAATTTGCCGGGCCTGTGGACAAACCCCGAACGGCGTTGCGTCATGGGACAGTGACCGAACCTGCGCGCATTCTCGTTGTCGGCGGTGGCTACGTCGGCATGTACACCGCGCTGCGCCTGCAGCGGCAGCTGAAGGCCGAGCTCAGAAGCGGTGCGGCCGAGATCGTGGTGGTCACGCCGGCGCCGTACATGACGTACCAGCCGTTCCTCCCCGAGGCGGCGGCCGGGAACATCTCCCCGCGCCATGTCGTCGTCCCGCTCCGCCGCGTCCTCGGCAAATGCCGCATCGTCATCGGCGAGGTCCACGCCGTCGACCACGCCAAGCGGACCGCGACGCTCTCCACCCTCGCCACCGAGGAGGAGGGCACCGGGAACATCCAGCTCACCTACGACGAACTGGTCATCGCGCCCGGCTCGATCTCCCGCACGCTCCCGATCCCCGGCCTCGCCGACTACGCCATCGGCTTCAAGACGGTCGAAGAGGCCATCGGGCTGCGCAACCACGTCATCGAGCAGATGGACATCGCCTCCTCCACCCGCGACCCGGCCCTGCGCGACGCCGCCCTCACCTTCGTCTTCGTCGGCGGCGGCTACGCGGGCGTCGAGGCGCTCGCCGAGCTGGAGGACATGGCCCGCTACACCGCGCGGTACTACCACAACATCAAGCCGGAGGACCTGAAATGGGTCCTGGTCGAGGCGTCGAACCGGATCCTGCCCGAGGTCGGCGAGGAGATGGGCACGTACGCGATCCGCGAGCTGCGCGGCCGCAACATCGACGTCCGCCTGGAGACCCGTCTCGAGTCCTGCGAGGACCGCGTCGCCGTCCTCAGCGACGGCACCCGCTTCCCCACCCGTACGGTCGTGTGGACGGCCGGCGTGAAGCCCGCACCGATCCTCGCCGCCACCGACCTGCCGCTCAACGGCCGCGGCCGGCTCAAGTGCACGGCACGGCTGACCGTCGACGGCGTCGAACACGCCTGGGCGGCCGGCGACGCCGCCGCCGTCCCCGACATCACGGCGGACGAGCCGGGCAAGGAGTGCGCGCCGAACGCGCAGCACGCCGTACGCCAGACCAAGGTGCTCGCCGAGAACATCGCCGCCTCCCTGCGCGGAAGGCCGCTCAAGGAGTACGCCCACACGTACGCGGGCTCGGTCGCCTCCCTCGGCCTCCACAAGGGCGTGGCGCACGTCTACGGCCGCAAACTCAAGGGCTACCCGGCCTGGTTCATGCACCGCACGTACCACCTCAGCCGCATCCCCACCTTCAACCGCAAGGCGCGTGTCATGGCCGAATGGACCCTCGCCGGCCTGTTCAAGCGCGAGATCGTCTCGCTCGGCTCCCTGGAACACCCCCGCGCCGAATTCGAAGCCGCCGCAGCGCCCCCACCCCCCAAGAACGGCCCCACACCCGGCTGACACCGATGTCAGTGCGGTCGGTCACACTGGACGTGTGACCATAGGTGGGCTCACACCTGCACAGAGTGACTCAGCACGGCCAACGACACCTCGAGGCATACAGATCCGTGAACTTCACCCGTTGGAGCGCCCGACTCCCCGGCACGCAGCGCCGCACGGCGGCGCGGGGGACCGAAGGCTCCGTGCCCGCGGCCCGCGGTGAGTACGGGCAGCAGCAGTCTGAGCCCCTCCCCGACGAGGTCCCCGCGCTCGAGGACTTCTCCGTACGGGAGGTCATCGGCCGGCTCCCCGGCCTGGTCGCGCTCGTGCACGGCCCCGAGCACCGCATCGCGTACGTCAACGACGCGTACGCCGCCGCCTTCGGCCCCCGCCCCGCCGGGGCCACCGTCGCCGACGCCTGCCCCGAGGCCCACGAGCTGGGCCTGCTGCCGCTCATGGACCAGGTCCTGCGCAGCGGCAAGCCCCGCACGGTCAAGTCCCGCAAGACCCAGGACGGCGGCTCGTACACGGTCACCTGCCTGCCCGTGGAGTCCCCGCGCTTCGAGGGCGGCGGCGTCCTCGTGCACGCCGCCGACGTCACCGACCACGCCGAGGCGGCCGAGCGGCTGCGCGCCAGCGAGCGCCGGCACCGCGAGACCGCCGTCACGCTGCAGCGCTCCCTGCTCCCGCAGGAGCTGGAGCAGCCCGACGACCTGCGGATCGCCGCCACGTACCAGCCCGGCGGCACCGACGCGGCGGTCGGCGGCGACTGGTACGACGTCATCACCCTGGGAGCCGGGCGCACGGCACTCGTCATCGGCGACGTCATGGGCCGCGGCGTGCGCGCCGCCGCCGTGATGGGCCAGCTCCGCACCGCCGTCCGGGCCTACGCGCGCCTGGACCTGCCCCCGCACGAAGTGCTCCAGCTGCTCGACGGCCTCGCCGCCGAGATCGACGCGAGCCAGATCGCCACCTGCGTCTACGCGGTCCACGACCCCAACGAGGGCAAGCTCGTCTACGCCTCCGCCGGCCACCTCCCGATCCTCGTCAGGGACGAGGACGGCACGGTCCGCCGCGCCGAGGACCCCACCGGGCCCCCGCTGGGCACCGGCGGCTGGCTGCACACCTCCGGCTCGATCGCCCTGCCCCCGGGCTCCACCGCCGTCCTCTACACCGACGGCCTGGTCGAACGGCGCCGCGAGGACATCGACGAGGGCGTCGCCGCCCTGGGGCGCGCCCTGTCCGGCGCCGTCGGCACCCCGCAGGTCGTCTGCGACCGGCTGCTGCGCTCGCTCGGCGTCACCGCGGAGCACGACGACGACGTGGCCGTCCTGGTCGTCCAGCACCCTGCCCGCCAGGGATCGGACGCGGAGCTCTTCCACAACGCCGCCCTGGAGCTCCTCGGCGGAGTGGAGGCCGCCCCGCGCGCGCGTGCCTTCGCGTCGGGCGTGCTCTCCAGCTGGCGCTTCCCGGTCGAGCTGCGCGACCTCGGCGTCCTCGCCACCAGCGAGCTGGTGGCGAACTCCCTCAAGCACGGCACCCCGCCCATGCGCCTGCGTCTGCGCCGGACCGACCGGCGCCTGATCATCGAGGTCACGGACGGGGACGACCATCTGCCGCGCCGCCGCAGGGCGGAGACGGAGGACGAGGCGGGTCGCGGAATCTCGATCATCGCGACGATCGCCTCGTCCTGGGGTAGCCGCCGCACGCCGGGCGGCGGCAAGGCGGTCTGGTGCGAGTTCGCCCTGCCGGACCAGCCGGACTAGGCGGCGGCGGTCTCCCGCTCCGGCAGGTGCTGGGCCACCACCCGCGAGGTCTTCGCGGCCAGTGAGGGCTGGTCCTGCACCGGCGTGAGCCGCTTGCCGAGCCGCAGCGCCAGGAACGTGATCCCGAGCGAGAAGAGCACGAACGTCACGATGTACGGCCCGTGCAGCGCGGCGCCCATGGGACCGCCCACGGCGGGACCGACGGCCAGCGCGAGCTGCTTGACCAGAGCGAACGCCGAGTTGTACTGCCCGACCATCGACTCCGGCGCGAGGTCCGCCACCAGCGGCGCCACGGTCGGCGACAGCATCGCTTCGCCGAGCCCGAAGAGGGCGTACGTGGAGACGAAGGCCGCGGTCGCCATCGCCTGGCTGCCGTGCCCGAGCCCCGCGTACCCGGCGATGACCCACGCCACGGTCCAGATCAGACCGACGGCCGCGATCACCCGGCTCCGCCTGCGGCGCTCGACGAACTTCAGCACCACGAACTGGGCGACGACGATGACGGCCGTGTTGGCGGCCAGCGCGATCCCGAGCGTCGACGGCTCAATGCCCGCGGCCTCGGTGCCGTACGCCGCGAGGCCCGACTCGAACTGCCCGTAGCAGGCGAAGAAGAGCACGAAGCCGAGGACGCACAGCTGCACCATGGCCTTGTGCCCGAGCAGCGCCCGGACGCCGCCGCCCTTGGCGGCGGGCCGCGTGCCCTGCAGGGCGGGGGAGCCCGGCATCCGCACGGTCAGCACGATCCCGGCGAGCACGAGGAACATCGCCGCTTCGATCGAGAAGAGAAGGAGGAAGCTGCCCGGCCGGCTCACGTCGACGAGCTGCCCCCCGATCAGACCGCCGACGCCGAGCCCCAGGTTCTGCAGAAAGAACTGCATGGCGAAGGACCGGGTCCGGGTGGACGGGTCCGAGCACCAGACGATCATCGTCGCGAGCGCCGGCTGCATCACAGCCGTACCGGCCCCGAGGAGCGCGGCCGAGCCGACGGCGGCCGGCACGCTGTCCGCGAGCCCCATCCCCAGGGCACCGGCCGACGCCAGGAGGGCGGCGACCAGAAGGACGGGCACGGGACCGCGCCGGTCGATGGCGCGCCCGCTGAAGGGCAGGACGACGAGTGCGGCCATGGCGAAGACGGCGAGCACGCTGCCCGCCGTGGTCGCGCCCAGATCCCGCACCTGAGCGACGTACACATAGAGGTACGGAACGGTGAAGCCGAGTCCGAACGCGCTCAGCGCGCTGCCTGCCTGGATCCGGCGCATCGCTGCACCCTTCGCCTTGGTCACACTCACCCACTTCGAGAAGAGGGCTTCAGCCCTGTAGGACTGAGCCCTAAAGACTTCAACACTAAAATTCGATCCTTAACAATACACATGGAAGGACTTCAACGCCAACGACGCTCGTGGGATACTCCCCGCATGTCCGACACCCCCGAGCCGAGCCTCGACGAACAGATCGCGGCCTATCAGCGCGAGTACCGCGACCTCGACCCCCAGGTCGAGAAGGTGGTCTCCGCCCTCGGCCGGCTGAACCGCCGGATGAACGTGGCCTACGGCCGCCAGCTCGCCGACCTCGGCATCAGCAACGCGGAGTGGGAGGTCCTCAAGACCCTCGTCCTCGCCGGCGCCCCCTACCGCCTGGGCCCGGGCGAGCTGGCCAAGCGCCTCGGCCTCACCCCGGCCGCGATGACCCACCGCATCGACCGCATGGCGGGCGAGGGCCTCGTCACCCGCGACCGCGACGAGAGCAACCGCGTACGGGTGATCGTGGAGCTGACGGACGAGGGCCGCTCGAAGTGGCTCGAGGCGATGCGCATGGCGACGGACTTCGAGGAGGAGCTCCTCCAGGACCTGTCGAGCGAGGAGCGCGGCGGCCTCGGCGAGATGCTGATCCGCCTGCTCCGCAGGGTCGAACACACCCAGCCGGACGCGGGTGGCCGACTCACGGACCTCGACTGAGACGGCCTCCGGCCGCCCGTCAGGCCGGGGTTGACACGCCCCGGCCGTATCCGTAGTGTTCTCCGAGTTGTCACGGGGCCGGAACGGTTCTGCGACAGCCACTCCCGCCGCTGATGCGGCAACTCAACTCAGCACGATCTCCCCACCGGGACGAATTTCGGCATGCCGAAATTCATTTCGAACGACTCGATTATGAGTCGCCCGGGGAATCCGCTAGAGTTTGAGCGTCGGAACGGCCCAACAGCCGCAAAGACAACCCCCTCTGACTGGGAATCAGGCCCGAAAGGATCTGATAGAGTCGGAACCGCCGGAAAGGGAAACGCGAAAGCGAAGAACGGCCCGGCAGCCCGCTCCAGCGGGTGGCGGAAACGGAAAACGGATCTGCTAAGCTGGAAACACGAAAGACCGAAGGGAAAAGCCCGGAGGAAAGCCCGAGAGGGTGAGTACGAAGGAAGCGTCCGTTCCTTGAGAACTCAACAGCGTGCCAAAAATCAACGCCAGATTAGTTGATACCCCGTCCATCTTCGGATGGCGAGGTTCCTTTGAAAGTCCTACCGGCCCATGCGGCGGGTAGGCAACAACACAGCGAGGACGCTGTGAACGACTGGTCCTATTCCGACCGGTCGTTCCGCTCTCGTGGTGTGCACCGGATAACCGGTAAACATTCACGGAGAGTTTGATCCTGGCTCAGGACGAACGCTGGCGGCGTGCTTAACACATGCAAGTCGAACGATGAAGCCCTTCGGGGTGGATTAGTGGCGAACGGGTGAGTAACACGTGGGCAATCTGCCCTTCACTCTGGGACAAGCCCTGGAAACGGGGTCTAATACCGGATAACACCGGCTTCCGCATGGAAGCTGGTTGAAAGCTCCGGCGGTGAAGGATGAGCCCGCGGCCTATCAGCTTGTTGGTGGGGTAATGGCCCACCAAGGCGACGACGGGTAGCCGGCCTGAGAGGGCGACCGGCCACACTGGGACTGAGACACGGCCCAGACTCCTACGGGAGGCAGCAGTGGGGAATATTGCACAATGGGCGAAAGCCTGATGCAGCGACGCCGCGTGAGGGATGACGGCCTTCGGGTTGTAAACCTCTTTCAGCAGGGAAGAAGCGAAAGTGACGGTACCTGCAGAAGAAGCGCCGGCTAACTACGTGCCAGCAGCCGCGGTAATACGTAGGGCGCAAGCGTTGTCCGGAATTATTGGGCGTAAAGAGCTCGTAGGCGGCTTGTCACGTCGGGTGTGAAAGCCCGGGGCTTAACCCCGGGTCTGCATCCGATACGGGCAGGCTAGAGTGTGGTAGGGGAGATCGGAATTCCTGGTGTAGCGGTGAAATGCGCAGATATCAGGAGGAACACCGGTGGCGAAGGCGGATCTCTGGGCCATTACTGACGCTGAGGAGCGAAAGCGTGGGGAGCGAACAGGATTAGATACCCTGGTAGTCCACGCCGTAAACGTTGGGAACTAGGTGTTGGCGACATTCCACGTCGTCGGTGCCGCAGCTAACGCATTAAGTTCCCCGCCTGGGGAGTACGGCCGCAAGGCTAAAACTCAAAGGAATTGACGGGGGCCCGCACAAGCAGCGGAGCATGTGGCTTAATTCGACGCAACGCGAAGAACCTTACCAAGGCTTGACATATACCGGAAAGCATTAGAGATAGTGCCCCCCTTGTGGTCGGTATACAGGTGGTGCATGGCTGTCGTCAGCTCGTGTCGTGAGATGTTGGGTTAAGTCCCGCAACGAGCGCAACCCTTGTCCTGTGTTGCCAGCATGCCCTTCGGGGTGATGGGGACTCACAGGAGACCGCCGGGGTCAACTCGGAGGAAGGTGGGGACGACGTCAAGTCATCATGCCCCTTATGTCTTGGGCTGCACACGTGCTACAATGGCCGGTACAAAGAGCTGCGATGCCGCGAGGCGGAGCGAATCTCAAAAAGCCGGTCTCAGTTCGGATTGGGGTCTGCAACTCGACCCCATGAAGTCGGAGTTGCTAGTAATCGCAGATCAGCATTGCTGCGGTGAATACGTTCCCGGGCCTTGTACACACCGCCCGTCACGTCACGAAAGTCGGTAACACCCGAAGCCGGTGGCCCAACCCCTTGTGGGAGGGAGCTGTCGAAGGTGGGACTGGCGATTGGGACGAAGTCGTAACAAGGTAGCCGTACCGGAAGGTGCGGCTGGATCACCTCCTTTCTAAGGAGCACAGTACCGATTGCGAGCAAACGTCTCGCACGGTCAGCTCATGGGTGGAACGTTGATTAGTTGGCACGATCACGAGGTTCACCTCACCAGTACCGCTTCGGCGTGGAACGTGGGGATGATCCGAGGGATCGTGCTTGGCACGTTGTTGGGTATCTGAGGGTACGGCCGTAAGGTTTGTATCTTCGCGATGCCGGCCCCAGTGAACCTGGTTCTTTGGATCAGGGTGATGGGTGGCTGGTCGTTGCTTGAGAACTACACAGTGGACGCGAGCATCTGTGGCCAAGTTTTTAAGGGCGCACGGTGGATGCCTTGGCACCAGGAACCGATGAAGGACGTGGGAGGCCACGATAGTCCCCGGGGAGCCGTCAACCAGGCTTTGATCCGGGGGTTTCCGAATGGGGAAACCCGGCAGTCGTCATGGGCTGTCACCCATGCCTGAACACATAGGGCATGTGGAGGGAACGAGGGGAAGTGAAACATCTCAGTACCCTCAGGAAGAGAAAACAACCGTGATTCCGGGAGTAGTGGCGAGCGAAACCGGATGAGGCCAAACCGTATGCGTGTGATACCCGGCAGGGGTTGCGCATACGGGGTTGTGGGATCTCTCTTTCACAGTCTGCCGGCTGTGAGACGAGTCAGAAACCGTATGGATAGGCGAAGGACATGCGAAAGGTCCGGCGTAGAGGGTAAGACCCCCGTAGCTGAAATTCATACGGCTCGTTTGAGAGACACCCAAGTAGCACGGGGCCCGAGAAATCCCGTGTGAATCTGGCGGGACCACCCGCTAAGCCTAAATATTCCCTGGTGACCGATAGCGGATAGTACCGTGAGGGAATGGTGAAAAGTACCGCGGGAGCGGAGTGAAATAGTACCTGAAACCGTGTGCCTACAAGCCGTGGGAGCGTCGCTCACATCTTCGGATGTGGGTCGTGACTGCGTGCCTTTTGAAGAATGAGCCTGCGAGTTTGCGGTGTGTTGCGAGGTTAACCCGTGTGGGGAAGCCGTAGCGAAAGCGAGTCCGAATAGGGCGATTCAGTAGCACGCTCAAGACCCGAAGCGGAGTGATCTAGCCATGGGCAGGTTGAAGCGGAGGTAAGACTTCGTGGAGGACCGAACCCACCAGGGTTGAAAACCTGGGGGATGACCTGTGGTTAGGGGTGAAAGGCCAATCAAACTCCGTGATAGCTGGTTCTCCCCGAAATGCATTTAGGTGCAGCGTCGTGTGTTTCTTGCCGGAGGTAGAGCACTGGATAGGCGATGGGCCCTACCGGGTTACTGACCTTAGCCAAACTCCGAATGCCGGTAAGTGAGAGCGCGGCAGTGAGACTGTGGGGGATAAGCTCCATGGTCGAGAGGGAAACAGCCCAGAGCATCGACTAAGGCCCCTAAGCGTACGCTAAGTGGGAAAGGATGTGGAGTCGCAGAGACAACCAGGAGGTTGGCTTAGAAGCAGCCACCCTTGAAAGAGTGCGTAATAGCTCACTGGTCAAGTGATTCCGCGCCGACAATGTAGCGGGGCTCAAGCGTACCGCCGAAGTCGTGTCATTGCAGTACATACCCCCAACGGGGACTGTGATGGGTAGGGGAGCGTCGTGTGCCGGGTGAAGCAGCCGCGGAAGCGAGTTGTGGACGGTTCACGAGTGAGAATGCAGGCATGAGTAGCGATACACACGTGAGAAACGTGTGCGCCGATTGACTAAGGGTTCCTGGGTCAAGCTGATCTGCCCAGGGTAAGTCGGGACCTAAGGCGAGGCCGACAGGCGTAGTCGATGGACAACCGGTTGATATTCCGGTACCCGCTTTGAAACGCCCAATATCGAGCCCATTAATGCTAAGGCCGTGAAGCCGCCCCGGAGCCTTCGGGCAAAGGGGAGTGGTGGAGCCGCTGACCCAAGGTGGTAGTAGGTAAGCGATGGGGTGACGCAGGAAGGTAGTCCAGCCCGGGCGGTGGTTGTCCCGGGGTAAGGGTGTAGGCCGTGTGATAGGCAAATCCGTCACACATTAAGGCTGAGACCTGATGCCGAGCCGATTGTGGTGAAGTGGATGATCCTATGCTGTCGAGAAAAGCCTCTAGCGAGTTTCATGGCGGCCCGTACCCTAAACCGACTCAGGTGGTCAGGTAGAGAATACCGAGGCGTTCGGGTGAACTATGGTTAAGGAACTCGGCAAAATGCCCCCGTAACTTCGGGAGAAGGGGGGCCATCACTGGTGATCGGATTTACTCCGTGAGCTGGGGGTGGCCGCAGAGACCAGCGAGAAGCGACTGTTTACTAAAAACACAGGTCCGTGCGAAGCCGTAAGGCGATGTATACGGACTGACGCCTGCCCGGTGCTGGAACGTTAAGGGGACCGGTTAGCTCTGTTTCGACAGGGCGAAGCTGAGAACTTAAGCGCCAGTAAACGGCGGTGGTAACTATAACCATCCTAAGGTAGCGAAATTCCTTGTCGGGTAAGTTCCGACCTGCACGAATGGCGTAACGACTTCTCGACTGTCTCAACCATAGGCCCGGTGAAATTGCACTACGAGTAAAGATGCTCGTTTCGCGCAGCAGGACGGAAAGACCCCGGGACCTTTACTACAGTTTGATATTGGTGTTCGGTTCGGCTTGTGTAGGATAGGTGGGAGACTTTGAAGCCGTGACGCCAGTCATGGTGGAGTCGCCGTTGAAATACCACTCTGGTCGTGCTGGATGTCTAACCTCGGTCCGTGATCCGGATCAGGGACAGTGTCTGATGGGTAGTTTAACTGGGGCGGTTGCCTCCCAAAGGGTAACGGAGGCGCCCAAAGGTTCCCTCAGCCTGGTTGGCAATCAGGTGTTGAGTGTAAGTGCACAAGGGAGCTTGACTGTGAGACCGACGGGTCGAGCAGGGACGAAAGTCGGGACTAGTGATCCGGCGGTGGCTTGTGGAAGCGCCGTCGCTCAACGGATAAAAGGTACCCCGGGGATAACAGGCTGATCTTCCCCAAGAGTCCATATCGACGGGATGGTTTGGCACCTCGATGTCGGCTCGTCGCATCCTGGGGCTGGAGTCGGTCCCAAGGGTTGGGCTGTTCGCCCATTAAAGCGGTACGCGAGCTGGGTTTAGAACGTCGTGAGACAGTTCGGTCCCTATCCGCTGTGCGCGTAGGAATATTGAGAAGGGCTGTCCCTAGTACGAGAGGACCGGGACGGACGAACCTCTGGTGTGCCAGTTGTCCTGCCAAGGGCATGGCTGGTTGGCTACGTTCGGGAGGGATAACCGCTGAAAGCATCTAAGCGGGAAGCCTGCTTCGAGATGAGTATTCCCACCTCCTTGAGAGGGTAAGGCTCCCAGTAGACGACTGGGTTGATAGGCCGGATGTGGAAGCCCAGTAATGGGTGGAGCTGACCGGTACTAATAGGCCGAGGGCTTGTCCTCAGTTGCTCGCGTCCACTGTGTTAGTTCTGAAGTAACGAACACGCCCCCTGCGGGGTGCGGCGGTTCAACTTCATAGAGTTTCGGTGGTCATAGCGTTAGGGAAACGCCCGGTTACATTCCGAACCCGGAAGCTAAGCCTTTCAGCGCCGATGGTACTGCAGGGGGGACCCTGTGGGAGAGTAGGACGCCGCCGAACAATCATTGTGGGAAAGCCCCGCACCTTCTGGTGCGGGGCTTTTCTGCGTTTGGGTACTCTGGTCGGGCCACCCTCTGGAGGACACCGTGACGATCGACCCGCAGCACCTGCCCCTCCTCGAAGAAGCTCAGCGGATCGCCCCCAAGGGGGTGAAGGTGGAGTACACCGACGGCACGATCATCATGCAGGCCGCGCCCACGATGATCCACCAGCGCAACCTGTTCCATCTGCGCCGCCAGTTCGACGCGCATTGCCCGGCCGGCTACGTACCGACCGAGAACACCGACCTCGGATCGCCCTACGCGGCGAAGCTCCGGAACCCGGATCTCAGTTACCTGCCCGACGAGGTCATGGAGGGGGAAGGGAACACCGCTGCGGCGGATCTCGCTCTCATCGCCGTCGAGATCGTCTCGCCCTCGAACCCGGAGAACGACTGGGTGGCCAAGCTCTCCGACTACGCGGTCATGAGGATTCCTCTGTACCTGATCGTCGACGCCCGCGACTCCACAGTCACGTTGTTCTCCGAGCCGAACCACGACAAGTACCACACCCGCACCGACCGGAAGTTCGGGGAGACCATCCGTATCCCCGGACCCTTCGGGTTCGATCTCGACCTGACGCCGCTGAACCCGTATCACTGACCCGGGGTCACCAGTTGGGTGTCGTACGCCAGGATCACCGCCTGGACGCGGTCCCGGGCGCCCGTCTTCGCCAGGATGCGACTCACGTGGGTCTTCACCGTCGACTCGGCCAGGTGGAGGCGTTCCGCGATCTCCGTGTTGGTCCAGCCCTGGCCGATGACCGTGAGGATCTCGCGTTCCCGGTCCGTGAGGGCCGACAGGCGGTGGTCCTCCGGTGGTGGGCCCGAGGTCGCCGGGAGGTGGTGGATGTACGCGTCCAGGAGCCGGCGGGTGAGGCTCGGGGCCACCACCGCGTCGCCGCTCGCGACCGCGCGGATGCCCGAAAGGAGTTCCTCGGGCTGGGCGTCCTTCACCAGGAAGCCGCTGGCGCCCGCGCGCAGGCCGTCGTACGCGTACTCGTCGAGGTCGAAGGTGGTGACGATCAGGACGCGGGTGCGGGCGCCGGCCGCGATGATGCGGCGGGTGGCCTCGATGCCGTCGAGGCCGGGCATCCGGACGTCCATCAGGACGACGTCGGGATGGTGACGGTCCACCAGGCGGACGGCCTCGGTGCCGTTCGCCGCCTCTGCGACGACCGTCATGTCGTCCTGGCTCTCCAGCAGCATGCGGAAGCCGAAGCGTTGCATTGGCTGGTCGTCCGCGATGAGCACCGTCGTCACGAGAGGGAGTCCTCCAGGGGGAGTCGGAGTCGTACGCGCCAGCCGCCGGTCGGCAGCGGGCCGGCTTCGAGTGTGCCGTCATAGAGGGCGGCGCGCTCGCGCATACCCGTCACTCCCTGGCCGGTGCCGATGACGTCGTTCCCCGGGCCGCCCGTGTCCGTCACCTCGAGCGTCATTTCCTCGGGGCCGTAGGACAGGACGACGGAGGACTCGGCCCCGGGGCCCGCGTGCTTGAGCGTGTTCGTCAGGGCTTCCTGGGCGACCCGGTAGACCGTCAGCTGTGCGCCTGCCGCCAGGGGTTGGGCCTCGGGTGCGGGCTCGTCGCGGATCTCCAGCCGTACCGGCAGACCGGCCGTCCGTACGCCGGCGACCAGTGCGCCCAGGTCGGCCAGTGTGGGCTGCGGATCGCGTACGGCCTCGCCGCGCAGGAGGCGGCGGAGTTCGGCGAGTGCCTGGCGGCTGGTGGTGCCGATGGCGTCGAGGGCGCGGGCGGCCTGTTCGGGGCTCTTGGCCGCCGCGTATCGGCCGCCGTCCGCGAGGCCCGTGATGACGGAGAGGTTGTGGCCGATGATGTCGTGCATCTCCCGGGCGATCCGGGTGCGTTCGGCGGCCGCGGCGAGCTGTGCCTGCTGGTCGCGCTCAACTTCGAGGCGGCGGGCCCGGTCGACGAGGGCGGCGGTGTGGTCCTTGCGGGAGCGGACCGCGATGCCGAGCAGCGCCGCCATCGCGTACGCCCACAGGGTCGGGACGACTTGTTGGTCCCAGCTTCCCTGCGGGAAGCGGATCGCACCGACCACCAGGGGTGGGGTGATCAGTGCGAGCGTCCACCAGAGGGTGCGGAGGGGCAGCCGCAGTGTGATGTGGAAGACGACGAGCAGCTGGAGGAACGCGGCCTGGAGGAAGGCGCCGGTCCAGTTGCTGAGGAGGGACGCGCACGTCATCACGGAGAGGACGGCGATCGGGTGGCGCCGGCGCCAGAGCAGAGGGACCGAGAAGGCCAGGCTCATGGCCAGGACCAGCCAGACCGGTACGGACGGGTCCGGGGCGATGTTCCGCCAGCCGCCCGCCGCGTCGGTGACGGCGGCGGTCGTCCAGCAGAGGGTGAGGAGACCGTCCCAGACCCAGGGCCGGCGGGTGTCGAAGGCCTGCGCCCGCCGGGTCTGCCGCTGAACGTACCGGCTGAGGGGCTCCTCCTGAGCGCCGGGCTGCTTCTCCGTGATCACGCGCTCATCCTCATACGTCCCGGCGCTTGAGCAACAGGGCGGGGACGATCAGGGCCGCCGCGGCCCACAGGCACAGGGCGAGGAGCGCGGCGCCGGGGGAGGCCGCGTTCGGCATCGGGTCGGCGGAGCCGAGGGCGCCGGCGGTCTGGGTGGGGAAGTACCGGACGGCCGTGTCCACGGCGTCGTACGGGAGCATCCCGAGCACCTCCGGCAGCACCATCACCCCGCCGATGAAGGCGCCGATCCCGCCCGGTACCGAACGCAGCGCGGCGCCGAGGCCGAGGGCGATGAGGCTGAGGAGGGTGACGCCGGCGGCGTTGCCCGCGACGGCGGCGAGGACGCCGTCGTCGGTGAGGGAGGCGGCCTGGTCGGTGTCGTGGAGGAAGAGCTGGGCGGTGAGGAAGGTGATGAGGGCGGTCACGAAGGAGACGGTGAAGACGGCTGCCGTGAAGACCGCGGCCTTCGCCCACAGCACCGGCGATCGACGCGGTACGGCGGTCAGGGAGGCTCTGATCAGGCCGGTGGAGTACTCGCCCGCGGTGACCAGGATGCCGAGGACGGCCAGGCAGATCCCGCCGAGCTGGGAGCCGTAGAGGGTGAGGACGACGGTGTCGACGTCGGAGTCGCCGCCGTCGGAGGTGTAGGTGGCGCCCATGAGGATGCCGACGCCGAGGAGGCACCCGACCGAGGCGAGGACGGTGATCCAGGTGGAGCGGACCGTCCACAGCTTGTGCCATTCGGAGCGCAGGACGCGGGTGGGGGTGACGTGGTACGCGGTGGTCATGCTGCGGCTCCCTGGTATTCGACCGAGTCGTGGGTGAGGTCCATGAACGCCTGCTCCAGGGAGGCGGTCTGCGGGGTGAGTTCGTACAGCGGTACGCCGTGGGCGGCGGCGGTCCTGCCGATGTCGGCGGCGTCCCGGCCGGTGACGCGGAGGGTGTCGGGGGCCTCCGTGACGATCCGCGCGCCGGGGAGGAGTGCGCCGAGGCGGTCCGGTTCGGGGGTGACGACCTTGACCGAGGCGCCGCCGGAGTCGCGTACGAGGGCCTCGACGGTGGTGTCGGCGAGGAGCCGGCCCTTGCCGATGACGATCAGGCGGTCGGCGGTCAGGGCCATCTCGCTCATCAGGTGGGAGGAGACGAGGACGGTACGGCCCTCGGCGGCCAGGGACTTGAGCAGCGTACGGATCCACAGCACGCCCTCGGGGTCGAGTCCGTTGACCGGCTCGTCCAGGACGACCGTGGCCGGGTCGCCGAGGAGCGCGGCGGCGATGCCGAGCCGCTGGCCCATGCCGAGCGAGAAGCCCTTGACCCTGCGGCGGGCGACCTCGGTCAGGCCCGTGAGGCCGAGGACGTGCTCGACGCGCGAGCGCGGGATGCCGTAGGTGTGCGCGAGCGCCATGAGGTGGTGGTGGGCGGAGCGGCCCGGGTGGACCGAGCGGGCCTCCAGGAGCGCGCCGACCTGGGTGAGGGGCGCGGGGTGGGCGGCGTAGGCGCGGCCGCCGATCGTGGCGCGGCCGCGGGTGGGGGCGTCCAGGCCGAGGAGCATGCGCAGGGTGGTGGACTTTCCGGCTCCGTTGGGGCCGAGGAAGCCGGTGACCGTACCGGGGCGGACGGTGAAGCTGAGGTCCTGGACGACGGTCCTGGCCCCGTACCGCTTGGTGAGTTCGTGAGCTCGGATCATGTCCACGACGCTACGGAGCGGGCGGTGGGGGATCGTCCGACCGTGGGCGGGAGCGGGGCGGCGGACGTAGTACCGGGGTACGACGGCGGATAAGGATTTGTCGGAGGCGGCGGACGACGGTGAAGATCAGGGCCATGGACTACCTGATACGCACGATCCGCGCCGACGAGTGGGAGCGGGCTCGCGAGATACGGCTCGCCGCCCTGCAGGACCCGGTGGCGCACCTCGCCTTCCTGGAGACGTACGAGGTCGCCGTCGCGCGGCCCGACGCCTTCTGGCAGGAGCGGACGGAGGGGGCGTCCGAGAGTGGGACGCGCGTGCGGCAGTTCGTGGCGGAGGGCCCCGACGGGAGCTGGGCGGGCACCATCTCGGTGCTGGTGGAGCGGCCGGCGGACGAGGTGCGGTTCGGGGAGCCGGCGAAGATCGACCAGACGCACATCGTGGGCGTGTACGTACGGCCGGAGGCGCGCGGCAGCGGGGTGACCGAGGCGCTGTTCCGGGCGGGTGTGGAGTGGTCCTGGTCGCTTCCGGCGCCGGAGATCCAGCGGGTGCGGCTGTACGTGCACGAGGAGAACGCGCGGGCCGGCGCCTTCTACCGGCGGTTCGGGTTCGTGGCGACGGGGGAGACCGTGCCCATGCCGGGGGACGAGACGGCGCGCGAGGTGGAGTACGAGATCCGGCGGGATGCCTAGGCGGGCTGTCCAAGCGGGATGCCTAGGCGGGCGTGAGCGGCTCCGGCCAGCGCGCGCGGGCCTGCTCCCGGGAGCGGAGCAGGACCAAGGTCGGCAGGCCCTGGTCCTGACCGCCTGCCAGCAGCTCCGGGAGCCGGGGAAGGGGAGCCACAGCGGCGACGTCGTCGAGGACGAGCGTCATTGGTGGGTCGAGCCGACCGTCGGATGACCGTGCGGCCATGCGGCGGCCGTGCTCGACCACGCTTGCGGTGAGAGCGGTGAGCAGAGGCATCGCGCCGGGGCGGGTGCGCGGGTCCTCGATCGGTTCACCCACCACATAGAGCGTGCCCCCCTCGGCGACGAAAGATTCCAGCGTGAGCGAATCCGTTCGATTCGGGGTGCAGGCGTCCCTGATGTGGATCGAGGAGAGCGAGGAGAGCGCCCGCGCGGTCAACTCCTGTGCGATCTCGCGCCGTTCCGGGTGCGCGGTGAGCGCGGACTCCAGGAGTCCGGCGTGTCCCGCGGCGGCCTTGGGGTGCGTACGGAGGATCCGTACGGGCTCATGGGCGCCCGTGCCCTGGGCCCAGCGGTGGACCTGCTTGAAGGGGCGGCCGTCGAGGGCGGCGGCGTGCAGCCAGCAGCGCAGGAGCGTTTCGGCGGTGTCGGCGACGGCGGCGTCGAGCCGGCTCGGGGGGCGTACGGGGGCGAGTAGCGCGACCGCCCGTTCCTGCGCCGTGGCCGGGTCCTCGCAGTTGTCGGACGGGGACCAGTGGAGGCGGGCGGGGGTGTCGCAGAGGTGCCCGGGGTCGTAGACGAGGACGGGGCCGAGCTTGCCGCGGGCGTCCTTGGTCTCGGCCCAGACGGTGGGGTCGGAGGTGACGACGAGGACGGGGCCCTCGGCGTCGTGGACGGCCTGGAGCGCGGCGGGGCGGCGGGTGGCGGGGGTGCCGTAGACGACGGTGGGGGCGGTGGGCGCGGGAGCAGGGGCGGGCGCGGGCGCGGGGGCGGGGGCGGGAGCTGGGGTCGGGGTCGAGGCCGCGCCCGAGGGTCCCGCCTCGAGTGGGTAGGGGGCCTCGCCCTGGTGGTCCTCCGGCTTCCGGGGCGCGGGCGGCTGGGCCGCGGCGTCCGGCGCGTACGAGCGGGGACCGGTGGCGTGGCCCGCGCCCTGCTCCGTACCGTACGAGCCGACCCGCCGACTCGCCCGTACCGCTCTCCAGCGCGCCAGCGTCCCCACCACGAACACCGTGAGAACCACCAGCACCATCAGCTCGCCGATGAGCAGGCCCCAGAACAGCCCGTACCCCGACAGTTCGCCCGCCGGGGTGTCCGGCCAGGCGCCCGGCAGGTCCTGAGGCCGGCCGATCAGGGAGCGGACGGCCATCGGGGTCCTGGTGAAGGTGACCCCGGCCGGCCAGGCGCCCTTCGAGAGCAGGGCGGCCAGGCCGGTCGCCGTCCACACCAGCAGGGTCAGGCCGAGCATGAAGCCGACGAGGCCCACCACCAGCCCGTCCGGAATCCCCCCTTGCCGTTGGTCCTTCGACATCTCATGCCACCGTCGACTGGGAGGGGTCGTTCAGCTGCTGCTCGATGAGAGAGGCCCGCTGCTCCGCCTCCCACTCCAGCTCCGGGTCGACGGCCGACGACTCCGTCATGGCGCGGTCGGTGTAGACGAGCGGGCGTTCCCTCTCGGTGATGAGGTGTTTGACCACCTGTACGTTGCCGTTGACGTCCCAGACGGCGATGCCGGGGGTGAGGGTCGGGATGATCTCGACCGCCCACCGTGGCAGGCCGAGCACGCGCCCGGTGGCCCGGGCCTCGTCGGCTTTCTGGGCATAAATGGTGCGTGTGGAGGCCATCTTGAGGATGGCCGCGGCCTCCCGCGCCGCAGCCCCGTCGACGACGTCCGACAGGTGGTGGACGACGGCCACGAAGGACAGGCCGAGGCGGCGCCCGAACTTGAGCAGCCGCTGGAACAGCTGGGCCACGAACGGGCTGTTGATGATGTGCCAGGCCTCCTCGACCAGGAAGATGCGCTTCTTCCGGTCGGGGCGGATCCAGGTGTGCTCCAGCCACACGCCGACGATCGCCATGAGGATCGGCATGGCGATGGAGTTCCGGTCGATGTGGGACAGGTCGAAGACGATGAGCGGCGCGTCGAGGTCGATGCCGACCGTGGTCGGGCCGTCGAACATGCCGCGCAGGTCGCCGTCGACCAGCCGGTCCAGGACGAGGGCGACGTCCAGGCCCCAGGCGCGTACGTCGTCTATGTCGACGTTCATGGCCTCGGCCGATTCCGCCTTCGGGTGGCGCAGTTGCTCGACGATGTCGGTGAGGATCGGCTGGCGGTCGGTGATGTGCTCGTTGACGTAGGCGTGGGCGACCTTGAGCGCGAAGCCGGAGCGCTCGTCGAGGCCGTGCCCCATGGCGACCTCGATGATCGTACGGAGCAGGGCGAGCTGCCCGGTCGTGGTGATCGACGGGTCGAGGGGGTTGAGCCGGATGCCGGCGTCGACGGCGACCATCGGGTCGAGGCGGATGGGAGTTATCCCCAGCTCCTGGGCGATGAGGTTCCACTCGCCGACGCCGTCCTCACCCTGGGCGTCGAGGACGACGACCTGGCGGTCGCGGAACCTCAACTGCCGCAGGACGTACGTCTTCTCCAGCGCGGACTTGCCGTTGCCGGACTCGCCGAGCACCAGCCAGTGGGGGGCCGGGAGCTGCTGGCCGTACAGCTGGAACGGGTCGTAGATGTAGCCCTTGCCGCTGTAGACCTCGCGGCCGATGATCACGCCGGAGTCGCCGAGGCCGGGCGCGGCCGTCGGCAGGTAGACGGCCTGGGCCTGGCCGGTGGAGGTGCGGACGGGCAGGCGGGTCGTCTCGACCTTTCCGAAGAGGAAGGAGGTGAAGGCCTCGGTGACGGCGGACAGCGGATCTCGCATCGGTCTGTGCCCCTTCGGCGCTAGCGGCGGATGCCGGTCGCGAACGGCAAGGTGTTCACAAAGGCCCGGTGGTGCTCGCGGTCGCACCACTCCAGCTTCAGATACGACTTTCCGGCGGAGGCCCTGATCGTGCGCTTGTCCCTGGCCAGGGCCTCGGGCGAGCGCGACGACACAGTGATGTACCCGACGAGGTTGACGCCGGCCGCGCCGCTGGCGAGATCTTCACCCCGCTGGTCGAGCCGGCCGTGCGCGGCGATGTCGCGCGGGTCGACGGTGCGGTTCATCTTGGCCTGGCGGGAGGCCTCGGCCTCGTCGTTGGTCTTCTCGGTGAGCATGCGCTCGATGGCGACCTCGGTGGGTTCGAGGTCCATGGTCACGGCGACCGTGCGGATCACGTCCGGGGTGTGGACGAGGAGCGGGGCGAGGAAGTTGACGCCGACGGGGGTCATCGGCCACTCCTTCACCCAGGCCGTGGAGTGGCACCAGGGCGCCCGGGTGGAGGATTCGCGGGTCTTGGCCTGGAGGTAGGTGGGTTCCATCGCGTCGAGTTCGGCGGGCCAAGCGTTTCGTTTCGTCATGGCCTGGATGTGGTCGATGGGGTGGTCCGGGTCGTACATGGAGTGCACGAGGGAGGCGAGCCGGGACTGGCCGAGGGGCTGGCGTACGCGGATGTCGGCCTCGGCGAGACGGGCGCAGATGTCGGTGAGCTCGCGGGCCATGACGACGGCGAGGCCGCCGTCGCGGTCGAGCTTGCGGGCGCCGGAGGTGTGGCGGGCGGCGCGGGCCATCGCGTTGGCCTCGGCGGCGAGTTCGCGGGTGTAGTGCATGCACGCCACGAGGTAGGCGCGGTGCTGCTCGCTGGAGGTGGAGACCATCGACTGGAGCTGCTCGTACGAGTCCTGGAGCCAGGCCGGGGCGTTCGGGTCGCCGCGCTGGCCGACGTCCTTGGCGTGTGCGTCGGGGTCGGCGGGGAGGGTGCGGGCGAGCATCTGGATGCGGGTGACGAAGCCGTCCCCGTTGGCGACATGCTTCAGGAGCGTGCCGAAACGGTCCACCAGCGCTTCCTGGTCCTCGCTGTCGCGCAGGCCGACGCCGGGGCCCTCGATCTCGATGGCGGCGGTGACCGTGCGCCGGTCGGCGTGCAGGAGCACGGCGATCTCGTCGGGGCCGAAGGGCGCGGAGAGCCAGCTGATCCGGCCGATGCCGGGCGGCGGGCCGACCTCGACCTCGCGACCGTCGAGGCGGGTGCCGGCCTCGACGGCGGTGGAGCGGTAGGCGGTGCCGCGGCGGAGCATCCTCTTGTAACTACGGTTGATTTCGAACCATTTGTAGAAGGTGCGGTGCTTGTACGGGACGTACACGGCAGCGAGCGCGAGCATCGGGAAGCCGGTGAGCAGCACGATCCGCAGGGTGAGGACGGGGACGAGGAGTCCGCTCATCATGCCGAGGAACGCGCCGGCGATGATCAGGGCGATCTCGCCGGACTCGCGGTTCTTGCCGACGATCGCGTTCGGCCGGGCACGGCCGATGAGATACGTACGGCGGGGCGTGACCGGCTGGGACTGGGTCGTCAACGCCCTCCACCTCCAGTGCTTCCTGTGTTCTTGCGATTGCTGTGCGGGGTGCCCGATGTGGGGCCGGCGCCGGTGCCGGTGCCGCTACGCGGCGGGGGTGCGGCGGAGGGGACAGATCCGCCGCCGCCCCCGCGGCTGCTGTGGGCGGCGACGCCGCCGGCCAGGGGGTTGGCGGGTCGTGCGGCGCCGCCTCCGCTGTTCTGGGACTGGTTTCCGCCGCCGTCGCCGCGGGCGCTGTGGGTCTTGATGCCCTGGGAGACGAGGGAGGCGGGGGAGGAGATGACGGCGGCGGCCGCGTTCTCGCCGGCGCGGTGGAGGCGGTTGTTGCGGGAGGCGACGATCTCGTCGCCGAAGCCGGGGACGAAGCGGTAGATCATCGCGGAGGCGAAGATGGCGAGCAGGATGATCGCGAGCCCGGAGACGACGGCCGAGAACGAGTCGGGCCCGGTCCCGGAGGAGAGCGCTCCGGCGAGTCCGAGCACGATGACGATGACCGGCTTGACGAGGATCACCGCGATCATGATCCCGGCCCAGCGGCGGACGTGGCCCCACATGTTCTTGTCGACGAGCCCGGAGTAGACGACGACGCCGAGGAGGGCGCCGACGTAGAGCAGGACGGCGCGCAGGAACAACTCGAGGTAGAGCACTCCCGCGGCGAGGACGCTCACGAGGGACACGATGATCAGCATGATGGGCCCGCCGCCCATGCTGTCGCCGTTCTGGAGCGCTTGCTTGAAGCTGCCGAAGAAGACGTCGGTCTGCTGGCCGGTGCCGGAGGCGATGACCTCGGTGACGGCGTCGGTGGCGTTGACGACGGTGTAGAGGATGAGCGGGGTGAAGGCGGAGGCGAGGACGGTCAGCCAGAGGAAGCCGATGGCCTCGGAGATGGCGGTGGTGAGGGGGACGCCGCGGATGGCGCGCTTGGCGACGGCGAGGAGCCAGAGGAGGAGGGTGAGGAAGGTGGCGGCGGCGAAGACGATGGCGTAGCGGCCGAGGAACTCGAGGTTGGTGAAGTCGACGTCGGCGGTCTCTTTGACGGCGGCGGAGAGCTTGTCGACGATGGCGACGGCGGCGTCGGCGCAGCCGCGGGCGAGGGAGGAGAGGGGGTCGAGGGCGGAGGTGGGGTCTTCGACGCGGGGGGTACGGGAGCCGGGCTCGCCGTTCTCGCAGTAGTCCCGGGCCGGGCCACGGATCAGGTCGCAGGGGTTGTTGCTGCTGCTCGGGCTGGGCGTGGGCGTCGGTGCAGCGAAGGCGTGGGTGTGCACGGCCGCGAATGTCTGGACCGCCGCCGCAGCAGCGACGACGGTGAGAGCGCGGCGGGGGCGCTTATCGGGCATAGGTGAACCCTCCGAACTGATCGACAGCGCCCGCCATTTCCTCTGCGCTGGAAGCGGCCTGGTCGCGGCCGACCGGGACGGGACCGTCCTTCTGATCGAAGTCCGTCACCTTCCAGTCGCCGTTGACCCATCGAAGCTGGTACGTCGTCGTGTACCAGCTCTCGGACACCGGGTTCTGGGACCCTTCGCCTGCCAGACCGAACAGCGACGCGTACCAAACGGCGACGGTTGCCTGGTCGCTGCTGTAGTTCTCGATCTTCGAGCCCACGGGGATGACACGTGAGATGAAGGTCAGCCCGCTCGGCGCCTTGCCGTCCTCCTGGAGACCGATGCGAGTCAGGAATCCCTTGTCCGAGTACACCTTGTCGAGGTCACCTTGGCGCGCGGCGGCGATGTCGGGGTCGTACACGGTGTCGACGATCTCGTGGCGACGGGACGTGTCGAACATCTCGGCAGAACCGAGGGGGACCGCATAGTTCGACGCCGCGCTCTGCGCCCCCTGCTCGTCCCGCGCGAAGCCCGTCGGGATGCCGCCGTTGTTGCCCGTCACCGGGCGGACGCCCGTCGCCGCCGTCGGGGCCGGTTTGCCCGGGGTGTTGGAGGAGGTGCCCGTCGTGTCCGCGTCGGCCGATGTGCCGCCTCTGTTGGCGAAGGCGATCGCGGCGATCAGCAGGACCACCACGCCCACCACCGTGATGAGCGAGCGCGAGCTGCGGGCGGGTGGGCGGCGGGCGCCGCCGTAGATGTCGCCGCTGCCGCCCTCGGGGAGCCGCGTGCGGGTCTGGCCGGAGCCGCCCACGCCGCCGCCGCCGAAGCCGTCGTTGTCGTCGCCGAGGCTCATGACGGGTACGCCCCCTCAACCGTTCGCGGGTACGACAGAAGCCGTGCTGGTTTCCGCGCGGGCGCGGTGTGGTGACTGGACATCAGGGAACGTGACCTCGGTGGTTAGACGGCCATCCCGTACACGATCGTGAACAACGTCCCCAGTGAACCGATGATGAAGACTCCGGTCAGACCGGCCACGATGAGGCCCTTGCCCTGCTCGGCGCTGAACGTGTCCCGGAGGGCGGTCGCGCCGATGCGCTGCTTGGCCGCTCCCCAGATGGCGATGCCGAGGCAGAGCAGGATGGCCACGGCCATCACGACCTCGATCATCACCTTGGCTTCATTGCCCAGGCTCCCGAAAGGCCCCCAGTTCGGGGCGATTCCACCGATGATGGTGGTGATGTCGCCCTTCTCGGCCGCCAGGTACATGTAACTCACCGCCCCTGTTGGGTAGTTCGTCGCCCCTGCCTGATGGCATGGGTCATCGCCCTATCTTCGCTGATGAAACCGCTCGCGTGTGACGGCTTGACGGCTCTCTTTACCCGATCCCCGCACACTTGACCGATCCGACCGCCTTGACCTGCGGCAGAGTGGCCGGTTTCTATGCGAAGAAGCGTATGGTCACTCTGTGTATCACGGAGGGTGACTCCGGGCAATGACTGTCGTTGTTGCACTCTTGGGGTGGTGGCGGGGCGTCAGCCGACGCCGACGCCACCCCCTTCCGTGCCGATCCCGACCGGTCCGTCACCCGCCGGCATAGGGCGTGTCGACGTGGCTGACCTCGTACAGGCCCGCTCCGGCCACGCGGTAGACGGCGGTACGGGTCAGGGTGACGACCGCCGGCGGCTCCGTGTCGCGGCGGGTCCGGTAGACCACGGTCACGGCGGGGCCGGTCACCGTGACGGAGACCACCGGGTTGCGGTCGCCGAGGGACTCGGTGGCGAACGGGACCGGGGTGCCGTGGTGGTTGCGCCAGACGACCAGGGTGGAGAAGCGGCCCGTGCCCTGGGGGGTGACCTTCACGACGCCCACGGCGTCGGCCGCGCGGTCTCCGACGATGTGTCCGATCGCGCACGGCGTCTGCAGATCGACCTGGACGCCGTCCTCGCCCTCCCAGTGGCCGTCGGTCAGCCTCATCGAGTCGAGGGGGTAGTCGGGCAGCTTGACGACGGCGGTCTGCACGGCGGCGTTGCGGAGCTGGTCGCACGTCAGCGCGGCTGCGGTGTCAGGCCGGCGGCTGGGCGTGGGGGTGGGCGTGGGGGTGGGCGTGGACGTGGCCGAAGGCGTGGGTGCGCTTCGCGTCGGCCGCCCCGGCCCCGGTGCGCCGTCGCCGCTGCCGTCGTCCGGGCCGCAGCCGGCCAACAGCCCCACGGACAGTGCGGCGGTCAGGCTCGCGGCGGCCAGTCTTGCCGTTCGTGTGTGTCTCATGTCCATCCCCCTGTGTGGCCGAATCCCGGTGTGCGCCGAGAGACGCGCCGGCGGGCCGCCGGGGTTGCAGGACTTTGTCCGAAACGGGTAACAGCACGCCTGCCCGCGGGACGGGCGTCGCACCTAGACTTGTCGCTCGATGGACTGCCAGGACCCCAGGGGTGGTTGACGGTGCGTAAGGCGCGCAAGGCATGGCTGGTGGCCGGTGGGGTCTTCGGGGTGTGCCTCAGCTTCGTCGCGCTGCTCGTCGTCGGCACGTACTCCGCCGCCGCTGGCCTCATCGGCGGCGCGGGCGACGCAAAGAACGGCACCGTGGGCCTCGCCAAGGGGGCCGTGCCGGCCGCGTATCAGGGTCTCGTGCAGAAGTGGGGGAACCTCTGCCCCGCCATCAACCCCGCGCTGCTCGCCGCCCAGCTCTACCAGGAGAGCGGCTGGAACCCGAGGATCGTCTCGCCCGCCAACGCCCAGGGCATCGCCCAGTTCATCCCCGGCACCTGGGCCGGGCACGGCATCGACGGGGACGGGGACGGGGACCGGGACGTCTGGGATCCCAAGGACGCGATTCCGTCGGCCGCTTCGTACGACTGCGAGCTCGCCGGTTATGTGCGGGACGTGCCCGGCGATCCGACGAACAACATGCTCGCCGCCTACAACGCGGGCGCCTATCGGGTCATCAAGTCCGGCGGTGTGCCGCGGATCAGCGAGACCCAGAACTACGTACGGATCATCCGCTCCCTGGAGAAGAGCTTCGCGCGGCCCGTCGGCCGGGTCGAGCCCTCGAAGCAGGCCGCCGGGGCGATCTACTACGCGCAGCAGAAGCTCGGCACGCCCTATCTCTGGGGCGGTACGGGAACGGCCGCGCAGAACGGCCGGTTCGACTGCTCCGGGCTGACCCAGGCCGCGTACCGCAGCGTCGGGATCGAACTGCCGCGCGTCGCCAACGACCAGTACAACGCGGGACCGCACCCCGGCAGGGACGAACTGCTCCCGGGCGACCTGGTCTTCTTCTCCGACGACCTGACGAACTCGCGCGCCATCAGGCACGTCGGCATCTACGTCGGCGGCGGCTACATGATCGACGCCCCGCGCACGGGCGCCGTCATCCGCTTCGACAGGATCGACACCCCGGACTACTTCGGCGCCACGCGGGTCACCCGGGAGGGCGCGGCGGCGCTTCCCACCCACCTGCCGCAGACCTGACGTTCCGTTGGCATATCGACGGCGATGGCCGGAACTCTCCGTAATGCACAGGCCCTGAGCTGCGATGACGTGTCACTCTTCGGTAACGTCAGGGTGATCGTCGAGGAAGAGCGGAACGCACGCCTCAGGCGGTTCGTTCCCTGATCCGACCGCCCATGGTCGACTCACGTGACAAGGCAAGGGGCCGCAGCAGATGGCTGGACTCGCATCGGACGGTTCGAACCCCGATGTCAGCCTGCTCTACGACATCAACGGACTGGCGCGGGAAGCACCGCCGTGGTTCGACCGTGTCATGGGGTTCGTCGGCGAGTACGGCATCATGCTCGGCCTCGTCCTGGTCGCGCTCTGGTGCTGGTGGAGCATCCGCCGCCGCGCCGGCCTCGCCGACTCCGTCTCCGGGGTCGTGGGCCTCGTGTGGGCGCCTCTGGCCGCCGGTCTCGCCCTGCTCGTCAACGTCCCCATCCGCGGGTTCGTCGAGCGGCCCCGGCCCTTCAAGGACCACCAGGGGCTCGAGGTCCTCGTCGCCGGCAAGACCGACTTCTCCTTCGTCAGCGACCACGCGACCCTGGCGATGGCCATCGGCGTCGGACTCTTCGTCGCCCACCGCAAGCTCGGCCTCGCCGCCATCGCCCTCGCCTTCGCGGAGGGCTTCTGCCGCGTCTACATGGGCGTGCACTACCCGACCGACGTCATCGGCGGGTTCGCCCTCGGTACGGCGGTGGCGCTGCTGCTCGCGCCGCCGGCCCACGCCCTGCTGACCCCGGTCGTCTCCGCGATCGCCCGCTCGAAGCACGGCGCCCGGCTCGTCCGCTCCCGGCGCACCGCGGGGCGCGGCCCGCGGCCCGAGACGCTCGACATCCCCGAGCCCCGCCTGGGATCGGGACCCGGCTCCGGCGAGAGCGACCTCGCCGCCTAGCGCCGCTCGGCGCCCCTAGCCGTTCTCGGCGGTGTGCGCCGCCGCGTCCGTACGGGCCCGCTCCCGCGATCTCCGGGCCGGGCCCGTCCACCCACAACTGCACCGGGCTATCGCGAAGGAACCGCGTTCCGTCGTGGTCGTGTGATGCGGGGCCTGCTGCTGCACGGATCCACCGTACTGCGCGTGACGGGTCGCCCAGGCCGTCGTTATGCGGGTCGGGCGGGTCCCGGACAAGCAGTGGTACGGCGTTGGGGGTTGGCAGGCGATGGTGGTGCAGGGGTACGGGCGCGGGGGTGGCTCTCTCGCCGCCGCCGCGGCCCTGGTCGGGGTGATCGTGACCACGGGCGGGTGCTCCGCCCCCGAGGACGCCGAGCCGGGCGGGGATCCGACGAGGACCGTGCGGGACGCGGCCGCGGTACTGACCCGGGCGGGCAGCTCCAAGGCGAGCACGAGCATGGAGATGGCGGCCGGCGGGACCCGGGTGACCATCCGCGGCGAGGGCGGCTACGACTTCCGGCGGCGCACCGGGCACCTGCGGGTCGTCCTGCCCCCGGACGCCGCCGGGACCAGCGAGCACCGGCCCATCACCGAGCTCCTCGCCCCGGGCGCGCTCTACATGAAGAACCGCGGCGCCGGCGTCCCGGACGACAAGTGGGTCCGCGTGGACACCACCACCCTCGACGACGGCAATCTCGTCACCGGCGGGGCCACCGACCCGGCCGCCGCCGCCGAGCTGCTGCGCGGCGCGCAGCAGGTGACGTACGTCGGCGAGGTCGATCTGGCGGGGGCGAAAGTCAGCCACTACCGCGGGGTCGCGGACATCGCCGTGGCCGCCCGGGCCGCGTCGCCGCAGGTGCGCGGGGCACTGGCCGCGGCGGCGAAAGGGTTCACCAAGGACACCGTGCCCTTCGACGCGTACCTGGACCGCGAGGGCCGGCTCCGCAAGGTGCGCCACCAGTTCAGCTTCACCAACCAGGGGCGCACGGTCGCGGTCGCCTCGACGACGCTGCTGTACGCGTTCGGCACCCCCGTCGACGTACGGCTGCCGAGCCGGAAGGACATCTACGCCGGGAAGATCAAGGTGTAGCGGCCGCGGGAGGCCACCCTCAAATGGTCCGGACGTGTCATGCGCGGTGCGTGGCCCGCTCCCTACGCTGGGAGACCGACGCCGGCAGGAAGAGGTGAATGCGCGTGGCTCCGCCCAGTACCGCGACAATGCCCACCGAGCAGGACTGCGTCGCTCTCGCCGAGATCGAGCTGTGTGGTGAGCTGATCATCGCGGCATCGGCGGCCGACGGCGAGCGGCTCAGCGCGGACCGCATCGACGAGGTGCTGAGGGTCGCCACCACGGGTGCGGACCGGGCCGGGCGGGGCTGCTGACCTCAGGTGCGCATCATCCGCGCGATGGCCTTCGTGGCCTCCTCGACCTTCGCCTCGATCTCGTCGCCGCCCTTCAGCGCGGCGTCGGCGACGCAGTGGCGCAGGTGCTCCTCCAGGAGCTGGAGCGCGAAGGACTGCAGGGCCTTCGTGGAGGCCGAGACCTGGGTGAGTATGTCGATGCAGTACGTGTCCTCGTCGACCATCCGCTGCAGACCGCGGATCTGGCCCTCGATCCGGCGCAGCCGCTTGAGGTGCTCGTCCTTCTGCTTGTGGTAGCCGTGCACGCCGTGGTCGTGGTCCGTGACGGGTGCGGGCGTCTCGGGGGTGACCTCGGCCGCCTCGGTGGTCGTCATCGTGTCCTCCCGTTGTCCATAAAGGGTGTGTATACCCCTCGTGGGTATATGGTACCGATCCTCGCCGATCCGGGCGGGGGCCCGTGCGGTTCACTGTGCCTGATGGGCGACACTGAGGGGACGCCGGTTAGCCGTGGCCGGATGATGCGCCTAGCATCAGCCTGACCCAACCCAGCACCCCGAGGACCCCACGTGCGATTTCGTCTGACCCCCAGGGAGACGAGCTTCTACGACATGTTCGCCGCGTCCGCGGACAACATCGTCACGGGCTCGAAGCTCCTGATGGAACTGCTCGGAGCGGAGCCTTCCGCCCGGGCCGAGATCGCGGAGCGGATGCGGGCAGCGGAACACGCCGGTGACGACGCGACCCATGCCATCTTCCACCAGCTGAACTCCTCCTTCATCACGCCGTTCGACCGTGAGGACATCTACTCCCTCGCGTCCTCCCTCGACGACATCATGGACTTCATGGAGGAGGCCGTCGACCTGGTCGTCCTCTACAACGTCGACGAACTGCCCAAGGGTGTCGAGCAGCAGATCGAGGTCCTGGCCCGGGCGGCCGAGCTGACCGCAGAGGCCATGCCGAACCTGCGGACGATGAAGGACCTCACCGAGTACTGGATCGAGGTCAACCGGCTGGAGAACCAGGCGGACCAGATCCACCGCAAGCTCCTCGCCCATCTCTTCAACGGCAAGTACGACGCCATCGAGGTGCTCAAGCTCAAGCAGATCGTGGATGTGCTGGAAGAGGCGGCCGACGCCTTCGAGCACGTGGCGAACACCGTGGAGACCATCGCGGTCAAGGAGTCCTGAGCTTCGTGGACACCTTTGCGCTGATCGTGACCATCGGTGTCGCGCTCGGCTTCACGTATACGAACGGCTTCCACGACTCCGCCAACGCCATCGCCACCTCCGTCTCGACCCGGGCGCTGACCCCGCGGGCGGCGCTGGCGATGGCGGCGGTCATGAACCTGGCAGGCGCTTTCCTCGGCAGCGGTGTCGCCAAGACGGTGAGCGAGGGCCTGATCGAGACGCCCACGGGCGACAAGGGGATGGGCATCCTCTTCGCCGCGCTCGTCGGCGCGATCATCTGGAACCTGGTGACCTGGTACTTCGGTCTGCCGTCCTCGTCCTCCCACGCGCTGTTCGGCGGCATGGTGGGCGCGGCGCTGGCCGGCGGGACCGAGGTGATCTGGTCGGGCGTGCTCGACAAGGTCGTCATCCCGATGTTCGTCTCGCCGGTCGTCGGCCTGATCGTCGGCTACCTGGTCATGTGCCTGATCATGTGGATCTTCCGCAAGACCAACCCGCACAAGACGAAGCGCGGCTTCCGTATCGCCCAGACGGTGTCGGCGGCCGGTATGGCGCTCGGTCACGGTCTGCAGGACGCCCAGAAGACGATGGGCATCGTGGTGATGGCCCTGGTCATCGCCGATGTGCAGCAGGCGGGCGACGACATCCCGGTGTGGGTGAAGGTCGCGTGCGCCGTGATGCTCTCGCTGGGCACGTACGCGGGCGGCTGGCGGATCATGCGGACGCTGGGCCGGAAGATCATCGAGCTGGACCCGCCGCAGGGCTTCGCGGCGGAGACGACGGGCGCGTCGATCATGTTCGGCTCGGCGTTCCTGTTCCACGCGCCGATCTCGACGACGCACGTCATCACGTCCGCGATCATGGGCGTGGGGGCGACGAAGCGGGTGAACGCGGTGCGGTGGGGCGTCGCGAAGAACATCATCCTGGGGTGGTTCATCACGATGCCGGCCGCGGCGATCATGGCGGCCGCCAGTTACTACGTGGTGCGGCTGTTCTTCGGGTAGCCGCGGGCCCCCGGGGCGGACGGGCCTGAAAGGGCGCCGGCCCCGTGGGTGTGCCCACAACGGTCGTACGGAAATGGGCCCGCCCCCTCGGTAGAGGGGGCGGGCCCTTCGTCTTGCGGTGGCACCGCCATGCAGCACCGCAGACGTGGCACCCGGAACCGTGGTGACCCTGGGCCGGGGGCGTTGGTGGTCGCCCCCGGTGGTGGGTACACACGGGCCGGACGTCTGTTATCCGAAGCGGCCGGAGATGTAGTCCTCGGTCGCCTGGACGCTCGGGTTGGAGAAGATGCGCTCGGTGTCGTCCAGCTCGACCAGCTTGCCCGGCTGGCCCACGGCCGCCAGGTTGAAGAAGGCCGTGCGGTCCGAGACGCGGGCCGCCTGCTGCATGTTGTGCGTCACGATGACGATCGTGAAGCGCTCCTTCAGCTCGCCGATCAGGTCCTCGATCGCCAGCGTCGAGATCGGGTCGAGGGCCGAGCAGGGCTCGTCCATCAGCAGGACGTCCGGCTCGACCGCGATCGCGCGGGCGATGCACAGACGCTGCTGCTGACCGCCGGAGAGGCCGGAGCCCGGCTTGTTCAGGCGGTCCTTGACCTCGTTCCAGAGGTTCGCGCCCTTGAGGGAGCGCTCGACGATGTCGCTGAGCTCGGACTTCTTGTACCGGCCGTTCAGGCGCAGGCCCGCCGCCACGTTGTCGAAGATCGACATGGTGGGGAACGGGTTCGGGCGCTGGAAGACCATGCCGACCGTGCGGCGCACGGCGACCGGGTCGACGTGGGAGCCGTACAGGTTCTCGTCGTCCAGCATCACCTTGCCCTCGACGCGGCCACCGGGGGTGACCTCGTGCATGCGGTTCAGGGTGCGCAGGAAGGTGGACTTGCCGCAGCCGGAGGGGCCGATGAAGGCCGTCACCGAGCGGGGCTCGACCGTCATGGAGATGTCGTCGATCGCCTTGTGGGCGCCGTAGTACGCGGAGAGGCCGCTGACGTCGATTCGCTTGGCCATATCAGTTCACTTCCAAGGTGGCCGCGGTCAGCGGCCGGTCTTCGGGGCCTTCCAGCGGGCGATGCCGCGGGCCACCAGGTTGAGGATCATGACGAAGGCGATCAGGACGAGCGCGGCGGCCCAGGCGCGGGCCACGGCGGCGTCGGTGCCGACCGCGTACTGCTCGTACACGTAGAGCGGCAGGGAGGACTGGGCGCCTTCGAAGGGGTTCGGGTTGATGAGCTTCGTACCGAACACGAGGAGCAGGACGGGGGCCGTCTCACCGGTGATGCGGGCGACCGCGAGCATGACGCCCGTGGTGATGCCGCCGATCGCGGTGGGCAGGACCACCTTCAGGATCGTGCGCCACTTCGGGATGCCGAGGGCCAGGGAGGCCTCGCGCAGCTCGTTCGGGACGAGCTTGAGCATCTCCTCGGTGGAGCGGACCACGACCGGCATCATCAGGATCGCGAGGGCCATCGCGCCGGCGAATCCGGAGGGCCCGAAGCCCAGCATCAGATTCCAGGTGGCGAGGATGAACAGACCCGCGACGATCGACGGGATGCCCGTCATGACGTCGACGAAGAAGGTGACGGCCTGGGCGAGCTTCCCGCCGCCGTACTCGACGAGGTAGACCGCGGTCAGCAGGCCGATCGGCGCGGCGATCAGGGTCGCGATGCCGACCTGCTCGATCGTGCCGAGCAGCGCGTGGTAGACGCCGCCGCCGGCCTCGGCGTCGAGGACGCCGTTCATCGAGTGGGTGAGGAAGTACGGGTCGAGGACTTCGAGGCCCTTGCTGATCGTGACCCAGGCGAGGGAGAACAGCGGGACGACGGCCAGGATGAAGCAGACCCAGACGAGGCTGGTCGCGACCCGGTCCTTGGCCTGGCGGGAGCCCTCCACCTTGGAGGTGATCGCGTACGTCGCGAGGACGAAGAACAGCGCGGCGATCAGGCCCCACTGGATGCGGCTGTGCCAGCCGGCCGCCAGTCCGAGGCCGACGGCCGCGGCGATCGACCCTATGGCGACGGCGAGGGGGGTCCAGCGGGGGAGCCGGGCGTGCTTCAGCGGGTCGTGCTGGACGGTGGCGGTGGTCACCGGGCGGTCCTGTATGGCGTTGCTCATCATGCGTTGGCCCCCGAGTACTCCTTGCGGCGGGCGATGATCCACCGGGCCGCGCCGTTGACCAGCAGGGTGATGACGAAGAGGACGAGACCGGAGGCGATCAGCGCGTCACGGCCGAACTCGTTGGCCTCGTTGAACTTCGCGGCGATGTTCTGGGCGAAGGTGCCGCCGCCCGGGTCGAGGAGGTGGCCCGAGAGGACGAAGCTGGGCGAGAGCACGACGGCGACGGCCATCGTCTCGCCGAGCGCGCGGCCGAGGCCCAGCATCGAGGCGGAGATGATGCCCGAGCGGCCGAAGGGGAGGACCGACATCCGGATGACCTCCCAGCGCGTGGCGCCGAGGGCGAGGGCGGCCTCTTCGTGCATCTTCGGGACCTGGAGGAAGACCTCACGGGTCACGTTGGTGATGATCGGCAGGATCATGATCGCCAGCAGGATGCCCACGGTGAAGAGGTTGCGGGCGACGCCGTCGCTGGACTTGTCGAAGATGTACGTCCAGCCCATGTACGCGTCGAGCCACTGGTTCAGGCCGTCCAGGTACGGGACGAGGAAGATCGCGCCCCAGAGGCCGTAGATGATGCTGGGGACGGCGGCGAGCAGGTCGACCACGTACGCGAGCGGCTTGGCCAGCTTGCGCGGGGCGTAGTGCGAGATGAACAGCGCGATGCCGATCGCGACCGGCACCGCGATCACCATGGCGACGATCGACGAGACGATCGTGCCGAAGGCGAGGACGGCGATGCCGAAGACCGGCGGGCTGCCCGCCGGGTTCCACTCGAAGGTGGTGAAGAAGTTCGTGGAGTCCTGGGAGATCGCGAGGACGGCGCGGTAGGTGAGGAAGCCCGCGATGGCGGCCATGATCACCAGCAGGGTGATGCCGGAACCGCGGGACAGACCGAGGAAGACCCGGTCGCCGGGGCGGGTCGCGCCCTTGGCGCGCCCGTCTTCTATGGGTGGTGTGGTGGTTGTCGTAGCCATTCTGACTCTCCGGTCTGCGGAGCCTGTACGGGTGTACGGGGCTCCTGGCGGCGGTGCACCGGATGCCGGGCCGGTCCGTCGGTGGTGGTGACGGACCGGACCCGGCCGGGGATCAGGACAGGGTGGGGACGATCTGGCGGACCTTGGCCGCGATCTCGGCCGGCATCGGGGCGTAGCCGGCGTCCGAGAGGACCTTCTGGCCGTCCTCGCTGATCGCGTAGTTGAGGAACGCCTTCAGGGTCGGCAGGGTCTCCGCCTTGTTGCCCTTGTCGCAGGCGATCTCGTACGTGACCAGGACGAGCGGGTAGGCGCCCTCGGCCTTGGTGGCGTAGTCGAGGGAGAGGGCCAGGTCGGAGCCGGTGCCCTTGACCTTGGCGGCGGCGATGGCCTTGGAGGCGTTCTCCGTGGTGGCCGCGACCGGGGCGGAGGCGCCGGTGTTCACGGAGACCGTGGAGATCTTGTTGGCGGTCGCGTAGGAGAGCTCGAAGTAGCCGATGGAGCCCTCGGCGTCCTTGACCGCGGTGGCGACACCGGAGGAGCCGTTGGCGGCCTGGCCACCGGGGGCGGGCCACGACTTCGACTTCGGGTCGTACTTCCAGTCGGCCGCGGCGGCGGTGGAGAGGTACTTGCCCAGGTTCTGGGTGGTGCCCGACTCGTCGGAGCGGTGGAAGGCCTGGATCGTGCTGTCCGGGAGCTTGGCGCCCGGGTTCAGCTTGGCGATCGCCGGGTCGTTCCACTTCGTGATCTTCGTGTCGAAGATCTTGGCGATGGTGGAGGCGTCCAGGACCAGGTTGTCCACGCCGCTCAGCTTGTAGCCGATGGCGATGGGGCCACCGACCATGGGCAGGTTGATGCCCTTGCCGCCGCCCGTGCAGATCTTCTGCGACTCGGCGACCTCTTCGTCCTTCAGGGCGGAGTCGGAGCCGGCGAAGGCGACCTGGCCCTGGTTGAACTTGGTGATACCGCCGCCGGAGCCGATGGACTGGTAGTTCACCTCGACGCCGGAACAGGCGGCCTGGAAGTTCTTGACCCACAGGTCCATGGCGTTCTTCTGCGCGGAGGAGCCCGCGGCGAGGAGCTGGCCCTTGGCGTCGTCGCACTTGATGTTCGAGGCGGCGGCCGAGGTCTTCTCGCCGTCCGGCGTGGTGCCGGTGTTGTTGTCCGAACCACACGCCGAGAGGACCAGGGCGCCAGAGACGACGAGGGCACCGATCGCGGAGGCGCGAAGCCCGTTCTTGCGCGAAAGCTTCACTTTCGGGTGTTCCTTCCAGAAGCCGCCAGCCGCGGACCGGGTGTCCTCAACGTTGTACGGCGGCGTGTGTCGGGGTGGTGGGTGCAGCGCTGTGCCTGTGCACCTTGTACGGCCGAAATTAGGCAGATCAGGTGAAGCGGCCGACGGGGGAGAGTGAACGGAAAGTGAACCGTGCCGGAAGGCGTGGTGTGGGGCCGTGTCGTCCGTTGCGGGCGCGTCCGCCCCGGGGACCCGGGCAGCCACGGGGGCGGTCAGCCCACGAGGGCGTCCAGGAGCTCGCGGTCCCTCGGCTGGGTCAGGCGGGCGCGGGCCTGGTCCGGGGGGAGCCAGGCGAGGCGGGTGACCTCCTTGCCCGGTTCGAACGTGCCGCCGAGCGCCTCGGCGGACCAGTACGTGACCTCTTTCGCGCGGCCGTTCGCCACGTAGTGGGCCGTCGGCAGCCGCCGCCCCAGGGCGCAGGACTGGCCGGTCTCCTCCAGGACCTCCCGTACCGCGCACTCCTCGGCCGACTCGCCGCGCTTCAGCTTCCCCTTCGGGTGCGACCAGTCGTCGTACTTCGGCCGGTAGACCAGGGCGATCTCGATGCCCCGGCCCGACGGCGCCGGGCGCCACAGGACGCACCCCGCCGCGAGAATCGCGGGCTCGGGCTCGGGCTCGGGCTCGGGCGCGGGCTCGGGCTCGGGCGCGGGCTCGGGCTCGGTCACGGCACCGGCGCCGTGGCGTGCTGCCAGGCGCGCTGGAAGGCGAACCGGGACGCCTCGACCTCGTGGCGCTGGTCCGCGTGGAGGACGCCCAGGGCATACGCGGTGGCCGGGGCGATCCGCGGGGTGCGGGCCGCCGTGGCCGCCGCGGCGGCCGCCTCGGAGGCGTCGCGGTGGCGATCGAGGGCGCGCCCGGCCTCGTAGAGGACCGGGTCCGGGGCGGCGGCGTGCAGGACCTCGCGGGCGTACCGGTGGAGGCGCAGCAGCAGCCGGGTCTGGTGCCAGGGCGCGTCCTGGGACTCGCCGGCCGCCAGGGCGAGGGCGTCGGCGTTGTACGGGTGGGCCGCGCGGGCCAGCGGCAGGCCGGCGACCGCCTCCGCCAGGCGGCGCTCGACGACCATGGCCGGCGCGTCGAGGACCTCGAGCGCCGGGGCCGCCCCCGCGGGCCCCAGCGGTACGTCGGAGGCCAGGAGCGCGACCGCGTCCGCGACCGCGTGGAAGCGGGAGGAGCCGAGCGCCTGGAGCGCCGCCGAGTGGGCCCGCGTACGGGCGAGGGTGAGCTGGCGGTCGAGCAGCGCGCCGGCGCGGGCGGCGCCGACCGTCAGGCCCGGCCCTTCGGAGCCGCGCGCGGCGGGCACCGGCCCGCCGTGACCGCCGCCGCTCGACAGGCGGGACAGCGCGTCCATCAGCCGGACGAGCCGGGAGGTGCAGGCGTGCTCCAGGGCGAGCGTCCCCGACAGCCAGGCCAGCTCCGTGCGCAGCGGATCGGCCCAGGTCGCGTCGAGGAGCGGCCGGAAGGTGTGCAGCGTGCCGCTGATACGGCGGGCGGCGGACCGCAGCGAGCGGGCCGCCTCCTCCGCGCCCGCCGTGTCCGCGCCGCTCTCCGTGTGCAGGCGCAGGCCGCGCAGGAAGTCCGCGGCCCGCGCCTGGAGGTAGGGGGAGAGGACCTCTCCCGCCGTGACCCCCGTGGAGATCTCCGTGGCCCTCTCGGGGGCCGTCTCCGTGGTGACGTCGTGGTCAGGGTTGTGCACGCCGGCGCCTCCGCGCGTCGATGAGCATCTCCTGGACGTGCCGCAGCGGCTGGCCCTCCGGGTCGGTCGCGTGCCGCGTCCAGTTCCCGTCCGGGCCGAGGTGCCAGGAAGAGGTGGTGTCGGACATTCCGGTCTCCAGGAGCCGGCTGAGGGCCGCCCGGTGGGCCGGGTCGGAGACCCGGACGAGGGCCTCGATACGGCGGTCCAGGTTCCGGTGCATCATGTCGGCGCTGCCCAGCCAGACCTCGGGCTCGCCGCCGTTGCCGAAGGCGAAGATCCGGGAGTGCTCCAGGAAGCGGCCGAGGATCGAGCGGACCCGGATGTTCTCCGACAGCCCGGCGACGCCGGGGCGGATCGCGCAGATGCCGCGGACCCAGATGTCGACCGGGACGCCGGCCTGCGAGGCCCGGTAGCAGGCGTCGATGACGGCCTCGTCGACCATCGAGTTGACCTTGATCCGCACGTACGCGGGGCGGCCCGCCCGGTGGTGGGCGATCTCCTTGTGGATCCGGGAGACGAGACCGTCGCGCAGGGACTTCGGGGCGGTGAGCAGCCGGCGGTAGGTCTCGCGGCGGGAGTAGCCGGAGAGCCGGTTGAACAGGTCGGAGAGGTCGGCGCCGACCTGCGGGTCGGCGGTGAGCAGGCCGAGGTCCTCGTAGAGCCGGGCCGTCTTGGGGTGGTAGTTGCCGGTGCCGACGTGGGAGTACCGGCGCAGCACCTCGCCCTCCTGCCGGACGACGAGCGACAGCTTGCAGTGCGTCTTCAGGCCGACGAGACCGTAGACGACATGGCAGCCGGCCTCCTCCAGCTTGCGCGCCCACTTGATGTTGGCCTGCTCGTCGAAGCGGGCCTTGATCTCGACGAGGACGAGGACCTGCTTGCCGCTCTCGGCGGCGTCGATCAGGGCGTCGACGATGGGGGACTTGCCGGAGGTCCGGTACAGCGTCTGCTTGATGGCGAGGACGTCCGGGTCGGCGGCCGCCTGCTCCAGGAACGCCTGGACGGAGGTGGAGAACGAGTCGTACGGGTGGTGCAGCAGCACGTCCCGTTCGCGCAGCGCCATGAAGATGTCGGGCGCGGAGGCCGACTCGACCTCGGCGAGGTCCCGGTGGGTGCCGGCGACGAACTTGGGGTACTTCAGCTCGGGCCGGTCCAGCGAGGCGATCCCGAAGAGGCCGGTGAGGTCGAGCGGGCCGGGCAGCGGGTAGACCTCGGCGTCGGAGACCTTCAGCTCGCGGACGAGCAGGTCGAGGACGTACGGGTCGATGGACTCCTCGACCTCCAGGCGGACCGGCGGCCCGAAGCGGCGGCGCAGCAGCTCCTTCTCCAGGGCCTGGAGCAGGTTCTCGGCGTCGTCCTCCTCGACCTCCAGATCCTCGTTCCGGGTCACCCGGAACATGTGGTGGGCCAGCACCTCCATGCCGGGGAAGAGCTCCTCCAGGTGCGCCGCGATGACGTCCTCCAGGGGGACGTACCGCTCGGGGGAGGCCTCCAGGAAGCGGGAGAGCAGCGGCGGCACCTTCACGCGCGCGAAGTGGCGGTGGCCGCTGACCGGATTGCGCACGACGACGGCGAGGTTGAGCGAGAGTCCCGAGATGTACGGGAAGGGGTGCGCGGGGTCGACGGCCAGCGGGGTGAGGACCGGGAAGATCTGCTGCCGGAAGAGGGTGAAGAGCCGGGCCTGTTCCTTCTCGGTGAGTTCGGGCCAGCGGATCAGGTGGATGCCCTCGTCGGCGAGTGCCGGGGCCACGTCCTGCTGGTAGCAGGCGGCGTGCCGGGCCATGAGCTCGCGCGAGCGGGTCCAGATCAGTTCGAGGACCTCGCGGGGCTGCAGTCCGGAGGCGGAGCGCGTGGCGACTCCGGTGGCGATGCGGCGCTTGAGGCCGGCCACGCGGACCATGAAGAACTCGTCCAGGTTCGACGCGAAGATGGCGAGGAAGTTCGCTCGTTCGAGGAGGGGCGTGTTCGGGTCCTCGGCGAGTTCCAGGACGCGCTCGTTGAAGGCCAGCCAGCTGCGCTCGCGGTCCAGGAAGCGGCCCTGGGGGAGCTCGCCGGCGGCGCCGTCGTCCTCGTACGCGTCGAGGTCGGTGTCCAGCTCGGGGTCGAGGCCCGAGACCTGGTCCGCGTTGACGGCGTGGGGGCGGTGCGCGGCTATCGACCCGACGGACGGCTGCGCGGTGGGCTCACCGTTCTGGGCGCTGTTCGCGGGCGTCCGCTTGGACGGCTTGCCGTTCTTGGCGGACGGCTTGGCGGACGGCTTTGCGGACGGCGTGGCGGAGGACTGGACCGGGACCTCGGCGGGCTGCTGGCTCATGGCCCCATTCTTCCGCGCGAAGGGGTGGTCGGGCGCGTCGGAGCGGGCCGTGGGGGAGGGAAGTCTCCCTTTGGGGAGCCCCTTGGGGCGGCGAGGCACGGCGGGCTTCATTGCGTGAGCGTCGCAAGCGCGTCTGAATGGCCGGTAACAAAGACATGTCGTGCCGGAATCGGGGGCGGGGCCCGTGAAGGCCCCGCCGACCGGTTTTCGGTGGCTCGATCCGTACGTTACGCGTGCCGGGCGCGCAGGACCCGGAACGCGGCGAGGAGGGCGAGGGCCGCGAGGGCGAGGACGATGCCGGTCTCGATCAGCTGGAGCGGCCAGTAGTGCGAGGCGGGGTGGTAGTCCGCGTACTGGGAGACGATGCGCATGTCGGAGGGGCAGATGCCCTCCGGGGTCCTCTGGTGGCAGATCCAGGTGGGAAACCGCTCCCCGGTCTCGGAGATCAGCCCGGACGCGGTCTCCCGCGCGCTGGCGGGCGTGATCGCGACGACCCCGCCGTGCTGCGCGTAGGACACGGTGCCGGTCGTGACCGGCATCAGCGACCAGCGCAATGCGCCGACGAGCAGCATGAGGGTGCCGGTGGCGAGGCCGGTGACGGCCATCGCGACGACGGTACGGCGGATCAGCTGGCCGAGCAGGGCGCCGAGGGCGAGGGCGAGGAGGCTGTGCGCGACGAGGACGGGGCCTGTCGCCTCGTACACCCCTCGGTCGTGCCAGAGGAACTGGTACGTCCCGGCGACATTGCCCCAGCCGAGCCGGAAGGTCCCGATCATGACGAGCGTGGCGGCGACCGTCACCGCGCCCGCCACCAGCAGCTTCGAGCCGAGCCAGCGGGCCGGGGGCACGGACTGGGTCAGGGCGAGCTTGTACGTCCCCGATTCCAGCTCGCGGGCGAGCATGGGGCCCGCGAGGTACGCGCCGACGAGCAGCGGGACGAGGAAGATGCCCGTGGAGGCCCAGTCCATGGCGATGCGCAGCACCGCGTAGCCGTTGTCCTGGTTGGTGCCGACCGTGCGGGAGTCCCAGTGCCGGAGCCAGAGCATGGTCGCGAGGCCGAGGGTCACGGCGACGGCCGCGAAGGTCAGGGCGGGCTTGTGCTGGCGGACCGTCACCCAGTACGGCCCCTTGAGGGCGAGGGCGCTCATGCGGAGGCTCCTTCGGGGGCGCGGGCGGCGCGGAGGTGGGCGAGGAGGAGTTCTTCGAGGGTCGGCTCGGAGGTCTGCCACGGTCCCTCGATCGGGCCCTCACGCCGTACGAGGGCGGTGAGCTGACGGCCCGTCGTGCGGGAGTCGACGACCGTGTGCGGGGCGAGGTCGGCGACCGGTCCGGTGAGCAGGGCGTGCGCGGCGATGAGCTCGTCGATGGCGCCGTCGAGCTGGACCTGGCCTCCCTCGACGAGGATCAGGTGGTCGCAGGAGCCCTCCAGTTCGCCGAGGATGTGCGAGGACATGACGACCGTCGTGCCGTGTTCGGCGGCCTCGGCCATCAGGGCGCCCATGAGCTCGTGGCGGGCCAGCGGGTCGAGGTCGGCCATCGGCTCGTCCAGGAGCAGCAGTCCGGCCCGCTTGCCCAGTGCGAGGGCGAGGGCGACGCGGGTGCGCTGGCCTCCGGAGAGGGAGCGGACGCGGGTGTTCGGGTCCAGCGGCCCGGCGGCGACGATCCGTTCGGCGAGGGCGGCGTCCCAGCGGCCGGGGTTGAGCTCCCGGCCCATGGCCAGGGTCTCGGCGACGGTGAGCTGCGGGTAGAGGGGCTTGTCCTGGGCGACGTAGGCGAGTTCTTCGCGGGCGGGGGCGTGGATGGTGCCCTCGGTGGGCTTGATCAGCCCCGCGGCGAGGGCGAGGAGCGTGGACTTGCCGGCGCCGTTGGGGCCGACGAGGGCACAGATCCGGCCGGCGGGCAGCCGGAAGGAGCAGTCCCGCAGGGCCCGGTGCGGTCTGCCGCCTCCGTACCGTTTGCCCAGGCCTATGGCCTCCAGGGCCAGGGCGGTGTCGGTCGTCATGCGTCGTCCCCCTTGAATTGTTCGTCCAGTACGGAAGTGAAGAGCGCGGCCACGTCGTCCCTGTCCAGGCCGGACTCCCGCGCCCGGCGCGCCCAGGCGGCGAGTTCGCCGCGCAGGGGCGAGTCGGCGGGCGTGGTGCCGAGCGTCGCGCGGACGAAGGTGCCGAGGCCCCTGCGGGCCTCGACGAGGCCCTCGCGCTCCAGTTCGCGGTAGGCCTTGAGCACGGTGTTCGGGTTGATGGCCGTCGCCTCGACGACCTCGCGCGCGGTGGGCAGCTTGTCGCCGGGTTCCAGGACGCCCATGCGCAGGGCCTGTTTGGTCTGCTGGACGATCTGGAGGTAGGTGGCGACTCCGCTGCGCCGGTCGATGCGGTACTCGAGCACGTTCTTCCACCACCCTTTCACTAATCAAGTAGTGAAAGGGTGGTGGAAGAGAGGGGGCGATGTCAACCGCCCCCTGCTCAAACGCCGTTCACGACTCCGTCTGGACCCGTGTTCACGACTCCGTGCGGTACATCAGGTCCACCTCGTGCGTGACGAAGCCGAGGCGCTCGTACACCGTCAGCGCCGCCGTGTTGTCGGCGTCCACGTACAGCATCGCGGTCGGCAGCGCCTGCGCGGCCAGATGCCGCAGGCCGATCGCCGTGAGCGCCTTGCCGAGCCCGCTGCCCTGCGCCTCCGGCAGGACCCCGACCACGTACACCTCGCCGAGCTGCTCCTCGGCGTGCACCTTCGTCCAGTGGAAGCCGATCAGCCGCCCCTCCTTCTCCGCGAGGAAGAAGCCCTTAGGGTCGAACCACGGCTCGGCCATCCGGTCGTCCAGGTCGCGCTGGGTCAGGGAGCCCTGCTCGGGGTGGTGGGCGAACGCCGCCGCGTTGACGGCGAGCCAGGCCGCGTCGTCCTGGCCGGGGACGAACGTACGGACCGTGACGCCCTCGGGCAGCACCGGCTCGGGGATGTCGAGCGGCACCAACGGGCGGCGCAGCTGGCGCAGTTCACGGAAGAGGGTCAGGCCGAGCACCTGGGCCAGATGCCGGGCCGCCGACTTCCCGCCGTGCGCCCACACCCGCAGCCGCTTGCCCGAGGCCGCGAGCAACGCGGTACCGAGCGCCCGCCCGTGCCCCCGGCCGCGCTGCGACGGGTGCACGACCAGCTCGGCGGCCGGCGCCTCGACCGGGTCGGTGTCCTCCAGCTGGGCGTAGCCGTAGAGCTGGTGGCCGACGGTGAGCAGGAAGTGCCGTACGCCCTCGCGCCGGCCGTGACGCAGATACAGCCGCCCCTGCTCGGACACGGCGTGCATGCCGTCGGCCTGGTCGGCGGCCTCCAGCAGGTCGACGACGTCCTGGATCTGCTCGGGGGAGAGCTCGTCGAAGGTGTTGATCTGCCGTCCGGGTTCGAGGGCCGGTGCCGCGTCAGGAGTCATGGCTACGAGCCTACGGCGGGCCCGCGCCGGGGCGGGGGAGATCGCCCGGAGACTGTCGTACGGGGCGGTCGGCAGTCGGTCGGGCGCCTGCCGGCGGCCTGGCGGGTGCCTGTCGGCGGCCTGGTGGGTGCCTGGCGGGTGCCTGCCGAGTGAGCAAAATCAACCAGCTCGTAACCCCTGACCCCTGTTGCGCTACGCGCGTTGACCCTAGGCTGCGCCCGGACCGAGACTTCCCTTCACATGCACCACAGGGGGGCGCATGCCTACCACTTCTCAGAACCAGCACCGCAGACGCCGTACGCACCGGCTCCTCGCGGCTGTCGCCGGCCTCACCACCGTGGGAGCGCTCGCGGTAGCGCTGCCGGGCACCGCGAGCGCCGGCCAGAACGGCCACTCGGACAAGCAGTCCGGCCGCTACCAGGACATCCAGCTGCTGTCCTTCAACGACTTCCACGGCAACCTCGAGGCCCCCACGGGTTCCTCGGGGCGGCTCACGGAGATTCAGCCCGACGGCAGCGTCAAGACCATCGAGGGCGTCGGCGGCGTCGAGTACCTGGCCGGCTCGCTGCGCACGGCCCGCCAGGGCCACCCGTACTCGATCACGGCCGCCGCGGGCGACCTGATCGGCGGCAGCCCCCTCATCTCCGCGCTCTTCCACGACGAGCCCACGATCGAGGCGATGAACGCCCTCGACCTGGACGTCACGGGCGTCGGCAACCACGAGTTCGACGAGGGCGCCGCCGAGCTCAAGCGGATGCAGGACGGCGGCTGCCACCCGAAGGACGGCTGCTACGCGGAGGGGCGGACCTTCGAGGGCGCGCAGTTCCCGTACCTGGCCGCGAACGTCGTCGACGAGAAGACCGGAAAGCCGATGCTCGACCCCACCTTCGTGTGGGAGAAGGACGGCATCAAGGTCGGCTTCATCGGCGTGACCCTGGAGGGCACGGCGGACATCGTCACCGCCGACGGCGTCAAGGGCCTGAAGTTCCTCGACGAGACCGAGACGATCAACAAGTACGCGCGCCAGCTGCAGAAGCGGGGCGTGAAGTCGATCGTCGCGCTCATCCACGAGGGCGGCGCCCCGGCGTCCGACGCGTACAACTACGGCTGTGACGGGAACGGCCCCGGCACCGGTATCTCCGGCCCCATCGTGGACATCGCCAAGGGCGTCGACGCCAAGGTCGACGCGCTGGTCACCGGCCACACCCACGCCGCGTACGCGTGCACCATCCCGGACCCGGAGGGCAAGCCGCGCACGGTGACCTCCGCCGCGTCCTTCGGCCGCCTCTACACGGACACCACGCTGACCTACGACCGGCGCACCCGCGACATCGTCCGTACGTCGGTGAAGTCCGCGAACCACGTCGTCGTCCGGAAGGACCCGGCCGGCGACATGACCGACCTGATCGCCCGCTACAAGGCGATCTCCTCCCCGATCGAGAACCGGCCCATCGGCTGGATCGCCGCCGGGGCCGCCGCCCCGAGCGGGCCGGACGACTCCCCGCTCGGCAACCTGATCGCGGACGCCCAGCTCGCGTACGCCAAGTCCGTGGACCCGAGCGCGGACCTCGCGCTGATGAACCCGGGCGGCGTGCGGGACAGCCTGGTGTACGCGTCCTCCCCGGCCGGTGAGGGCGACGGCGTCGTCACCTACGGCGAGGCGTTCCGGGTGCAGCCGTTCGGCAACACGGTGAACCTGCTCGACCTGACCGGCGCGCAGCTGCTCACGGTCCTCCAGCAGCAGGTCACCGGCCCGAAGAACGAAGGGTCGCCGAAGGTGCTGCAGCCCTCGTCGGGCCTCAGCTACACGCTGGACCTGACCAAGACCGGCGCGGACCGTGTCGTCGCCGACTCGGTGCGGCTGAACGGCGCTCCGCTGGACCCGGCCGCGACCTACCGGGTCGCCGTCAACTCCTTCCTCGCGGGCGGCGGCGACGGCTTCGGCGAGCTGGCGAAGGGGACGAACCGGCTGGTCGGCGTGGACGACCTGCTGGCCTTCGAGACCTACCTCCGCACCTCCTCGGCGAGCGCCCCGCTGCCGGTGCCGGCGGCGGACCGCATCAACGTGGTGTACCCGCCGAAGCCGTAACCGGCGTCGGTGACGCAGTCCCGGGACCCCGCCCGGCCATGACGGCCGGGCGGGGTCCCGTGCGTCGGGGTATTCAAACTCCCTTTGCCAGAGGCATTGTTCACGCGCATTTTCCAGCCGGAACGGACCCGTCAGGCGGACGCTGCTCCTATGCTGCACGTGATCTTGTCAGCACACGATCAACTTTCGTGATCTCTGGAGGGGCAAGACTGTGAGACACCCTGTCAGACGCTCCATCACCGTCGGCCTGGCGCTGTTACTGGCAAGCGTGGGCATATCGGCGCCCGCACACGCCAGTTCGACCACAGGCGACCGGGTCCTCTACTGGAACCAGGCGCTGCTCGACGCCTACGTCACCACGGGCGGCGCTCCGGGACCCCTGGCACGGGCCGGGGCCATGATGCACCTGGCCATGTACGACGCCGCCAACGCCAGCCGCTGCCACAGCAGTGGCGGCTTCAAGCCGGAGAACTGCATCGGGGCGCTCTACACCCCCGGCATCAGCGTGAAGGCCGGCGTCGCTCCCAACGTCGACGCGGCCCTGGACCACGCCGCCTACAACACCCTCAAGTCCGCCTTCCCCGCCCTCGACTTCACGCCCTACCTCACGGCGGCCCGCACGGGCGAGCCGGTCGACGCCACCACCACGGAGGGCAAGAGCGTCGGCGAGAAGGCCGCCGCGGCGATGATCGCCCGTCGTACCGGCGACGGATCCCAGGACACCACGCCGTATACCCCGAGCACCGAACCCGGTCAGTGGCGGCCGACGGGCTCCGGTGCGGCGGCGACTCCGAACTGGGGCAAGGTCAAGAAGTTCATCGACTACGGCGACTACCCGTGGACGTACTACAAGACCACGGCGGCCGACCTGCGTCCGCAGCAGCCCGGCGGGTTCACGACGATGCCCGAGCTGCTGAAGAGCCCCGCCTATACGGCCCAGTTCAAGGAGGTCGCTGAGCTCGGCGCGGCCAACAGCACGACACGGACCGCCGAGCAGACCCAGATCGCCTGGTTCTGGGCCAACGACCTGAACGGCACCTACAAGCCGCCGGGGCAGCTCTTCTCCCACACCCGGATCGTCTCCACGCAGCGCGGACTCGACCAGCTCGCCAACGTCCAGCTCTTCGCGCTGGTCGCGGGCTCGATGGCGGACGCGGGGATCTCCGCCTGGGACCAGAAGTACCAGACCCCCATCGATCTGTGGCGGCCCGAGAGCGCCATCCAGCTGGCCGATTCGGACGGCAACCCGGACACCGCGCAGAACAGCTCCTGGCAGCCGCTCTCGGCCGACGAAGGCGACAACCGCTTCAGCCCGCCGTTCCCCGCCTATGTCTCCGGGCACGCGACCTTCGCCGGAGCGTGGGCCGAGTCGATGAAGCAGTTCTTCGGCACGGACGACATCTCCTTCACCGGCACCACCGACGACCCGCACGCGGTCGGGGTCACCCGCACCTTCCCCAACTTCAGCGCGGCGGCGACCGAGAACGCCCGCAGCCGGGTCTACCTCGGTGTGCACTTCCAGTGGGACGGCGACCTCGGCGTCGCGACCGGCCGGAAGGCCGCCGGCCAGATCATCAACAACTCGTACGGCTGGACGAGTTACAACGACCAGACGCCTTCGTACAGCATCCCCCGCCTCGCCACCGTGGGCAAGCAGTGGCTGATCAAACCCATGGGTGCCACGACCGTCGGGAACCTGTACGACGGCACCCACGAATCCTGGTACTGGTGTGACGAGTACGGGGCGGAGAACGCCTACCACCAGGGCCTCTGGAACTCCTACGGCTGTGTGAACGGCTACGACGGCCGCACGCACCTCTACTACGTTCCGCGCTAGTACCGGAAGGACGGTTTTCCCGTGATCGGAAAGAATCTCCGACGCATCGGCGCGACCGCCGGTGTGGTCGCCGCGCTCGTCACCGTCGCGGTCTTCAGCGCGACGAACGCGACGGGATCGCAGGTCGAGCCCAGCGTGCCGGGGACCCTCCGGGTCTTCGCCGGACCGTACGAGCAGGCGCAGTTCTGCGAGGGCGGCCCGACCCCGGTGATCTCCGGCACGAACGGCGGCGCGCTCGCCGCCTCGCCGACCGCGTTCGGCAAGGACGCGGGCAAGAACAGGAGTTACCACTCCCTGCGGGCCACCTTCGAGGTCGCCAAGCCGGGCGAGGCCGCGCTCATCACCAAGACCGAGCGGATCTGGCCGAACGGCATGGTCTTCAACCTCGCTCTCTCCGCGGGCGAACTGAAGCCGGGTGAGTACCAGTTCCGCCTGCACACGATCGGCGGCAGCCAGGTCTCGGCCTGGACGCCCTGGTGCGCGTTCACCGTCACTCAGTGACCCTGAAGGGCCAGGAAGGCCGGTTCCCCGTCGGGAACCGGCCTTCGGCCGACCCGGTGTCCCGTAGATGTCTCACGCCCCCCTGGCAGTATTGACGTGTGCCTGTCATAGTCCCGGTCCATGGACCGACGACGATTCCTCGTAGGGGCCGCGGCCGCCGGAGCGACTCTGCTCGTGGGAGCCCCCGACGCCTCCGCCGTGGACGCGCGCGCGTGGATGGGGGCGCACGGGGACGGGACCGACCTGCGGCGGCTCACCATCCCCGGGACGCACGACTCAGGGGCCCGGTTCGGCGGGGCCTGGAGCGAGTGCCAGAACACCACCATCGCCCAGCAGCTGGACAGCGGCATCCGCTTCCTGGACGTGCGGTGCCGGGTGACCGGCGGGTCGTTCGCGATCCACCACGGGGCCTCGTACCAGAACATGATGTTCGGGGACGTCCTCATCGCCTGCCGGGACTTCCTCGCCGCGCACCCCTCCGAGACCGTCCTCATGCGGGTCAAGCAGGAGTACTCGCAGGAGTCCGACGCCACCTTCCGCGCCGTCTTCGACGACTACCTCGACCGGCGCGGCTGGCGCTCCCTCTTCCGGATCGGGGACACGCTCCCCCTCCTCGGCGAGGCCCGCGGACGGGTCGTGCTGCTCGCCGACAACGGCGGGCTGCCCGGGCTGAGGTGGGGCAGCTCGGCCTTCGCCATCCAGGACGACTGGAACGCGCTGCCCGACGCCAAGTACCCGAAGATCCAGACCCACTTCCGCACGGCCGTCACCCAGCCCGGCCGGCTGTACGTGAACTTCGTCAGCACCTCCGCGTACCTGCCGCCCCGCTGGAACTCCGACCGGCTGAACCCGTGGGTCCACGGCTTCCTCGACAGCGCCGAGCTGGCCGGACGCGTCGGCCTCGGGATCGTCCCGATGGACTTCCCCAATACTCGCTCAGGCCTGGTCGAGTCCCTCATCCGGCACAACTGACACACCTCCGGGTGCGACCCGGGCTTCTTTCGTTTCCTTCGAATCTTGCGTTTCTTTCGAATTGATGCCAAGGTGGGGTGAGCCTCGAAGGAGACGACGTATGAACAGCACAGCGGAAGACAGGACTCTCCTCCCGGAGCACAGGGCCGAGATCGCGGAGCTTCGCGCCTTTCTCGACCGGACGCCGACGGCGTCCGAGCCTGCTCTCTTGCGGGGCCCGGACGGTACGACCAAGGCGCTGCCCGCAGAGGTGTACGAGGCCCTCGTCGTCGTCGTACACGCGCTGTCCGAGGGCAAGGCCGTCACCGTCGCCCCCAAGCAGACCACGCTCACCACCCAGGAAGCCGCGGAGATGCTGGGCGTCAGCCGCCCGACCCTGGTCAAGCTCCTCGACCAGGGGGACATCCCCTTCACCCGGCCGGGCAGGCACCGTCGGGTGCTGCTGACCGACATCCTCGCCTACCGCGAGCTACGCCGCTCCACGCGGCGCAGCGGCCTGGACGAACTGGTCGAACTGACAGAGGAAGCCGACCTGTACGGCGACTGAATTCCTGGGAGTGATGTGCAGCGCGTCGTTCTGGACACCTGTGTCCTCTTTCCGAACTGCCTGAGGGACACCCTGCTGAGGCTGACCGAGGCGGAGATCTACGAGCCGCTCTGGTCGGCCGACATCCTGGAGGAACTCCGGCGGAACATCGCCGACAAGCGTGACGAGGAGACGGCGAAGCGCCTGGTCGAGACCCTCGACCGACACTTCCCCGCCAGTTCCGTGACCGGGTATGAAGGGCTCGTCCCGGTCATGAGCAACGATCCCAAGGACCGGCACGTCCTCGCGGCCGCGGTGCGGGGCGAGGCGCAGGCCGTCGTGACGCTGAACCTCCGCGATTTCCCCGAGGACTCCACCGCCCCGTACGACATCGAGGTGCTGCACCCCGACGAGTTCCTGCTCGACATCCTCGACCTCGAGCCGGTGGTCGTCCTGTCCGTGCTCCGGCATCAGGTCGCGCGCTACCGCCGTGAGCCCCGCGATCTCCACGGGCTCCTCGACCGGCTGGCGGCCGGCGGTGCGCCCCAGTTCGCGGCCGAGGTGCGCCGCCGCATCTGACGCCCGCCGTCAGACGTCAGGCCTCCGGCGGAGGCGTCGGTGCGCCCGGGAGGCGTAGGACCGCTGCCGTGCCGCCGTCCTCCGGTGTCGTCAGGGTCACCGTGCCGCCGGCCTGCTGGACCGTACGTGCCACGATCGACAGGCCCAGGCCCGAGCCCGGGAGGCCTCGGGCCGAGGGGGAGCGCCAGAAGCGGTCGAAGACGTGGGGGAGTTCCTCGGGGGCGATGCCCGGGCCGTGGTCGCGGACCGTCAGTTCGCCGCGCATCAGGGTCACCTCGATCGTGCCCCGGGGCGGCGAGAACTTCACCGCGTTGTCCAGGACGTTCACCAGCGCGCGCTCAAGACCCGCCGGTTCCGCCCGTACGTACCAGGGCGCCAGGTCCGTACGGAAGGTCAGTTCGGGGCCCCGCAGCCGCGCCCGGTCGAGGGCCGAGCGCAGGATCGTGTGCAGCGGTACGACCTCCAGCGGGCCCGGCTGGACCGCGTCCGGGCGGGCCAGTTCCTGGAGGTCGCCGATGAGCGCGGCCAGCTCCGTCATCTGCGCCTTCACCGACGCCATCAGCGCCCGCCGGTCCTCCGGCGGCAGCGCGCGCCCCGTCTGCTCGCTGCGGGCGAGCAGCTCGACGTTCGTGCGCAGCGAGGTCAGCGGAGTGCGCAGCTCGTGACCCGCGTCCGCGATCAGCTGCGCCTGGCGGTCCCGGGAGACGGCCAGCGCGGCCGTCATCGCGTTGAAGGAGCGCGAGAGCCGGGCGATCTCGTCCTCGCCCTCGACCGGGATGCGCACCGTCAGATCCTCCGTCGCCGCCACATGCTCGACCGCGCCCGTCAGCCGGTTCACCGGCTCGAGCCCGGTCCGCGCCACCCACAGGCCCGCCGCGCCCGCACCCACGACCCCGACCCCGGAGACCAGCAGCAGCACCCAGGCGAGCGTGGTCATGGAGTTGTCGATCTCCGCCAGCGGGCGGGCGACCGAGACGCCGACGAGCTGCTGGAGCGCCAGCGAGGGCTGCGCGTAGGTGTAGACGCGCATCTCGCCGCCGTTCTCGGCCTTCGTCGTGTGCAGGGCGTACGGAATCTGCCCCCGCGCCACCGCGAGATCGTCCGGCTGGGCGGGGATCGGCGAGGTGCCGTACGTACAGACCTTGCCGCTGCTCAGCACGATCTGCACGGTGTACGAGCCACCCGAGGGGACGGGGGACTCGCCGCTCTGCGCGCAGGTCAGCGCCAGCTGGCTCACCGAGCGCTCGTCCAGCTTGCTGCTGCGCAGCGACGAGTCCAGCTCCGCCTCCAGCTGCGCCCGCGTCACGAACCAGCACGCCAGCGACACCCCGGCCACCGCGAGCGCCACCGCCGTCGCCGTCAGCAGCGCGAGCCGGGAGCGCAGCGGGCGGGAGCGGAACCAGGTCAGGGGACCGCTCACTCCGGACCTCCGCCGCGCAGCACGTACCCCACGCCCCGCACCGTGTGCACCAGGCGCGGCTCGCCGCCCGCCTCCGTCTTGCGCCGCAGATACATCACGTACACGTCCAGGGAGTTCGAGCTCGGCTCGAAGTCGAAGCCCCACACCGCCTTCAGGATCTGCTCGCGGGTCAGCACCTGCCGCGGGTGCGCCAGGAACATCTCCAGGAGCGTGAACTCGGTGCGCGTCAGCTCCACCGGCCGCCCCGCACGCGTCACCTCCCGGGTCGCCAGGTCCATCCGCAGGTCCCCGAAGGTCAGCACGTCGCCCTCGGGCTCGGCCGACGAGGCCGACGAGGCCGACGCGTACGAGCTGCGGCGCAGCAGGGCCCGGATCCGGGCGAAGAGCTCGTCCAGCTCGAAGGGCTTCACCAGGTAGTCGTCGGCGCCCGCGTCGAGCCCCGTCACCCGGTCGCCGACCGTGTCCCGCGCCGTCAGCATCAGGATCGGCACGGTCGAGCCGGACGCCCGGATGCGGCGGGCGGCCGTCAGCCCGTCCATGCGGGGCATCTGCACGTCGAGGACGACGAGATCGGGGCGGTACGACTCCATCCGGGCCAGCGCGTCGATGCCGTCGACGGCCTCCTCGGTCCCGTACCCCTCGAAGGCGAGACTGCGCCGCAGCGCCTCCCGTACGGCGGGCTCGTCGTCGACGATGAGGATGCGGTCGCCTTCATTCACCGGGCCAGTCATGGGGCCAGCCTCGCATGCGTTCAGTTGTCGCCGCCGGAGCGGAGGTCGTCCAGGTCGGCCTTGACGGTGTCGATCGGGATGGCGAATCCGAGCCCGACGCTGCCCGCCGAAGAACCGTTCGAAGAACTCGGCGAATACATGGCCGAATTGATCCCGATGATCTCGCCGTTCATATTGATCAGCGCACCGCCGGAATTCCCGGGGTTGAGCGAGGCGTCCGTCTGGATCGCCTTGTACGTCGTCTTCGACGAGCCGGTGTCCCCGTTGAACTGCTGCCCGCCGAACTCGAAGGGCCAGCCCTGCCGCGGGTCGTACTGCTGCTGCTGCCGCTGGTCCTGGCCGTCGTCCTTGGCCACGGTCACATCGCGGTCGAGCGCCGAGACGATGCCGCTGGTGACCGTGCCGGTCAGGCCCTCGGGGGAGCCGATCGCGACGACCTCGTCGCCGACCTTGACGTCGTCGGAGTTCCCGAGCGTGGCCGCCTTCAGACCGGACGCGCCCTCCAGCTTGATCAGCGCCAGGTCCTTGTCGGGGTCGGTGCCGACGACCTTCGCGTCGTACGTCCTGCCGCTGGACAGCTGCACCTTGATCGAGGAGGCGCCGGAGATCACGTGGTTGTTGGTGACGATCTCGCCGTCGCCCGTGATGATCACGCCGGAGCCGGTGGACTTGCCGGAGGCCGTCGCCGCGGAGATCTCCACGATGGACGGGGAGACGGCCTCGGCCACGCCGGCGACCGTGCCCTTGCTGCTCGCGGAGACGGTCGTCCCGTTGACGCCGGTCGCGCTCCGGGTACTGTCCGCGGTGAGCTGCTGCACCAGGGTGGCCGTGCCCCCGCCGACCGCCGCCGCCGCGATCGCCACGGCGGCGAGGAGACCGACGCCCCGCTTGGCGCGATGGCGCGGCGCGGGGGCCGGGGGTGTGACCGCCGGGGGTGTGACCGCCGGCGGTACGTGACCGCCGGCCGGCCAGATCGTCGTGCCCGGCTCCGTGGTGACCGGCTGCGTCGGGTCGTACGGCGGCCGAGGCGGATAGTACGGCTGCTGCTGCGGCTGCTGCTGGAAGTCCGTCATGGATACGACTCTCGGAGCCGTACATGAGAGCTCTCTGAGGACGGCCTGAGAAGCCCGACAGAACCCCGTATGTCCCGTATAAGGACGGTCAGTCGTGGCAGCCGCAGGAGCGGCGGACGACCAGCGCCGACGGGAACTGCTTCACGCGCTCACGCTTCGAGCCCGCCAC